>JACQKK010000073.1 GCA_016204605.1 Candidatus Lambdaproteobacteria bacterium
CCCGAGGCCTGGCGCGAGTGGTGGCAGAACCCCGCCGCCGAGCACTACTACTTCATGGGCAAGGACAACATCGTCTTCCATGCGGTGATCTGGCCCAGCATGCTGATCGGCTACGGCAACGGCCTGGCGGGGACGCTCGGCGGCGGCGAGGGCGAGCCGCTCGCCATCCCCCACAACGTGGTCTCCTCCGAGTACCTGACCATGGAGGGGCGCAAGTTCTCGAGCAGCCGCGGCGTGGTGATCTATGTGCGCGACGTGCTGGCCAAGTACGATCCCGACGCCCTGCGCTACTACCTCGCTGTGGCCGGCCCCGAGGCGCAGGACACCGACTTCACCTGGGCCGAGTTCGTGCGCCGCAACAACGGCGAGCTGGTCGCCACCTGGGGCAACCTGGTCAACCGCGTGCTGACCATCGCCCACAAGAGCTTCGGCGAGGTGCCGCAGCCGGGCGAGCTGACCGAGGCCGACCGGGCACTCCTCGCCGCGGCCGAGGACGCGTTCGCCACGGTGGGGACGCTGATCGAGGCCGCCTCGTTCAAGGCCGCCACCCTCGAGGCCATGCAGATCGCCGACCGCGCCAACCGCTACATCAGCGCGCAGGAGCCCTGGCGCCTCGTGAAGGAGGATCGGCCCCGCGCGGCGACGGTGCTGTATACCGCCCTGCGCACCATCGATTGCCTCAAGGTGCTGCTGGCGCCCGTGCTCCCGTTCTCCAGCCAGCGCCTGCACGAGATGCTGGGCTACACGGGCGCCCTCTCCGGCACCCTGCGCTTCGACGAGCCCGACGAGCCGGGCCACGGCACCCACCGCGTGCTGACGGGCGAGTACACCACCCAGGTCGGCCGCTGGGCCCCGCCTGTGCTCGCCCCTGGCCAGAAGCTCGCGCCGCCCAAGCCCCTGTTCCGGAAGCTCGACGACGCGGTGGTCGAGCAGGAGCTGGCGGCCCTCCAGGCGCGGGCGGGGTAGCGGGCGAACGTGTCAAGGCGGTTGAGTTGATGCGTCAGCGGGGGATTGTACTTGGGCCAATGGTGGAATCTGCACACGGCTTCTCGGGGCACGCGCCGTAACCCCGGCGTAACCCGACAGAGAAAAGGGCCTACGCCTCGCGACGTAAGCCCTTGTATTCACTAATGAGCCGGGAGGGACTCGAACCCTCGGCCACCTGATTAAAAGTCAGATGCTCTACCGACTGAGCTACCGGCCCTGACACATCTTGAGTGCCGGCCCTGTTGCCGGCCCTGACCCGCCACCTCAGTGCCCACCCGCCGGCAGGCTATCTTCCGGAGCGGCTCCATGCGCCCGGCCCGCGGGCGGGAGATGCGGCCCCCGCGCAGGCGGTCGGCGCCGCTCGGCTGAGATTCCTGCACCGGAAAACGCCCCAGTAGACGATAGCATCCCCAAGGGGATTTGAACCCCTGTCGCCGCCGTGAAAGGGCGGTGTCCTGGGCCAGCTAGACGATGGGGACATCAGCAACACAGCCGATCAAGATAGATAGGGTCGACCCGAATGTCAAACGCAGCCGAACCCTGAGCGCCCCTCACTTTTCTTGCACAGTCGCGCGACGGGCGGAGGAGAGCCGCAGCGGCGGCGGTTTTGACACGGTTACACTCGGCTTCGGATCACGCGAGCCTCACCCCCCCTTCAATTCCTGGAGAGCGGCGGGGGTGAGGTGCCCGCGCACGCCGCCCGCATGGCCACGGTGTTCGCGGGCCGCGCCGATGCCCACGATGTCCGCGGGCCGCGCCGGTGCCCGCACCATTCACGGTCAGGATTGGTGATGCCGTCTTCCGAAGATGGAGGCGATGAAGAGTGGGGGGGCCGTCGGGGCGCGCCCGTCGATTGACACGCGCCGCGCTTCCCGGCGAGAATATCAGCGGCACACATATCGCCGGATCCGCCCCGCTGGAATCGCCTCCATGGCCCGTTACCGCGTCGAGTTCTCCAGGGAGTGGATTCTGGGTCGCTGGGGCTTCACGGATCGCGTGTTCTACGAGCTGGGCGGGGTGGTGACGGAACCCTCGCGGCTGGAGAACGCGTGGCTGGTCGAGTTTCGGGGGAAACCCCGGGCGCTGGGGCAGATCATCGTGGGGAAGCTCGGCATCCACGCCGGCGACCGCGCACGCTACGGCACGATCTTCGAGATCACGGAAATGCCCCCGCCCGAGCCCGCGGCGCGCACCACGATGGTCGACGTGGAGGAGGTCTTTCCCCCTCCCGAGGACGCGCCGATGGCTGCGGCCGAGGCCACCCTGGCACGCGCCGAGCCCTGCGCCCAGCCCTGTGCCCACGCGACGACGTCCACGGATCGGGAGCCGCCTTCGGCCGGGCCGCCCTCGGTCGAGGCCGCGGCGAAGGGCGAGCGCGGCACGCCCTGAGCCGAACCCGGGCCGGCAGCCCGCCCGTACTCCCCCTTCCCGCGGATGTCCTGCGCATGCCCCTTCATGTTCCTACCCGGATGGCGGCGCTGGCTGCGCTCGCGGCGGCGCTGGCCTGGACCGCGCCCGCACCGGCCCAGGGCCCCGGCAAGTACGCGGGGACCTACCGCATCGAAGGCTGGGAGGCGATGGAGCGGCAGGGCATGTACCACTTCCTCTACCTCCATCCGGCCGGTGGGTTCCTGCTGGCGGGGGAGTGGCGCGACCGCGAATCCTCCCGCGCCACCGGCAGTTGGGAGGGCTCACGCGAGCGGATCGAGCTGACGGGCACCGTCCAGGTGCGCACCAATCGCGGCAGTTGGCGCGTGCCTTTCGCCCGCAGCTTGCGGGTGGAGCTCGATGCGAACGGGCTGCGGCTGATTCCCATCCCCGAGAAGAACCGCTTCGGCATGCTGGGCTGGCCGAACGCGTTCCGCTACTACCGCGCCCTGCCCACCCCCAATATCCCGGGCGCCGACCTCCCCTCCGGCGAAGATGAGCTGCTCGAGCTCATACGCAGCACGCCGCCGGCGGCGCCGTGACCACGGCGCTGTGCTGCCTCACGCCGGTGCTGGTCGTGCTGCTGGGCGCGATCGGCCTCTCCGCGCTGGTGGCAGGACTGGATTACGTCCTGCTGCCGGCCCTGGGCGCATTCGCCAGTCTCGTCGTGTATGCGCTCTGGAGGCTAAGCCGCCCATGATCGAGTGAGAATCCACCCTCACCTGCCCGGTATGCGGTCGCGCCGAATCCCTGCGCATGCCGCCGGACACTTGAGTGATCGCCCACGCGTGCAAGGCTTGCCACGCGCTGCTGCGACCCCCCCAGGGCATCTGCTGCGTATTCTGCGCCTACGGCACGGTGCGCTATCCGGCCCGGCAGCAGGAGGCGTCGAGCGACGAGCCCCGCTGATCCAGTGTCCGAACCCTCCGCCAAACCCCGAGGCGCGGCGACCCATCTGCCGAGTGCCGATCCCGAGGCCACCGCATCAGCGCACGATCGCACCGGAACGGGATGAGGCGGCACTCAGCCGGCGAAGCCGAGCGGCATGTTGCGGCGCACCGCGGCCAGGTAGGCCAGGTCCACCTCGCCCACCACCAGGGCGGGCTGGTTGGAAGCCTGGGCGGTGACGTTGCCCCAGGGGTCCACCAGGGCCGCGTGGCCGTATGAGGCGTACTTGGGGTTGTGCTGCCCCACCTGGGCGGGCGCCGCCAGGTAGACCTGAGTCTCGAGCGCGCGGCAGCGCAGCAGCAGCTCCCAGTGCGCCGCGCCGGTGGGGAAGGTGAAGTTCGAGGGGACGAACACGATCTCCGCGCCCTGCTCGCGCAGGTGCTGATAGAGCACGGGAAAGCGGATGTCGAAGCAGATGGTCAGCCCCACGCGCCCGATCGGCGTCCCGATCACGGGCGGCAGGGCATCGCCGGCGGCGATGGTGTCGCTCTCCATGATCCGCAACTGGGGCAGCTCGACGTCGAACAGCTTCAGCTTGCGGTACACGCCGGCGGTGCGGCCCTCGCCATCGAGCAGGATCGAGGTGTTGAACACCTTGTCCTGCCGCCCCGGGATGCGCTCGTAGACGCTGCCCAGCAGCACCAGCATGCGGTGGCGCGCGGCCAGCTCCCGGAAGCGGGCCACCACCGGCCCCTCCACCTCCTGGGCGTGGGCGAACTTGCCCTCTTTGCCGCCGATGTAGAGGAACACCTCGGGAAAGGCCACCAGGCGCGCCCCGAGCTGGGCGGCCCGCTCCACCTGCGTCAGGGCGTGGGCCAGGTTCGCCTCGAAGCCATCGGTGGTGGTCATCTGCACCAGCGCGATCCGGCTCATCCTTCCCCCCTCCTCGATGGTGGTCCGCTACACGCCGATGTGGGCGCGGATGCGTTCGAGATTGGCGGGCGTGGAGGTGACGGTGAGATGGATGCCGTCCTCCTCGTAGCGCACCTCGTCCACCCGGCTCCACTGGTAGACCATGTCCAGCTCGCCGTAGGCCGCATACCCGATCCGCAGGGGCGCGGTGATCATCCGCTGCTCGAAGAACGCCAGGATGCCCCGGCGCAGGGCGGCCGGGTCGTCGCGGAGCGCGGAGATGAAGATGGCCTCCGGATGCGCCTTGCGGGCCAGCAGCAGCCGCGCCTTCTCCTGCACCAGGTCCAGCTTGTTGAACACGACCAGCCGCGGCACGGCGCCTGCCCCGATCTCCTCGATGGCCTGCACGGTCGTCGCCATGTGCTCCTCGTAGGCGTCGTGGCTGAGATCGACGACGTGCAGCAGCAGGTCCGCATCGCGGGCCACGCCGAGGGTCGAGCGGAAGGAGGCGATCAGCATGTGCGGCAGGTGGCGGATGAAACCGACCGTGTCCGAGAGCAGGATGCGCGGCCGGTTCTCATCGTCGAGCACGCGCGTGGTGGTATCGAGCGTGGCGAACAGGCGATCCTCGACCTGCACGCGGGCCTCGGTGAGGCGGTTCATCAGGGTGGACTTGCCGGCGTTGGTGTAGCCCACCAGGCTCACCTGCAGGCAGTTCGCGCGGCGCTTCTTCTGGGTGGCGCGCTCCTGGTCGATGTGGCGCAGCTCCTTGCGCAGGCGGGCGATGCGCTGGCGGATGATGGTGCGGTCGATATCGATCTGCTTCTCGCCGGCGCCCTTGCTGCCGCTGATGCCCCCGCGCTCGCGGTCCAGGTGGGCCCACATCCCCACCAGGCGCGGCAGCATGTATTCGAGCTGGGCCAGCTCCACCTGCGCGCGGGATTCGTGGGTGCGGGCGTTGCGCCCGAAGATCTCCAGGATCACCTGGGTGCGGTCCATCACCATCAGCCGCAGCTCGCGCTCCAGGTGTTCGCCCTGGGAGGGGGAGAGCTCGTTGTCGAACACGGCCAGGTGGGCCCCGCTCCGCTCGGCCAGCAGCTTCACCTCGCCCACCTTGCCCGAGCCCATGAACGTGCGCGGGTCGATGCGCGGGCGCGCCTGCACGAGCTGCCCCACCACCTCGATGCCGAGGCTGGCACAGAGGTCCCCCAGCTCCCGCAGCGAATCGGCTACGGCGGCGTCGGCGAGGTCGGGGGTTTGCAGGGCGAGGAGGAGGGCTTTGTGGCGGTGCAAGACACTGTTCGTCAACGCGGGTCTCCCGGATGCGGATGAACTCCGCCTTCACGATAGACGCGGCCCCCCGCGCCGTCAAGGGCGGCGGCGGCAAGGTGTTCATTCAGCGCGGCGGCGGCAGGAGATCGGCGCGGGTGGGCCGGAAGCCACGCGGGGCGTAGCCGAAGTCCCGTGTCGCCTCCCCGTGGTCGAAGCACAGGTCCCGCTCGAGCCGGTCGAGCGCCGCGGGCGTGATGCCCCGTACGAGTCCGGCGCCGGCCGCGAGCCGGATCATCCCCCGGCACAGGGGCGCGGGCACCGGCGCGAACCGCGGCGGCTTCTCCAGCGCCTGGAACACCCGGGCGACCAGCTCGCGAAACGGCAGCGCCTCGGCGCCGCTCAGGTTGTAGGCGCGGTCGCAGGCGCCGGGCGCGTCCAGGCAGCGCAGGCAGGCCTGCGCCAGGTCTTCGGCGTGCACCGGCTGCCGCAGCCCGTTGGCCGGGCCGACGAGCGGAAACCATCCCGCGCGCTCGACGACGCGCGCGATCCACAGGATGGCGTTCCGCCCGCGTCCGCCCCAGATCAGGGTGGGGCGCAGCAACGTCCAGGCGATCCGCCGCTCGGCGCAGCGCGACGCCAACGCGGCCTCGGCGGCGGCGAAGCGCTGGGCGAGCGCGCGCTCCCCGCCATCCGCGGAGTCGGCCTTGGTGAAGCGGCTGGTCGTGCCTACCGCCACCACGCGGGTGCAGCCGGCGCGCGCCAAGGGTTCGATCAGGGGCACGAGCAGCCCGAGCGGGGCGAGGTGGAAGGCGACCGGCCAGGGGCCGCCCTCGGCGGGGAGCGGAGCGGGTCGCGAGAGATCCGCGCGCAGCCACGCCACCCCGGGGGGGAGCCAGCCCGGGCGCGTTCCGCGACCGAGCGCCGTGGCCCCGCCTGCCCGCGCCGCGAGCGCCGGCAAGAGATACCCGCCGATGCCGGTCGTCGCGCCGGTCACGAGCGCGGCCGCCACGCCATGCGGGTGCGCCATCGCTAGCCCCGCGCTCTCCGGGGACGGAGCAGCACCACGCCGACGTCGACGCAGAAGCGCAGCCACACCCCCGCGACCACGGCCCAGAACAGCAGGGGAGAATATTTCCGCCGAAAGAACTTGTTGTAGAAGCGCACCATGCCCCGGTGCTTGTGCCAGGCCACCCGCACGGGCCGATCCAGGCCGCACGCGCCCTTGACGTGGACGGCCTCGGCATGGGGCAGAAACAGGATCTTCCAGCCGGACTCGCGGAAGCGCATGCACAGGTCGAGGTCTTCGCAATGGAGAAAGTAACCCTCGTCCAGCAGCCCCACCTGGTCCAGCGCCCGCCGCCGGATGAACATGAACGCACCCGAAATGGCTTCGACCTCTACCGTCCGCGTGGGCAAGGGTTGGCGGGTCAGCACGAAGTCATCGAAGCGCGGGTCGTCCGGGAACCAGCGATGCAGGCCGAGGGTGCGCACCACGGCGCGCCAGGGCGTGGGCACCGCACGGCGGGCGCCGGCCTGTTCCGAACCATCGGGATTGCGGATCAGGCAGCCGGCCATGCCGGCTTCGGGGTGGCGCTCCATCTCCGCCAGCACCCGTTCGATCGTCTGCGGCCCGACGACGCAGTCGGGGTTGAGCAGCAGGATGTACTCGCCGTCGGCCCAGGCCAGCGCCCGGTTGTTCCCGCAGGCGAAGCCCAGGTTGCGGCCGCTTTCCACGACCCGCAGGCGCGGATCGCCCGCGAACTCGGCGCGCAGCCGGGCCAGGCTCCCGTCGCGCGAGGCGTTGTCGGCCACCACCATGCGCACGGGCGCCGTCGACCCGAGCGCCGCCTTGGCGGCTTCGGTCAGGATGGCGCCGGCGTTGTAGTTGACCGTGACCACGGTCACGCGGGGCCGGGGAGCCTGCGGCTGAGGCGCGGGTGGGGCCACGCGCGGCCTGCCCTTCAACTTCGCTGTAGCGAGGGACGTCACGCGCAAAGCCTCCAGCTCGTGCAGCGGCACAGGAGACGACCCGTGTCCGCGCTGCCGTCGGGCCTCGGCGGGCAATGGCCGCCGGAGCTCTTGCCAAGGTCAGACGCCGGTCGCGCTCCCGGCGCGGCCGGCGATCGGCGCGCCCGAAGATGTGCGGCACGAGGGCCGCGCGCAGCCCGGCGCGCCAAGCCCTCGAACCAGGCCGGCTCCGTCGTGGAGCCATCCGGAATGCGTGTGGGGATGCTATCCTTGCAGTCGCCGCGCGTTGCGAGGCGAATCCCACGGACCGGCATCGAGGGATGCATCCTAGCAGAAAACGTCGGCGATGCGGAATCTCGAACGTGCGGTCCTCCGGCCGGTCGCACCGGGCTCCCGTCCGACGACGGAGCGTCGGCCTTCGGTCGATGGTGCGCCGTAGTGACCTCGCCCGTGACCGGGGGGGTCGCGCCACGCGCCGGCCACACCGCGCAGGGTGGATGTGCGCCCGCGCGCCGCCTGCTACACCGGGGCCTGGCGGTAGCCCTCGCCCACGGCGTTCGAGATCTCGATCAGGTTGCCCTCGGGATCGCGGATGTACACGGAGAGAATCTCGCCCAGCGCCCCGGCGCGCGGCGAAGGCGGCTCGATCGGCGTCACGCCGCAGGCGGCGAGGTGGCGCAGCACCTCGTCCATCGGCGTGCGCGTGAGCAGGCACAGGTCCGCCGACCCCGGGATGGGCCGGTCGGCGACGAGCTTGTGCGGCCCGTCCACCTCGTGCAGGTTGAACTTGTGGGCTCCGAACCTGAGCGCGGTGCGCCCGGCGCCGAAGGTCACCCGCTCCATGCCGAGCACCTGCACGTAGAAGTCGCACGTGCGGTCGAGGTCGCGCACGTCGATCACGAGGTGATCCAGCCGCTCGATCTTCATATGGGTCCGTTTGGCACGATTAGTGACAAAATTCCTAAACGGCCTTTAGATCAATCGTGATACCCTGGCTATTAATCTCTTTGGCTAGCTGGAGCCGTGTCTCTTTAACGTCATCCTTGAATGGAATGTAGATCAGACCTTGTATGTCCGATGGGCGTTCCATCTTTTCTTGTCCCTTAATTAGTATAGCCACTCTCTGGCGACCAAGTATGGCAAGCATCATTCCCAACTCAAGAACCACATTTTGACGTGCTCTAAAGGCTATTTCATCTTTCTTTTCTGCACGATGACCAATGTCGTCTGGCGTCGCTAAGACAACTGCATACTGCGCTTGGCTACGATATTTTTCGAGTTTTTCGATGATTGTTTTTCCTTCCGAAGGAATCTGATCAAGGATAATAGGATTTAGCTTCCATCGTCGTAGCATATTTTCTGTGGCATCTCTAGTTGCGGTATCATGACCGTAAACGATGAATACATTCCGATTAGTAACTGGTCTTGTTCCTTTGTTACCTGCGGCTGCATCGGAAAGGATTTTCTCAATGTCTTTCTTGCCTGGGTTCTTGCCCTGGACATTCCAGGTTCCCTTGTCAAACGCATTCACTATCGCTTCGTTTTGTAGTCGCAATTGCGATCCGATATCATTCGGCAGTCTGCTTTCCTCTGTGACTGCTATGCTTTGTTCTGACAACGCCCTCTTGATTTCGTCTATATTCATCTGAACCTTATTGCAGGTTTCTCGGCGCCAAGCGTTTTCGACAAAGTGCGGTCAGGTAGGCAGAGGTCCGTTAACGGCGGAATGTCAGTTGACCATTCTAACTCACTCAATTACAGAAACAACTTCCTAGGCGGCACACGCCGCGCGAGAACTGGCGCGGAGACGCCCCTCATCTACTGAAAACTCATGTACCGGTTCGTCGACACCATCGTCACCATTCTCGACCGCGAACTCAAGGGTCGCGGGCTGCCCGGCCTGCCGGAGATCGGGCGCGGCTGGATCGAGCAGCCGCCCGAGCCCGAGCTGGGCGACTACGCCTTCCCCTGCTTCCGGCTGGCGAAGGCGCTGCGCAAGCCGCCCGCGGTCATCGCCCAGGAGCTGGCCGCCGCGCTGCAGGGCGCCCTGGCCGCGGAGCCGCTGCTGACCGCCATCGAGTCGGCCGGCCCGTATGTCAACTTCAGGGTGTCGGTCGAGGAGCTGGCCCGCCACACGCTGCCGGCCATTCTCGACGGCAGCAGCTTCGAGCAGAGCGGGCGTGTGCGGCGCGAGAAGGTGATGGTCGAGTATTCCCAGCCCAACACCCACAAGGCCTTCCACGTGGGCCACATGCGCAACGTGGCGCTCGGCGACGCCCTGGTGCGGATGATGGAGTACGTGGGTCACGAGGTGATCGCCGCCAACTACATCGGCGACGTGGGGGCGCACATTGCCAAGTGCCTCTGGTACTACCGCAACCACCGCACGGAGGCGCCCCCGGCCGCGAACCGCGGCGAGTGGCTGGGCGAGATGTACACCGCGGCCACCCGCCTGCTCGAGGCGGCGCCCCCGGCAGAGCGCAAGACCTACGAAGCCGAGGTGAGCCGCGTGCTGGCGCAACTCGAAGCCAGGGAGGGCGAGGTCTACCGGCTGTGGGAGGAGACGCGCGCGTGGTCGCTCGAAGCGTTCCACGAAATCTACCGCTGGCTGGGCGCCCGCTTCGACCACTGGTTCTACGAGTCAGGGATGGAGCTGGGTCGGCAGATCGTCGAGGACGGCCTGCGGCGCGGCATCCTGGTGCGCTCCCAGGGCGCGGCGGGTATGGACCTGGAGCCCTACGGCCTGGGCTTCTTCCTGCTGCTCAAGGCCGACGGCAACACCCTCTATTCCACCAAGGATCTCGCGCTCGCGCACCTCAAGTTCGAGCGGTACGGGATCGAGCGATCGATCTACGTGGTCGGCACCGAGCAGAACCTCCACTTCCAGCAGGTGTTCAAGACGCTCGAGCTGCTGGGCTACGCCCAGGCCGCCCGCTGCCAGCATCTCTCCTACGGCCTGGTGATGCTGCCCGAGGGCAAGATGAGCTCCCGCGCCGGCAACGTGATCCTGTTCTCCGCGTTGCGCGACCGGATGAACGCCTACATCCTCAGCCACTACCTGGAGCCGCACCGGGGCGACTGGAGCGATGCGGAGATCGCGGAGACGTGCCGGCGCATCGCCGTGGCCGCCATCCGCTACGGCATGATCAAGCAGGACCCGGCCAAGAACATCGTGTTCAATCTCGAGGACTGGCTGGTCAGCGAGGGCGATACGGGAACCTACCTCTGCTACGCCTACACCCGCATCTGCAGCGTGCAGCGGCTGGTACCGCGCGAGCCCGACCCGCGGGCCGACTTCACCCTGCTCACCCACGAGAACGAGAAGCGGCTCGTGCGCGAGCTGTACGATTTCAACCGCAGCGTCCACCAGGCGGCCGAGCAGTTGCGCCCCAATCTGGTCGCCAATGCGCTGTTCCGGCTGGCCAAGGAGTTCAGCCGCACCTACACCACCAGCTCGGTGAAGAACGCGGAGAACGACGCGGTCGGCGACGCCCGCCTCGCGCTGTTCGCCGCCACCCGCGCCGTGCTCGAACGCGGCCTGCACTTGATCGGGATCGTCCCGCCGGAGCGCATGTAGCCCGCCCGGCTGCGCGAATGCGGGCTGCGGGCGCCCGGCGACCCCACCGCGGCCTGCGGACACCCCTCCCCGCAATGGCGGGGAGGGGCCGGGGGTGGGGTTTCGCGGGCCATGCGCACCCCCCGATCCGCATCATCAAGTCGAGATCGTCCGCTCCCCTTTCTTCTCGCGTCAGCCCCGCCACCGCCGCGTTGCGGCCTTCCTTTCCGCCTGCCCTGTGCTAAGCTTGGGCGCCGGGAAACCGCGCCCGGCGCGGTTCCGCTGCCTGCGCCCGTCTCCGCCAACGTTGACCCAGCCGGAGCATCGCCCATGTCCACCGCCAGGGCCCAATCGTTTCCGCCGCGGCCGCAGGGAGGCACGCGGCGCCGCGCGCGGGCGGTGGCCCTGGGCCCGGCCGCGCTGCTGGCCGGGCTGACGGCGGCGCTGCTGCTGGGCGGCTGCCTGGAGCGCTCGCGCACGGGTGGAGCGGACTCGCAGGCGGAACGGACCGCGTCCCCGGCGGTGCCCGCCACGCCGACCGCGCCCGCCGCCGGCAAGAGCAGTTCTCCCTCCCCCCTCGCGGGGGAGGGCCGGGGTGGGGGCTCCGGCGGGACGCACGGGCTGGCGCTGGGGAGCGGCCTCAAGTACCCGGCCACCTTCACCCACTTCGACTACGCCGACCCCAAGGCGCCGAAAGGGGGGACGCTGGTGCTCTCGGCGCCCGGCAGCTTCGACACGCTGAACCCCTTCAGCCTGAAGGGCCGCCCCGTCGCGCAGCTGGCGACGCTCGTGTTCGAGCCGCTCACGGAGGGCTCGCTCGACGAGCCGTTCGCCGAGTACGGGCTGCTGGCGCAGGCCGTCCTGCCGGCCGCCGACGGCCTCTCGGTCACTTACCGCCTGCGCCCCGAGGCGCGCTTCTCCGATGGCCGTCCGCTCACGGCCGAGGACGTGGCCTTCTCCTTCCGGGTGCTGCGCTCGGATGCGGCCTCGCCCTTCTACCGGTACTACTACAAGGACGTGCAGGCGGTGGAGACGCCCGATCCGCACACCGTGCGGCTGCGCTTCGCCCAGCGCAACGCGGAGCTGGCGATGATCGCCGGGCAGCTCGCCGTGCTGCCGAAGCACCTCTACGGCCAGGGCGACTTCGGGCAGGATTTCGTGCGCCGCGCGCTCGGCTCGGGGCCGTATACCGTGGCCGAGTACGAGTTCGGCAAGTTCATCCGCTTCAGGCGCAACCCGCTGTACTGGGGGCGCCGGCTCGCCCTCAACGCGGGCAAGGACAACTTCGATGAGATCGTGGTCAAGTTCTACCGCGACGATACCGTGCGGCTGGAGGCGCTCAAGGCGGGCGAGTTCGACTTCCTCGCCATCAGCAGCAGCAAGCAGTGGGCCGTCGATGTGGCCGGGGCGAAGTGGGACCAGGGCTGGCTCGTCAAGCGCGAGCTGCCCCACCGCAACAACGCCGGCATCCAGGGCTTCGCCTTCAACCTGCGCAAGGCCAAGTTCCAGCAGCGCGACGTGCGCCACGCGCTCGCCCTCGCCCTCGATTTCGACTGGAGCAACCGCACGCTGTTCTTCGGCCAGTACACCGCCAACCACAGCTACTTCTCCAACTCGGAGCTGGCCGCGCCGGGGCTGCCCGCGCGGGAGGAACTGGCGCTGCTGGAGCCGCTGCGGGCCAAGCTGCCGCCCGCGGTGTTCACCACGCCGGTCGCGGCGCTGGGCAAGCCCTACCGCGACATCCGCGAGCAGCTCCGCGCGGCCCAGCGGCTGCTCGAGGGCGCGGGCTGGCGCGTGCAGGGGGGCGTGCTGACGAACACCGCCACCGGCGAGCCGATGCGGTTCACCGTCACGCTGGTGCAGCCCGCGTTCGAGCGCGTGGTCGAGCCCTACCTCGACAACCTGCGCAAGCTGGGGGTGCAGGCGACCATGAAGGTCGTCGACGATTCGGTCTACGAGCAGCAGTTGCGCACCTTCGACTTCGAGATGGTGGTGGCGTCGTTCCCGGAAAGCCAGTCGCCCGGCAACGAGCAGCGCGAGTTCTGGCACTCCGACTCGGCGGCGGTCGAGGGCAGCCGCAACATCATCGGCATCCGCAACCCCGCCGTGGACAGGCTGGTCGAGGCGATCATCGGCGCCCCCGACCGCCAGACGCTGGTCACGGCCACCCACGCCCTGGACCGCGTGCTCTGGCACGAGCACTACCTGGTGCCGAACTGGTACAACACCACCCACCGCGTCACCCACTGGGATCGGCTGGGCCAGCC
This sequence comes from Candidatus Lambdaproteobacteria bacterium, assembly GCA_016204605.1. Taxonomy (GTDB): domain Bacteria; phylum SAR324; class SAR324; order SAR324; family JACQKK01; genus JACQKK01. The sequence goes on from JACQKK010000073.1 coordinate 13,279, forward strand.
GCGCACGCTGCCGCTCTACTACGCGCCGCAGCAACTTCTGCGCTTCTGGTGGGCCGATGCCGCCCGCGCCGCCGCGCTCAGGCGGGCGATGGCCGGCGATGGGCCGCTGAGGGCGCGCTGAGCCATGTGGGCCTATATCGTCAAGCGGCTGCTGTTGATGGTGCCGACCCTGTTCGGGATCGTGCTGGTGACGTTCCTCGTGCTGCAGCTGGTGCCGGGCGGGCCGGTCGAGCGCATGCTGGCCCAGCTGCGCGGCCACGGCGAGCAGCTGGGCGAGGCCGGCGGCGGTGCTGCGCCCGGCGAGGCGCGCCGGCTGGCCGTGCTCGAAGCCGAGCAGCGCCGGTACCTCGAACGCCTGTACGGCTTCGACCAGCCGGTGCCGGTGCAGTTCCTGCGCTGGCTGAAGCGGCTGTTCACGTTCGACTTCGGCGAGTCCTACTACCACCACAAGCAGGTGGTGACGCTGGTCGTCGAGAAGCTGCCGGTCTCGATCTCGCTCGGCGGCTGGAGCTTCCTGCTCACCTACCTGACGTGCATCCCGCTCGGCATCCGCAAGGCCGTGCGCGACGGCTCCCGCTTCGACGGCGTCACCAGCGTGCTGATCCTGGTGGGCTACAGCATCCCGGGATTCGTGCTGGGCATCTTCCTGATCGTGCTGTTCGGCGGGGGCTCGTTCTGGAGCGTGTTCCCCCTGCGCGGCCTGACCTCCGACGGCTTCGCGGCGCTCAGCACGGCGGGCAAGGTGGCCGATTACCTCTGGCACCTGGTGCTGCCGCTGACCTGCTACGTGCTCGGCAGCTTCTCCGTGCTGACCCTGCTCACCAAGAATTCCTTCCTCGACGAGATCCACCGCCAGTACGTGCAGACGGCGCGGGCCAAGGGGCTCTCGGAGCGGCGCGTGCTCTGGAAGCACGTCTTCCGCAACGCCGTGATCCCGGTGATCCTCGGCTTCCCGGGCAGCTTCCTGGCGCTGTTCTTCACGGGCAGCCTGCTGATCGAGACCCTGTTCTCGCTCGATGGGCTGGGGCTGCTCTCCTACGAGTCCATCATCAGCCGCGACTACCCGGTGGTGATGGCGACCCTGTTCTTCTTCTCGCTGCTGGCCCTCGTCAGCAACCTGCTCTCCGACCTCTCGCTGGTGCTGGTGGACCCCCGCATCAGCTTCGAACGCGCGCCGGGGTAGCCCGATGGCCCAAGCGCTGCCCGCACCCCCTGAGTTCCCGCCCGGCGAGCCGGCCCCGGCACCTTCCGGTGCAGTTCCGCCCCGCCCGCGCGTGCTGGGCTTCCGCGTGAGCGAGGAGACGCGGCGGCGCTGGATGGCCTTCCGCCGCAACCGGCGCGGCTTCTGGAGCCTCGCGCTGCTGCTGGCGCTGCTGGGGCTGAGCCTGTGTGCGGAGCTGCTCGCCAACAGCAAGCCGCTGCTGGTCTCGTACCAGGGGCGGCTCTACGTGCCGGCGCTGGTGGCTTACCCGGAGACGGCCTTCGGCGGCGATTTCCAGGTCGAGGCCAGCTACCACGACCCCCTCATCCACCGGGCCATCACCACGGGCGGCAACTGGGCGCTGTTCGCCCCCATCCGCTGGGACTACCGCACCATCAACTTCCGGCTGGGCCGCCCCGCCCCCGCCCCGCCCAGCGCGGAGAACTGGCTGGGCACCGACGACCGCGGCCGCGACGTGTTGGCGCGCCTGATCTATGGCTTCCGCATCTCGATGGTGTTCGGGCTGGTGCTGGCGCTGATCGGCACGCTGCTCGGCATCCTGGCCGGCGCGGTGCAGGGCTTCCTGGGCGGCTGGGTGGACCTGCTCGGCCAGCGCGCCATCGAGATCTGGAGTTCGCTGCCCGAGCTGTACCTGCTGATCATCCTCTCGGCGGCGTTCACGCCGAGCATCCCGCTCTTGATCGCGCTGCTGAGCCTGTTCGGGTGGATGGGGCTGAGCGTTTACGTGCGGGCGGAGTTCCTCCGGGCGCGCAACTTCGAGTACGTCAAGGCCGCGCGGGCCATGGGGGTGGGCTCCTGGGCCATCATCCGCCGCCACATCCTGCCCAACACGCTCACCCCCGTCATCACCTTCTTCCCCTTCCGCGTCTCGGGCGCCATCGTGGGGCTGACCAGCCTCGACTTCCTCAACCTGGGCGTGCCCAGCCCCACCCCCAGCCTGGGCGAGCTCCTGCGTCAGTCCAAGGCCAACGTCGAGGCGTGGTGGATGTCGCTCACCACCTTCTTCGTGCTGGTGCTGATGGTGATCCTGATCAACTTCATCGGCGAGGCCCTGCTCAAGGCCTTCGATCCGCGCCGGCGGTAGCGGCCGGAAGGACAGCACGGAGGCGGTGGCGGGCCGCGACCTCGCCCTCCGGCCCGCCGGGGTGGGTGAGGCCGCCGGTCGAGGCGCGCGTTTTCAAACGGAGCCGCCGACGCGGATCGTGGCGCTGCGCCTCATTCGGGGGTGAAGGTGCCCTTGGCGTGGATGACCACTTCGAGGCGATCATCCTCCATGTCGAGCACGGCCAGGGCATCGCGGGCTTCGCCCTCGGACTCCTCGGCCATCACGAACCAGCGGTCGGACGGCGACGCCTTCAGGGCGGCGACGGCGGCGGGCGCGCCCTGGCCCGGCTGCGCGACCACCTCCCGCACCAGGAACGCCCCACCCAGCACGGGGAGGGGAAACGGATCGACCCTGACGGTCTGCGAACGCTTTTGCTGCTGGGCCATCGAGGGCTCGTCGCTCGGGGTGGGGGCTCGTCGCAGGGCGTCACAGGAACGCCCTCGGCCGCGCCCGGTTCCGTCGAAGCTGCCGGGCGCTTTCGCCGCAGCGAGCCGACAGCCGTTTCTTTTAATACGCCGGTACGCTAAAACACCAGAGGAAGAAATGCCAACAAATCGGGTGGGTCGTTCTGACCCATTGCCCGTGCGGGGTGCTGCGGACCGGGTTGCGGAGTCAGCGTCGGCCCGGTTGCCAGGAAGGAATGCACGTGGGCTCAGGTGCCCCGCATCGATTGACCGCCATTGGGGAGATTCTCATGCCCGAGTCCCTGTACACCCTTCGCAATCTGAAGCTGTTCAACCGCCTCAACAAGTGCATCAAGCAGGGCATCACCGATCTGCAGAACAAGGATTACGATTCCAGCCAGAACTACCTCAACTTCGCGCTGAAGACCGCCAAGCAGTTGGAGGGAATGTCCGAGCCCAAGTTCAAGGAGCATTTCACGGGCATCATCAAGGGGCTGAACGAGTACATGAAGGCCAAGAGCGAGGACGTGCTCACCTCCACCAAGCCCGAATCGGTGCACTCGCAGCTCTGGTCGGTGCACAAGAAGATCTGCGACGCCTACGGCATACGGTACGTGGAGGACGTGGACGAGATGGAAGCCGAGATCAACAAGCTGGCCCAGGAGGGCAAGATCTCCTGAGCCGGCCCGCCGGCGCCACCCGGCGCGCGTACCCCCGAATCGGCACAGCCCCTACAGCGGAGACCCGAGCCATGGCCAAGAGCGACGACAGGAAATTCATCTACTGGTTCTCGGAACTCGGCATCAAGGACGTACCCGCGGTGGGCGGGAAGAACGCGTCGCTGGGGGAGATGTTCGCCAATCTCACGCGCAAGGGCGTGCAGGTGCCCAACGGCTACGCCGTCTCGGCCTACGCCTACGACCACTACATCACCTCCAGCGGCATCCGCGGCCAGATCGAGGCGCTGCTCAAGGGGCTCGACCCCAAGAACATCGCCCAGCTCGCCGAGCGCGGCGACAAGATCCGCACGCTGATCCGGGGCACGCCGCTGCCGAAGGCGCTGGAGGCGGAGATCATGTCCGCCTACGACAAGCTCTCGCAGGACTACGGCGGGGAGGTGGATACGGCGGTGCGCTCCAGCGCCACGGCCGAAGACCTGCCCGATGCCTCCTTCGCCGGGCAGCAGGATACCTACCTCAACATCCGCGGCCACAAGGCGCTGCTCGAAGCGTGCCGGGCCTGCTTCGCCTCGCTGTTCACGGACCGCGCCATCGCCTACCGCGAGGAGAAGAAGTTCAGCCACTTCGCGGTGGCGCTCTCGATCGCCGTGCAGAAGATGGTGCGGAGCGACCTGGCCTCGGCGGGCGTCATGTTCACCATCGACACCGAGAGCGGCTTCAAGGATGCGGTCTACGTCACCGCCGGCTACGGACTGGGCGAGAGCGTGGTGGGGGGGCTGATCAACCCCGACGAGTTCTACGTGCACAAGCCCACCCTGCAGCAGGGATACAAGTCCATCATCTACGCGCACCTGGGCGAGAAGCAGCGCAAGATGATCTACACGGACCCCGCCACCAGCGGCGGCAAGCGCACCACCAGCCTCGAGGTGCCGCCCGAGGAGCGGCGCCGGTTCTGCCTGACGCCCGAGGACGTGCTCACGCTCGCCCGCTGGGGCGTCATCATCGAGGAGCACTATTCGCAGGAGGCCGGCTACTACAAGCCCATGGACATGGAATGGGCCAAGGACGGCCAGTCGGGCCAGTTGTTCATCGTGCAGGCCCGCCCCGAGACCGTGATCTCGCGCCGCGAAACGGGCGTCATCCGCCGCCACGTGCTCGACAAGATGGGCCCGGTGCTGGCGGAAGGGATGGCCGTGGGCGACCTGATCGGCAACGGCCCGGCCCACGTCATCAAGACGGCCGAGCACATCGGCCAGTTCAAGTCGGGCGCGGTGCTGGTGACGGAGATGACGGACCCGGATTGGGTGCCGATCATGAAGATCGCCTCGGCCATCGTCACCGACATGGGCGGCCGCACCTGCCACGCGGCCATCATCTCCCGGGAGCTGGGCATCCCCTGCATCGTGGGTACCGGCAACGCCTCCAAGCGCATCGCCATGGGCCAGGAGATCACCGTCTCCTGCGCAGGGGGCAGCAAGGGCGTCGTGTACCAGGGCCTGCTGCCGCACCACGCCGAGGAGATCCGCCTGGACCAGCTCGACATGCCCAAGCGCCCGCTGCTGCTCCAGCAGAGCGACCCGGACCGCGCCTTCCCCGATGCGCAATACCCCCACGCCGGCGTGGGGCTGATCCGCATCGACGAGCTGATGCGCGACGAGGCCAAGGTGCACCCGCTGGCCTGCCTCGCCTTCGCCGGCTGGAAAGCCGCGGGCGACAACGCCGAGCTGGTGCAGCAGATCGAGGCCCTCACCGCCGGCTACGATGACAAGGCGCAGTACTTCGTCGAAAGCCTGGCCCGCGGCATCGGACGCATCGCCGCGGCCAGCTTTCCCAGGCCGGCGCGGGTGCTGCTCTCCGACGGCACCAGCCGCGACCTGGACCAGCTGGTGGGGGGGCGCGAGTTCAGCTTCAGCGCCGACGAGCGCAATCCGGCCCTGGGGGCGCGCGGCGCCGCGCGCTATGGCGACCTGGACTACGAGGAGGCGTTCGGGCTCGAGCTCAAGGCGCTCAAGATGGTGCGCGACGAGATGGGGCTCGGCAACGTCTCGCTCGTGCTGCCCAGCGCCCAGACCGCCAAGGAGGCCCGCGTCGTCACCGACAAGCTGGGCGAGGCGGGCCTCCAGCGGGGCAAAGGGGGGCTGGAGCTGCACCTGCTGGTGCGCACGCCAGCCCAGGCGCTGGCGCTGGCCGAGTTCGCCGAGGGCTTCGACGGATTCGTGTTCGATGTGGGCGGGCTGGCCCAGCTCGCCCAGGGCATGGACGGCAGCAACCTGCGCGTGCGCGACTTCTACAGCGAGACCCACCCCGCCGTGCTGACCCTGCTCGAGCTGGGGCTCAAGGAGGCGAAGAAGCTCAAGAAGCCCGCCGGCCTCGCCAACATCGCTCCCGGCACCCTCGCCTTCTACGCCGGCCAGGGGCTCACCAAGCGGGCCGACTACGTGGTGGCCCGCCCCGAGGTGCTGCCCAAGTGGCGCGAGGCCCTGCTCGAAGCCGAAGGCAGGAAGGGGTGAGCGAGACCGGGTGCAACCGGCCGCGCCCCTGCTAGCGCCCCTGCTGCTCCAGCCGTTCGCGGGTTTCGCGGATGATCTCGGTGGCGCCGTCCGCGACAAGACGCTCCGCCACCTGCGCCACCAGCTCCTCCCAGGCCCCGGCGGGGCCTTCCAGGGCGGCCTCGGCCTTGGGGGTGCCGGCGAGGGCGCAGACGCGGCCGCGCAGCCGCATGCGTTGCCCCTCGATGCGGGCCAGGGCGCCGATGGGGGCGAAGCAGCCGCCGCTCAGCCGCACCAGCAGGGCCTTCTCCGCGCGGACGCAGCGTTCGGTATCGGGCTCCTGGATGCTATCGACCAGCTCGGCCACGTCGCCGCGCTCGGCCAGGAACTCGCAGCCGAGCGCCGCCTGCGCGGGCGCGGGCAGCAGAATCTCCTCGCTGATCCACTGGCTGATCCGCCCCGCCAGCCCCAGCCGCAGCAGGCCGGCGCCGGCCAGGATCACGCCGTCGAAGCGGTCGGGGTCGCGCTCGACGCGGGTGGTGACGTTGCCGCGCAGGGGCTCGAAGCGGAAATCGGGGCGGAACGCCCGGAGCTGGCTCACGCGGCGGGGGCTGCTGGTGGCCAGCACGGCGCCCTGGGGCAGGCCCGCCAGGTCGGTTCCATGGCGCGTCACCAGCACGTCGCGCACGTCCTCGCGCGGCAGGACGGAGACGGCGTGGATGCCCGGGGGCAACTGCGACTCGACGTCCTTGAACGAGCAGGTGGCCAGGTCCACCCGCTCTTCGAGCAGCTCGATCTCGAGCGCCGAGTTGAAGATGCCGCGGTCCACCTGCTGGCCCATGGCGGTGATGGGCACCTCGCGGAAGCGATCGCCCATGGTGGTGATCTCGACCACTTCGTAGCGCAGATCGGGGCGACACTCGCGCAGGCGCTCGACGATGAGCAGGGTCTGCTGCAGGGCCAGCGCGCTCGCTCGCGTGCCCACGCGCAACACGTTCGTCACGGCTCCTCCGGACTCCTTGGGTCTCCGCCAGCGCGCCCCGTTTGAACCGCGCCGCCCCCGGGCTGCTCCAATGGTTGGCGCGCCTGCGAAGGGCCCGCGAGGGGTTGATCGACCTCGCCCGATTGCCTTTCGCGACCCGATGGGCCATCCATGAACGGGTGGCCCGTGCAGGCGCGTGCCTTGCTCGCCAGCGTAGGGGGTCTCCCTCTGCCTTGTCAAACCGATCGGGCGCGATGGCTCGTCTGCCGAAAGCGCGACGCACCGTATCGCTGCAAGTGCCGGCGCTGGTGGCGCTCCTGCTGGGGCTGCTGGCTTCCCCGCGCGCGGCGCTGGCTTACGAGCCGAGCCTGGAGGAGCTGTACGCCAACCTGCTGGCGAAGGCGCCCACCATCTCCCGGCTGATCCTGCGCCTGCACACGACGGTGTACGATCCGCTGGTCGCGCACCCCGCCCCCCGGGCCGATGCCGCGCTGCCGGAGCCGCCGCCGCGGGAGCAGCCGGAGCGGGAGTTCCTCCAGGCGGTCTACTGGATGCGCGGACAGTTGCTCGCCATCGAGACCACCTCGCCCGGAGGGTCGCCCCTGCACTTCTATTACGACGAGGGCTTCCGCCCGCTGACCGTGAACGCCGGCGAGAAGCGCACGTTCGCCGACCTCGATATCCTCCCCCCCTATCTGCCGTTCATCGAGGGCACGCTGGCCGACTGGCGCCGGGGCCTCGGGGCCTGGGGCGTCCTGCCGGATCGGTACGAGCTGGCGCGCGCGCCCAAGGGCGTCGTGTACTACCGGCTGGAGGAGGCGCCCGGCAAGGCGGCCTGGATCGACAAGGGCCCGCTGCGGCTGGCCCGCATCGATACCCGCATCGGGGGCGACGAGCTGCCGATCTCCCTCAGCATCCGCTTCAACGATTTCCTCAGCTACGGCGAAGCGGCCGTCTCGGAAAAGAACATGGAGTATCCCCTCCTCACCGACTACTTCGCCGAGGGTCGGCTGTTCCGGCAGACCCGCGTCGCCGATATCCAGGTGGACCCCCCCGTCTCGCGCTTCCCCGTGCAGCGCTTGCGGGAGCAGGCCCAGGCCGAGCAGGAACGGCGCCGCAGCAGCGCCGAAGCGGGGGCGCGATGAGGCGCGGAACCGGGCCCGGGCGGAGCGTGCGCACGCTGGCCGCGACGCTGGCCACGGCGCTGGCCGCTGCGATGCTGGCCGGCGTCTGGCCGGCGGCGAGCGGCGCGCTGCGGGCCGCGGAACCGCCGCGGCGGATCGTCCTGGACCAGGTCAAGATCGTCGTCAACGAGCGCATCCTGACCGTGCGGGAGGTGGAGGCGATGCGCCAGCTCTACATGGCCCAGCTCCGCCAGCAGCACCAGGGCGCGGAGCTCCAGCAGCGGCTGAAGAATATCGGCGAGCAGGTGCTGGAGGATCTGGTCGAAACGCTGCTGCTGGAGAGCCAGGCGCAGAAGCTCGGCATCGAGGTGGGCAGCAAGGAGGTGGACGAGCGCGTGGACGCCATCGTGCGGCGCGACCCCCAGGCCCTGCAGGCGTATTCCGAGGAGGATCTCAAGAACTACATCGTCAAGGACACGCTGCGGAAGCGCGTGATCCAGCGCGAGGTGGCGACGCGCATCTACGTCGACGACGCCTCGATCCGCACCGCCTGCACCGCCGAGGCACGCTCCAACCGCGAGCTGGACGTGGGCCACATCCTGGTGCGCGGCAAGGATGCCGCGGCCCGCGCCAGGCTAGAGGCGCTGCGGCAGAAGCTCGTGGCCGGGGCCGACTTCGAGCAGCTCGCCGCGGCCGAGTCGGAGGACCCCTCGGCGGCCCGCAACCGCGGGCGGCTCGGGTACATCTCTAGCGGGCAATTCGTCAAGGCGTTCGAGGATGCGGCGTTCGCGCTGCCGGTGGGCGCCCTCAGCGAGCCCGTAGAGTCGCCGTTCGGGCTGCACCTGGTGCGTGTGTTCGGCGAGCGCGCCAAGGCCAAGCTCGATTGCGGCAAGCTCGACGACCTGAACCGGGATCGCCTCTACAATCAGGTGTACAAGCAACTGGAGGAGCAGCGCCTCAAGGCCTACCTGGGCCAGCTCCGCAAGTCGGCCGTCATCAAGGTGTTCGATCGCTAGCGCGCCATGACACCCCGCCACGCCCCCCCTCACGCGCTCCGCCCACGCACCACCGCCGTCCCGCCCGGCCCGACGGCGGGCGTGGTGCCGGCATGGACGCCGATGGCGCTGGGGCTGGCGGCGCTGGTCGTGCTGAGCGCAGCCGGGCCGGCGCGCGCGCAGAGTCTGCTCAGCGCGCCCGTCGAGACGTGGCAGCGTCTCAAGGGGGCGCAGCCCGGCGCGGTCGAGTACTCCCTCGATCACCCCCCCAGCCTGGATACGCTGGCGGCGCTGGTCAACGCGGGGCAGGGGCCGGAGGTCTATCCGCTGCTCGCGGCGCTGCGGCCCGACTGGGAGGTCGAAGAGATGAACGACGGCGGCGACGTGGCCGAGCTGCACCGCCTGCTGCTGCTCCTAGAGCTTCGCGCCGGGGAGGGCGTGGCCAGCCCGGCCGTGCTGGAAGAGCTGGGCTCCCGGTTCATCGAAGCCTACCCCGACGACCCGCGCTTTCCGCTGGCTTTCTATTACTACACCCAGGCGCGCTTCCGGCAGGGCAAGCCGCTCGAGGACTCGTTCTTCTTCGACGAGGCGGCGCTGGAATCGCTGCCGCCCTGGATGCAGACGCGCTACCTGCAGCTGCGCGCCGAATCGGCGGCCCGGCAGGGTCGCTACGCGGAGGCGGCGGGCTTCCGGCTCCGGGAGATGGAAAGCCGCACGTCGCTGCGCGCCACCACCCGGGCCGACGTGACGGAGCTGCTCGAGCAGTTGGGCGACAGCGCCGCGCTGGAGGCGTTCCTCAAGGCGCACGGCACCCTGCCCTGGCTCGCCGAGCGCGGCGAGTACCTGCGCCTGCGGGTGCTGATCAACGCGGGCGGGCTCCATCAGGCCACGCTGGCGCTGGATGCCCTGCGCGCGGGCCAGACCCGCCGCACCCCGGAGCAGCTCAAGCTGCTGGCCGATCTGCAGCTCAGGCTGGATGCGATCATGCTGGGCACCCGGCCCATGCGGATCGGTGTGCTGCTGCCGCTGGGCAGCTCCAGCACCACCCTGCGCGGCCTGGCCCGCGATACGCTGGACGGGCTGCGCCTGGCGGTGCAGTTCCCGCCGGGCGGCGGGCCCGGATTCACGCTGCTCGAGCGCGCGACGGCCCAGCAGCGCCAGCCGGCCGTCGAGCTGCGCCCGAAGCCGCCCCCCGGCCCGGCGAGTGGCGCGGCGGGTGGCACCGGGAGTGGCGCGGCGACGGCGACGGGCCGCGCGGCGCCATCGCGGCTGCCCGCGGAGAGGTTCGAGCTGGTGGTGATGGATACGGGCAACGATCCCGCCCGGGCTGCCGCCCAAGTGGATGCGCTGGTGCGCGAGGAGCACGTGATCGCCATCGTGGGGCCGCTGGCCCGCGCCGAATCGGAAGCCGCGGCCATGCGCGCCGAGGAGCTGGGCGTGCCGCTGATTTCGTTCTCGATCTCCATCGATCCGCCGCCCGGCGCGCGCTACGTGTTCCGCCACAGCAAGAGCCAGGAGGACGAGGTGCGCGATCTGGTGCGCTACGCGATGGATTACCTGGACGCGCGGCGCTTCACGATCCTGTACCCCGAAAGCGTCTACGGCCGCACGATGATGAACCTGTTCTGGGACGAGGTGCAGCGCCGGGGCGGCCGCGTGCTCGCCGCCGCGGGGTTCAGCCTCGAAGCCCGCGGCGAGGAAGGCAGCACCGAGGGGCTCGGGCTGAAGCGCATCTTCGAGAACTTCACCGGCGTCGATCGCGCCGTGGACGAGCAGGAGCAGGCCCTGCTCGCAGCCCTCGGCGATCACCTGCCCGATCCGATCGTGGATTTCGATGCGCTGTTCATCCCGCTGGGGGCCGATGCGGGGCGCTACTTCCGGCTCGTCTCCGCCTACCCGGTCACCGTGGATGCGGAGCACGTCCAGCTTCTCGGCACGCGCTTCTGGAACGACAGCAGCGTGCTGGTGCAGGCCGGCGGGCGGCTCGCCAACTCGGTATTCGTGGACAGCTACGACCAGTTCGGCCGCTCACCCCTGCTGCTCGGCTTCCGCCAGCGCCACCGGGAGATGTTCGGCCACCGCAGGGGCTATCAGCCGCCCAGCTACTACACCGCCGTCGCGTACGACACCATCAACATCCTCCAGCGGCTGCTGGCGGATCGGCAGCGCTCCTCGCGAGAGGAGCTGCGCCGGGGCCTCGTCAACCTGGAGCCCGTCGAGGGGGTGACCGGGCTGACCTCATTCCTGGAGAACGGGGAGTCCGTCAAGGAATCGATGCTGTTCAAGATCGAGCCCCGCCGCATCGTCCGCATTCAGCCCTGAGCCCCCTCGCCGCGCAGCGAGGCGCCGCCTCGCCTCTCCCTGGGGATAGGGGCCGGGGGTGAGGTTCCCCGGTCATTCGTCGGTGCGCTGCCACCGGCCGGCCTCGACCAGGGACAGGAACTCCGAGAGCGCCCGGTTGAACCGCTCCGGCTCCTCCAGGTTCAGCGTGTGGCCGGAACGGGGGAACGCCTCCAGCCCCGCCAGCGGCAGCGTGCGCTTGAGGAACCAGCTGCCCTCGATGCAGTTCGCGTCCTGGTCGGCGAGCAGGACCAGGGTGGGAATGCTTAGCCCGCGCAGCTCCGCTTCGAGCCCGAGCAGGTTCGGGCGGCCCAGCATCACCCCGCGCGCCACCAGCGCGCAGCCCAGCGCCGAGTGGGAGGCGTAGCCGGCCTTGAACTCGGCCCAGCCGCGCGGGTCCTTGTGCCGGTAGGGCAGGCGCGAGGGGGCGTGGGCCTGCTGCTCCGCGACCGCGGCCATGCCCTCGCGCAGCAGGCGCTGGGCGCGCTGCTCGATCTCGCGCTCGAAGTGCGCGCGGGCCGCGCCCTCGACGCTGCCGTGGCCGATGCCGGCCAGCGCCAGCGAGAGCGTCCGGCCCGGGTGGGCCCGCCCGAAATGGAGCGCCGTGTTCGCGCCGAGCGAGAGGCCGCAGAGGTGCGCCCGCTCGATGCCGAGCGCGTCGAGCAGCCCGCGGGCGTCCTCGACCGCGATCTCCTGCGAGTACTGCTCCTGCCGCTCGGGGATAGCGGAGGGCGGGTAGCCGCGCGCGGAGAAGGTGATGCAGCGGTAGCGCCGCGCGAAATGGCGCAGTTGCGGCTCCCAGCTCCGGTAGTCGCCGCCATACTCGTGCAGGAACACGAGCGGCGTGCCGCTCCCCGCCTGCTCGTAATAGAGGCGGATGCCGTTGACCGAGGCGTGGGGCATGGGGCTCTCCCGAGCGGCGTGCGGGCGGGGCCGGCGGCGCTGCCCCGGGCCGCAGGGGCGTGGTTGGCGGCGCGGCGCATCCGGCCGTCCGGACCTATCCCCAGGCCCCCACTGGCGCAACCCGCCGCCGCTCGCGGCTCGCGTCACGCCGCATCCATCGATGAGAATGGCTGGGGCGGGAGGGATCGAACCTCCGAATGGCGGAATCAAAATCCGCTGCCTTACCGCTTGGCTACGCCCCAAATTGGTGAGAAAAAGGCAAGCGTTACTGTAGAAGTCCTCCCCCTCCCTTGTCAATTTCACGCCTATGCGGCTCGACCTGTTGGCCCGGCATCCGGCCGTGCTGCGTGCGCTGCTGCATCGGCCCGATTGCGACCTGGCCGCGCTCACGTGCGACTCGCGCCGCGCCGATCCGGCCACGGCGTTCTTCGCGCTGCAGGGCCTGCGCGACGACGGCCACCGCTATCTGGGACAGGCGCTCGCGGCGGGCTCGCCGGCGGTGTTCGTCTCGGAGCCGCACTGGTACGAGCGCCTCGCCTCCGTCCCCGGCAGCGGGCTGGCGGGAGTGTTCCTGGTGGCGCGCGGGCGCCCGGTGCTGGCGGCGCTGGCGGCGCAGGTCTACGGTGCCCCCTCACACGGGCTGACGCTGTACGGGGTCACCGGCACCAACGGCAAGACCACCGTGACCCATCTGGCGGCGCAGTTGTCCGGGGCGCTGGGGCGACCCTGCGCCATCATCGGCAGCCTGGGGCTGATCGCCCCGGGCGGCGACGTGGAGAGTCCGCGCACCACGCCGGAAGCGCCGGAGGCGGAGGCTTTCCTGCGCCACTGCCTGCACGACGGCACCGCCACCGCGGCGATGGAGGTGAGCTCGATCGGGATCGTCCTCGAACGGAGCGGCGCGCTCCGCTTCCGGGCGGCGGCCTTCACCAATGTGACCCAGGACCACCTGGACTTCCACGCCACCATGGACGCCTACCGGGAGGCCAAGTTCCGCCTGTTTCACGAGTACGACCTGGGGACGGCCGTCATCAACCTGGATGACCCCGCCGGACGGCTGCTGGAGGAGCGGCTGCGGCAGGCACGGCCCGACCTGCCCCGCACCACGTTCGCGCTCGACGGCCCGGCCGACCTCGCCATGGCCGCAGCCGAGACCCGGGCCGAGGGCATGCGCGGCGTGCTGCTCGCCCGCGGGCAGCGCGCTCCGTTCGAGACGCCGCTGCTGGGGCGCTTCAACCTCTCGAACCTGCTCGCCGCGACCGGCCTGCTGCTCGCCGGCGGCCATCCGCTCGACGCCATCGCCGCGGCCATCCCGCTGGCCAAGGGGGCGCGGGGCCGCTTCGAGCCGGTGCCGATCGGGCGGCCGTTCCGGGTGCTGGTCGACTACGCCCACAGCCCCGATGCGCTGGAGAACGTGCTCGTCACGGCGCGCGGCATCACCGCCGGCCGCCTGCACGTCGTGTTCGGCTGCGGCGGCGATCGGGACCGCCTCAAGCGGCCGCTGATGGGAGCCATCGCCGAGCGGCTGGCGGACCGCGTGGTGCTCACCAGCGACAATCCGCGCAGCGAGCCGCCGGCAAACATCCTGGCCGAGATCGAGCGCGGGCTCTCCCGCGCCCGCACCCGCGTGCGCACGATCGCGGACCGGCGCGAGGCGATCGGCCATGCCCTCGCCGAGGCCCGCCCCGGCGACCTCGTGCTGATCGCGGGCAAGGGGCACGAGACGTACCAGGAGATCGACGGGCGGCGCCTCCCGTTCGACGACCGCGAGGTCGTGCGGGCCTGGGCGGGGCTGTGATTCCAATTCCATTTCAATGAGATGAAAATACCGTGCCCCTGATTCCATTTCTCCTTCAATCGTGAAAGAAAACTCCGCGTCCCTGAGGAGCGCGTAGCAATGCGGAGCGCGTCTCGAAGGGCGCGTGGGCGGGCCGCGGCCTTCGAGACGCCCTGCTCCGCAGGGCTC
>JACQKK010000081.1 GCA_016204605.1 Candidatus Lambdaproteobacteria bacterium
ACTCGCGCACGCTGGCGCAGGCCCTGGCGGAGCAACGCGATCTGCTCTGCGGCCCTGAGCGCGAGCGCATCCGCGTCTCGACCATCCACGGCTGGGTACGCGGGCTGCTGGCGGAGGGCGGGCAGGCCCCGCTGATCGCCGGGGCCGCGGAGACCGAGGCGCTCTGGGCTCAGGTCGTGGCGGCGGATACGCTCGGGCTCACGCCCGCGTTCTACCGCGCCGAGTGGGAACACGTCGTGCTGCCCCAGGACCTGCGGCGGGAGGAGGATTACCTGCGCGCCGACCGCGCGGGCCTGCCGGCGCTGCCCACGGGTCGCGCCGGTCGACGCGCCGTGTGGGCGGTGCTCTCGCGCTACGAGCAGGGCTTGTCCGCGCGGGGGCTGGTGGATTTCGACCTGCTGGTGCGCAGCGCCCGGGACCGGCTGGCGGCAGGCACGCTCCCCATCGGCGACGTTGCGGCGGTCGTCGTCGACGAGGCCCAGGACCTGCGCTCGGAGGAGCTGCGCTTCCTGGCCGCGTTGCTGGGCGGGCGCCGCAATGGGCTGTTCCTGGTCGGCGACGCCCACCAGCGCATCTTCCGCTCGCCGTTCGCCATGAGCCGCTTCGGAATCGCGGTGGAGGGGCGCACCACGCGGCTCCGGCTCAACTACCGCTCCACCGGCCACATCCTGGTGCGCGCGCTGCAGGTGGTGTCCCACGAGCCCGTGCGGGATCTGGACGAGCAGGTGCAGAGCTACGCGGGGTACTACTCGCTGCGGACGGGCCGGGAGCCCCAACTGCTGCGCCATTCCGACCCCGACCGGGAGGCCGGGGCGATCTCGGCCCTGCTGCGCGGCATCGAGCCCGAGCTGGGGGCCTGGAACCGGGTGGCGGTGTTCGCACGGCTCGATCGGCAGGTGCGCCACCTCCACGCGCGGCTGCGCGCGGCCGGCATTCCCGCCCTGCTCCTGCGCGACGAGGCCCGGCCCTCGGAGCCGGGGGTGCACCTGGCCACGATGCATCGCGCGAAAGGACTCGAGTACCCGGTCGTGATCCTGGCCGGGCTCGACCAGGGCGTGCTGCCGCTACCCCACCGCGCCCTGTCCCACAATGCGAGCCCCAGCACGCGCCTGGCCGCCGAGCATCTCCAGCAGGAGCGGAACCTGCTCTATGTGGCGATGAGCCGGGCCCGCGACCTGCTGTTCCTCTCCTGCGGCGGCGCCCTGAGCCCGCTGGTGGCGGAGCTGTTCCGCCAAGGCACGCCGGCTCGGCCTTGATTCTATCTGCACGTCGATAGCGCCCGGATGTCTCGGAGGAGGCGGCGCTGCCCTCGTCCTCCGTACCTCCACCTCCCGGCAGGGAGCAAAGTTCCCGGGACCTATAGAATGCGCCTGTGCCGAGGGCGCCGCAGGCGCCCAACGGGGTCTGGGGCCTTCGGCCCCAGCGGGGGTGTCGGGGGCGGAACCCCCGACGATCCGGCATCATTGGTCGTTTGATATGGAAGTGGCCTCAGGCCGGGTCGCCGGTGAGGATGCCTTCGATGCGGGCGATGATCAGCTCCTTGCGCGCGCGCCGGGAAAATGCCGCATAGTCCTCGAGCACCTCCTCCTCCAGCACGAGCCGGGGCTCCCGCAGGCCGAGCGCCCGGGCGCGGGCTGCGAGCGTGCTTCGCAGGAACGTCCGGCCTTCGGCCATGGCATCGGCGAAGGCGGGGAAGAAGCGCTTGCCCTGGTGATCGAACAGCTCGAAGCCGCCGGTGACCACAGGCTCGACGCTGACCGACTCGTGGAGCACGAACCCCGAGGTGATGGCGCCCAGGGCGTTGGCCACCTCGCCATCGGCCGGCACCCGCAGCTTCGCGCCCAGGCGCGGCGCGAGGCCGCCGAAGATCACCGGCGCGCCGGCCCCCACCAGCACCAGCGGGCGGCCCGGATCGAGCGCGAGCGCCGCGCCCGCTTCGCCGGCCTGCGCCAGCAGCAGCTCGACCAGGCGCTCCAGCCAGGGGGAGTCGGGCGCCGGCGGCGGCTCCCATTCCGCCAGGAACAGGGTCACGACCGCCATGGCCTGGCGGCGGATCGCCGCGTACAGGTGCGCCCGGAAGCTCTCGACCGGCACATCCAGCATGCGCGCGTAAAGCCCCAGCATCGCCTCGGCCACCCCGCGCGAAAAGGCGGGGGCGTGGCCCTCGGCGCAGTACAGATCGGTCGGCGTGAGCCCGATCCGCACCGCCAGCCGCCCCTGCTCGAGGGCGTGTAGCGCGGCGCCCCAGGCGGGAATCGCCGCCCGCGTCTCCAGCGCGCGCACGCGCAGGGGGCCGCGCTCCAGCGCGGCGAGCAGCGCCTGCTGCTCCGGGGTCAGGTCGGCGCCCGCCACCAGCGCCCGGCGCAGGGGGTCCACGGCCACGAGCTCGAGCAGCTCGGGATCGCCGAAGTGCCACTGGTCGGCCAGCTCCGCTTCCAGCGGGGCGGGGCTCCAGCCGGGGAAGAGCGCCGGGGCGCGGCAGTAGGGCAGCACGCGGCGGTTCTCGAACTGGAAGCGCTCTCTGCCGCCGAGGCGGAAGCGGCTGTCGCCCCCCAGACCGAAGGTGGTGATATCGAGGCCGTCCACGGCGATGCTGCGGCCGTTGATGCGGATGCCGCCCCGGCGCAGGCGGCCGCGTCCGTCGCGCACGCGGCCCATGTCGGTCGTGGTGCCGCCCACGTCCACCACGTAGGCATCGCGCTCGGCAGAGAGGAAGTACCCGCCGTGGAGCGAGGCTGCCGGTCCGGAGAACAGGGTCTGGACGGGGCGTTCGAGCGCCTCGTGCTCGTCCATCAGCGAGCCGTCGCCCTTGACGATGTAGAGCGGGCAGCCGATGCCCAGTCCCGCCAGGATGGCCTTGACGGCGCGCAGCCACTCCACGATCAGCGTGAGCAGCCCGGCGTTGAGCGCGGCCGCCTGGGCGCGCTGCAGGAAGTTGAGCTGGTGGGTGAGCTCGCTGCCCATCACCACCGGCTTGCCGTAGGCGCGGCGCAGAATCTCGGCGATCTGGCGCTCGTGGGCGGGGTTGCGGGTGGAGGCGTAGCAGGAGACGGCGAAGCTGCCCACCCGTCCGGCCCAGGGGGCCGTCCTGGCCAGCACCTCCTGCTCCGAGACGGCGACCAGCTCGACCGCGTTGAAATCCACCTGGCTCCTCAGCAGGAGCGGCGGGGGCTGGAAGCCGGGCGGCACGGCGATATCGCCGGGCTCCATCAGCAGGGCGGTCGGGTGCACCTTGGCTTCCGCCACGGCGTTGGTGGCCAGGGTGGTCGAGAGCGCCACGCGGCGCAGGCGTGCGACCTCGGGCGGGCTCAGCGCCAGCGCGGCGAAGGCGCGCGCGATGCCCACCCCGTAGTCGCCATGGGTGGTGGGCGTCTTACCCTTGCGCAGCAGGCGCCGGGCGTCCAGATCGAGCAGCACGATGTCGGTGAAGGTGCCCCCGGTATCGATGCCGATGCCGAGGGGGGCGGGCGTGGCGCTCATGCGGAAACGACGAAGCGGGCGGTGACGTGGGGAGACCCCTGGCGAAGTGCACGCCCGTTGTGCGTCGGCGGGGGCTTGTGGTACAAGCTGCTCAGATGATCTTGCGGCGGACGTTCCGGCGTATGCAGGCGCCCGGCGTACCGGCCGTACAGCCCAGACCCAGGAGACGGGTACACATGGCCATCAAGGTTCCCATTTACATCATCCCAGGCGCGCCGGTCGTCAAGTATCGCAACCAGTACACCGATTCGCTCGAAAACATGTTTGTCGAAGCCATCCGGCTGGACCCGCACTTCGGCACGTACCAGCGCTGGGAAAGCACCGACTATAGCGGGCCTTTCTCCGAGTTGAAAAGCGGATTCCTCTCCTACAACGCCTGATCCCCTCCGCAACGGGAGCGCCGCCGCCTGGCGCAGGCCCTGAGGCGCCCCCGGGGCGGGGCGTGTCCGGGCGCGACGTGCTCCACCGCCCGATCCTGCCCACCGAGCGACCCGCCGCCGGGTGGTCCGGGCGTCTGGTCGTGCCGCCTGACCGCCATGCCGCCTGACCGCCATGCCGCCTGACCGCCATGCCGCCTGACGGCCGCCCCGATGCGCTCGCGCTCGAAAAGGCCCCCGCGCCGGAGGCGGTGGCCGGCCTGGAGCGGCGGTGCTTCGACGAGCCCTGGGATGCGGACACCTACTGCAGCCTGCTTGCCAACCCGGCGGTGCGCGCCTGGCTGCTCCTCGACGCGCGGGGTCAGGGGATCGGCCTGCTCAGCTTCCAGCAGGTGGCCGACGAGGCCGAGCTCTACCGGATCGGCGTCGTGCCGGAACACCGCCGGAACGGGCAGGGTCGGCGCCTGCTCGCGCACTGGCTCGGTTGGCTTCGTGCGCGCGGCATCCGCCGCGTGGCGCTGGAGGTACGGGCCGACAACATGGCCGCCCAGGCGCTATACCGCGCCGTGGGCTTCCGGGAAGCGGGGCGGCGGCCCGGCTACTACGCCCGCGGCGCGGCGGACGCCCTGGTCTACGTCGTCGAGTGGGATGGGGCGACCAGCCCACCGGCCGCAACCCCGTAGCGGCTCAGGTGCTTGCTGCGTCATCAGCCGACACCGGCGGGCTGTCGGCGCTCATCTGGAGCCAGAGGCCGGCCATCGCGCCCCACAGCAGGTTGAAGAACAGCACGATGAACGGCCACGCCGGTCCCATGGCCAGACCGAAAAATCCCAGGCCGTCCTTGTACGGATTGAAGATGAGCAGCGCCGCCGCGGCCGGGAACAGGCTCAGCACGAGGCCGCGCCGCCAGGGTTTCAGCGAAGCCAGCAGTGGAGTGGCGAACAGCAGCCCCCACAGGCCGCCCCAGGCGACGCGCTGGTACATCCAACCCGGCGTGAGCTGGGGGATGAAGCCGATCCCGAGCATCAGAAACAGGCCGAACAGTCCGGCCAGCCAGATCACCAGGCTCAGCAGGAATCCGGCGAGCGCGCCCGCCGCGAAGCACTGATTGGCCCGGCTGAGAACGTTCCGCATCGTAACCTCCGCTGCGGCTGAGGAGGTGGTGTCGCACCTGCGCGAGAGCCGGGGGCGACCCGCAGCCCGCCCGCGGGGCGCAACCGGCGCCCAGCCGGATTATCCACGCCGGCGCGCCGTTGTAAAGCGAAATGTGCTCGAATTTCCGGCGAGAGCAGCGTGCGCGCGACGGAAAGGTGTCGCAATCGCTATCGAGGCCCGGCCTGGTCGCGGACATAGCTCGACGCGGTCTTGAGCAGGGGCTCCTCCAGCGCCAGGATCAGCCGCGTACGGCCTTCGAGCTGTACCCATTCGCGCATGGTGCGCCCGCTGTATAAGTGGCGGAAGGGCGTAGCCGCGTCGCATCCGAGCAGCCGGCGCGCGGCCGGCCGGCGAGTGTCGCCGCCTCCCCGCCATGCTCCCGCACCGGAGCGCATGACGACCCCGCGCCGCGTCAGCCGGCCTTGACGACGCCCGCCGTGACCAGCCCCGCGATGCGCGCGGCGTCGTAGCCGAGTCCCCGCAGAATCTCGCGCGTGTGCTCGCCCAGCTTGGGCGCGCGGAAGGGGGCTGTGCCGCCGAAGTCCGTCATGTGGAAGGGCGGCCCGGAGACCCGCAAGGGGCCGTAGTCGGGGTCTTGGAGGGTCTGCACCGCGCCGAGCGCATCCACCTGGCCATCGGCCATCAGCTCCGCCAGGTCGTTGATGGGGGCGGAGGGCACGCCCGCCTTGACCAGGTGCTCGACCAGCGCGGCGGTGTTCCAGGCGCGCGTGGCGGCGCTCAGCTCGTCGATGAATGCCGGCAGGTTGGCCATGCGCTGCTTGTTGTCCGGGAAGCGCGGGTCGGCGATCATGCGCTCGAGCCCGAGCGCTCGCGCCAGCTTCTCCCAGAGGTTCTGGTTGGCCGCGGCGATCAGCGCGTGGCCATCGGCGGTGGGGAACGCCTGGTAGGGCGCCGCGCTGGCATGGGCCGAGCCGAGCTTGCGCGGGAGCACGCCGCTCTGCAGGAAGCTCGACATCTGCACGGCCATCAGGAACACCGCCGATTGCAGCAGCGAGCCCTCCACCTTGGCCCCCTGCCCCGTCTCCCGGCGCCGGTATAGCGCGGTGACGGTGGCCAGGGCGCCGATCACGCCCGAGCTCAGGTCGAGGAACGAGACGCCGCTGCGGACCGGCTCGCCGCCCGGCATGCCGGTGAAGCTCATGATGCCGCTGTACGCCTGGAGCAAGGTCTCGTAGCCGGGATAGGCGGCGCGCGGCCCGCGGCGCCCGAAGGCCGAGATCGACGTGAACACCAGGCGCGGGTTGACCGCCTGCAGCTCCTCGTAGGCCAGCCCGAAGCTCTCCATGGTGCCGGTCTTGAAGTTTTCGACCACCACGTCGGCGCCCCGCACGAGATCGAGCACGATCTGGCGGCCCTCCTTGGCCTTGAGGTCGACGGCGATGCCCTTCTTGTTCAGGTTGACCGCCAGGAAGGAATCGCTCAGGTCCTTGGTGAAGGGCGGCCACTCCCGGGTCTCATCGCCTTTCGGGTCCTCGACCTTGATCACCTCGGCGCCGAGGAAGGAAAGGATCATCGCGCAATAGGGGCCGGCGAGCACCCGCGACAGGTCGATCACGCGGACGCCCGCCAGCGGCTGTGAACGGGACTCCATGGGGATTCCTGCGCTAGGGTGGAGTGGGGTGGCAGCGGGTGGGAGCCCGGCCCGAGCCGCGCTCCCGGGGACCGGCCACTACCGTAACCGCATCGCCGGGGGGATTCAAGGCACACGCTGGAGCGCCGGCGGGATCGCGGCTACACTTAGCGGATGCCGACCGGGCGCGGGGGCCGGGGATGGAGAGCCTGCCGCGCTGGGCGCTGCGGCCCGGCCTCCCGACCCCTGCGCCGGGGGATCGCCCCCTGGGCGCGGCCAGGCGTGACCTTCCACAGGAGCCGAGGGTGCCCAGTACCCGTTCCGAGCTGGCGGTCGTAGGGCTGGTGGCGGCCGTCCAATTCGTCAACGTGCTCGATTTCATGATCGTGCTGCCGTTGGGTCCCGACTTCGCGCGGGCCCTGGGCATCCCGCTTTCGCAGCTGGGCTACGTGGGCGGGAGCTACACCGCCGCGGCGGCGCTCGCGGGGCTGATCGGATCGCTGTTCCTGGACCGCTTCGACCGGCGCAAGGCGCTGCTGGGGGCCATGGTCGGGCTCGGGCTGGCCACCGCCCTCGGCGCGGCGGCGCAGGGATTGGCCAGCATGATCGCGGCCCGCGTGCTGGCGGGGGCGTTCGGCGGGCCGGCGACGGCGCTCTCGCTCGCCATCGTTGCCGACGTCGTGCCGCCGCAGCGGCGCGGACGGGCCATGGCGCTCGTGATGGGGTCGTTCACGGTGGCGTCGGTGCTCGGCGTGCCGGCCGGGTTGGAGCTGGCGCGACTCTGGAGCTGGCGGTTGCCGCTGCTGCTGGTGGCCGGGCTGGGGTTCCTGATCTCGCTGAGCACGTTCCGGGCCCTGCCGCCCCTGCGGGGCCACCTGGAGCATCGCGCCGAGGGAGAGGCCGGGAGCGGCTTCTTCGCCGTGTTCGGCCAGCGCCTGCCGGTGCTCTCCCTGTTGCTGAGCTTCGCGCTGATGATGAGCATGTTCGTCGCCATTCCCAACCTGGCCGCATACCTGATGGGCAACCTGGGCTACCCGCGGGCGCGGCTGGGGCTGCTCTATTTCGTGGGCGGGGCGGTGAGCTTCTTCGGCATGCAGGCGGCCGGACGGATCACCGACCGGGTGGGGGCGTTCCCGGTGGGGACGATCGCCACTTTGGCCATGCTCGGCGTGATCTGGGTCACGTTCATCGCCCCCTACCCCGGCATGCCGGTGGTGGCGGTGTTCGTGGGGTTCATGTTCACCAGCTCGATCCGGAGCGTCGCCTTCAATGCGCTGATTTCGCGCATACCCCGGGTGGAGGAGCGGGCCCGCTTCATGTCGATGAATGCCGCCGTGATGCACCTGGCAGCCTCCCTGGGCGCCTTCCTTTCGGCGGAGTTGCTCACCGAGCGCGCCGGCGGCATCCTCGAGGGGATGCCCCGCGTGGGCTGGGTCTCGGCCGGCCTGGGCATGCTGGTGCCGCCGCTGCTCTGGCTCGTGGTGCGGGGCGTGCGCAGCCGCGAAGCCGAGGCCCACGCCCGGCTCGCCGTCGCACCGGCGCTCGAAGGGGGCTCGGCGGCGCGCTGAGCATCGCCATGAGCCCGATCGGGCTCATGGCGGAGCGGTGCGTTTCCGGCGCGGCGCCGTCGGGTTTCTCGGGCCCGGCCGGTGTGCGGGTCGGACGATCGCCGTCGCTGCGCTCAAGAGAATCTAACCGTTTGGCAATCGCCGCCAAACACGGGCCGGCTAGTCTGGCAGAGCGAGCCGGGCAAGGCCGGGCAGCAACTCCGCGGCCCGTCGATCTCCCGATCCGGACTGTTCACGCTCAATGGGGGCAAGTCATGATGATGAACCGATTCCCTGCATTGGCCACCGTGTTGGGGCTGGCGGCAGCGCTGGCCGCGCTGGCGGGGCGGGACGCCCAGGCCCGCGACATCACCGGTGCCGGCGCCACGTTTCCCTACCCGATCTACGCACGCTGGGCCGATGCGTACTCGAAGGAGACCGGCGTGCGGCTGAACTACCAGAGCATCGGCTCCGGCGGAGGGATCGCCCAGATCAAGGCCAGGACCGTCAACTTCGGCGCGTCGGACCTGCCGCTGACCCCCGCCCAGCTCGATGCCGCGGGGCTGATCCAGTTCCCGACCGTGGTCGGCGGCGTCGTGCCCGTGGTGAAGCTGAGCGGCATCCGTGCGGGCGAGCTCAAGCTGACTCCCGAGGTGCTGGCGGGTATCTTCCTCGGCAGGATCACCCGATGGAACGATGCCGCGCTGGTCTCGCTCAACGCCGGCAGGCCGCTGCCCGACAAGGCGATCACCGTCGTGCACCGCTCCGACGGCTCGGGCACCACGGCCATCTTCACCAACTACCTGAGCAAGGTCTCGCCGGCGTGGAAGGCCCAGGTCGGCTCCAGCACCTCCGTTCGCTGGCCCGCGGGCCTCGGCGGCAAGGGCAACGAGGGCGTGGCCGCGTATGTGCAGCAGATCGAGGGCAGCATCGGCTACGTCGAGCTGGCCTACGCCCTGCAGAACAACATGACCTCGACGCTGCTGCGGAACCGGGCCGGGGGGTTCGTGGCCCCCAGCATCGCCACGTTCGCCTCGGCAGCGGGCTACGCGGAATGGGACAAGGCCGCCGGCTTCTACCTGATGCTCACCGATCAGCCGGGTGAAACCACCTGGCCGATCAGCGGCGCAACCTTCATCCTGATGCACAAGCGGCAGGCCAATCCGGAGACGGCCCGCGAGGTGCTCAAGTTCTTCGCATGGTGCTACGAGAACGGCGACGAAATGGCCAAGAAGCTGGACTACGTGCCGCTCCCCGGCAACGTGGTCCAGCTGATCCGGCAGCACTGGCAGGCGAACCTGAGGGGCGGAGACGGCAACGTGGTCTGGCGCTAAGGATGTCAGGCCGCCCGAGCCCGGCCGGGGCCATGCGCGGGCAGGGCCACCGCACGCGGCCGGGCGGCGGACGTGCGCGGCCGGTGCGACCACGCCTGGCACGGCGCTGCCGCCGAGAGCCCCGAGTGTCGGCGCAGCCGCTCAGGGCTTCCGCGCGATGAGGTCACCTGAGGCGTTCCAGTCTGGCCCGCAATCCCTTGGCCTGATCGATTCCTTCCTTCGCTTTCGCGTGGTCGGGGTTCAGGCTCAAGGTTTCTTCCCACTCCTTGATGGCGCCATCGAGATCCTGATTGGTGTACGACTTCACACCGCTGGCGTAGTGGTACTCCGCCTGTTCCCGCATGCCGCGGCGCACGCCCTGGATCAGCGTGCGCGTGTCCTTGTAACTCGGATCGACCCGGTTCAGCAGGCTGAGCGCCTCGACGAAGTGCTTCTCCCCCCCCAGGCGCTTGCCGCGCTCATACAGAGATGCGTTGAGCACCTGCTTGGCTTCCGCGTGGTTCGGCAGTTGGCTGAGAATGCGCTCGGCGATCGAGATCGCCTCCGCGTAGTCCTTGGCGTTGAAGCGCGCCTGGGCCTCGGCCAGCCGGCTGCCGACCTTCGCCTCGGCCCGGGCGGCCAGCCGGCGTTGCACGATGATCAGCACGGGGAGCTGCAGCTTGGCGCCCGGCGTCGGCGGCCCCTCCTCCGGCAGGTCATTGAAATACGAGATCAGGTAGTCGAAGTCCGGGTCGTTGTATTCATCCTGAGAGATCTTCGCGAGCGTGTCCCCCACCTTCACGTCGTGGATGATGAACTCCTTGGAGTTGAGCTCGAACTTCACCGCTTCGAACGCCTGGCGGTTCGCGGGATCGTAGCTCAGCGTGAGCAGATATTCCTTGAACGCCTGGCGCATGTCCTCCTTCTGGTGAAACGCCGTGGCGCTGTCGAAATGCTGCCTGGCCACCGATTCGACGCGGAGCCGCAGGGCTTCCACCTTCTGCTTGGCTTCGGCATCGCCCGGCACGAGCTGATTCACGATGCGCCAGCGCATCAGCGCCGGGTGCAACTCTCCGGCGGCCTCGAGGGCCCTGGCCCGCTCGCGCACCGTCGGCGCCCATTCCGCCAACTTGAGCTTCGGCTTGACGGGCGAGGCGGCCTGCTTGGACGCTGCGGAGGGGGTCGGCCCCTCCGGCCCGACCCCGGTGGGCTGCGCCTCGGCGCATGCCATCAGCCCCACCAGAGGCAGCCACAGCAGGAGGCTCCACGCGTGATACCGGAGTGTGCGTGTCATTGCAGGACCCGATTGGCGGAGGTGGAGAGCAGGGCGCGGAACTTTTCCGGATCGAACTCGGCCGGCGCCGTCGTCCTGAAGATGCGGAAATCGTTGTAGAAGAACGCGTTGGTGGCCTGACGCTGGGTGAATCCGCCCTTGTAGCCGAGCTTGCGTGCCGTGGCGATCGCCAGGTGATTGGTGTCGCCGGCGGGATAGGCGAGGAACTCGCAGGGTTTTCCCAGCTCCCGCCGCAGGGTCTCACGGGGAACGTTCAGCTCCTCTTGCAGGCGCTTGAAGTACTCCTCGATCGAGGCCACGCCGGTCAGCTCGATCCCTTCCTTGGTGCGGGGGTGGCACTGGCAGCCGATCCCGTTGGCGGCCATCTCCTTGACCTGGGGCCACGTCAGCGCATTGCCTCCCGTGCCGATCTGTTCCGTGTATACGAACAGCGTGGCGGGGAACCCGAGCTCCTTCAGCACCGGATACGCCGTCTCGTAGAAATCGCGCTCCGCGCTATCCACCGTGATCAGGACGGCCTTCTGTGGGATCTGCGCCCTGAAATTCATGAAGTCGATGAACTGCTCGATGGTGATGGGACGGAATCCCTGGTCCCGCAGATAGGTCATTTGCGAGCGGAACACGTCGGGGGGCACCACCGTGCGCCCGTGAAACGTCGCCGCGAACGCATCGTACAGCAGCACAGGCACCGTCTGGTATTGGTTCGGCGTCAGCCCGCCCAGCAGCACGGGCTGGAGCGGGATGATGAGCTTCTGCCCGGGCTGCACCGATTCGAGCCGGTTGAATTCGGCGATCACCCACCCTTTCGACGCGTCATGCAGGTACTTCTCCGCGAGCGATGACAGCGTATCGCCGCGTTGCACCTCCACGGCGACGAACTCCGGAAACTGCTGCGCCTGTGCACGGGCCAACATGGGCGCGGTCAGTGCCCAAACGACCAGCAGCATGCTCCAGAATCGCGACCGTACCGGTCTCCACGCAAATCGACTCACAACGGGATCTCCCTCTGGAGACATGCGCTGGCATCAATTCAAGGCGATGATTTTGTAGGTCATGACGGGTTCGGCCTTGCCCTTCAGCTTGGTGGGTTCGAGCGGCTTCACCTTGAGCCGATCCCCCAGGGCGTTCACGATCGAATCGCTGACGATGATCTCGCCGGATTCGGCCACGCCGTTGAGCCGCGACGCCACGTTCACCGCATCGCCGATCACGGTGTACTCCATCTTGTCCGAAGAGCCGATATTGCCCGAGACCACGGTGCCCGCGTTGAGGCCGATCCCCACCTTGCCGAGGATCTGGTTCTTGCCCTGGCCGGCGCGCTCCTTCAGCTCATTCTGCATGCCGATGCAGGCCCTGACGGCACGCTCCACGTGATCGGCGTGGGGCACCGGCACGCCGAAGACCCCCAGCACGGCATCGCCGATGAACTTGTCCACGTATCCGCCGTTCTCGATGATGGCGCGGGTGCAGATTTCGAACATCTCGTTGAGCGATTCGACCACCTGCTCCGCGGAGTGCGTTTCGGAGAACGAGGTGAATCCGCGGATATCGGTGAACAGGACGCTGGCCTCGCTCAGGGTGCCCTTCACCATTGCGTTCTCAGGGTTGGCCATGATCATGTCGAGCACATCGGAGCCCACGTACTTGCCGAAGGCGCCCTGCATGAGCTGCTTCTTGAACAGCTCGTCGGACATGAAGTTGAACGAGGCCGCCAGTTGCCCCAGCTCGTCCGTCCGCTTCTCTGTGATCTTGTACTGGTAGTTGCCCGCACCGATCTCCTGGGTGGCCCGCACCAGCTTCGAGATGGGCTGCGAAAAGCCGTGCGCCAGCACGACCGCCACGACCATCGCCGCGCCCAGGATGAACAACGACAGCACCAGGATGAAGAGCGCCTCCTTGCGGGTCTGCTGGTCGATGAAATCGAGCGAAATCCCTACGTCGATCTGGCCGAGCTTGATCTTGTTGAAGTCGATGGGGCCGGCGAGGTTCAGCACCCGCTGGCTCTTCTCGCCCACGTAGTTGAAGTAGGTGATAGCGCCTTCCTTGGTTTCCACAGAGGCGCCCGCCGGCTTTTCCAGTTGCGCGCCGATGCGATGCGGATCCGTGTGCGCGACGATCTTGCCCTGGCGGTCCGAGATCACCGCGTAGAGCAGCCCTTCGGTCTCGGACGCTTCCTTGACCAGCGTGTTCAGGGCCAGAATGTTGTCGTTGAGGAGCGGCACGCGGGAGTTGGCCACGAAGAAGGTCAGGCTGATCTTGCCGGTCGTCACCGTCTGGCGGTACAGCTGCTCGCCCTGGTGGTTGAGGATGAAGTAGGAAAGGCCGGCGATCGTGACCAGGATCATCCCGATGACCGCGATGGACAGCTTGACGCGGATGGAGAACAGCACCTTGGGCAGCTTGTCCATCCGGCCGCGGATCAGGCGCGCCGAAACATCCCCCAGCGTCCCCAGCGGCACCCCTTTGAGCGCGGTCAGCATCTGCTGGAACTTCGTGGCCCGCGCCTCCGATGCGACCGCGGCGCCGGCCGGCTCAGGTGCTGCGCCCGGCAGGGGGGCCGCCAGATTCTCTTCCGCGCGCTTCGATGACGTGGACATGCTGCCTCGAATCTGAAAACGGTGCGTGATTTGCGATCCGGGAGGTCCTTCCGAGGAGTGGCTGGCGCCTGTCAGGAGTCGATGAGGAAGCTCGGCGTACCGTGTCCGCCTTTATAACCCGCACAGCTCGATCGGCTGTCGTGGCACCTGGCGTGCGCGCGACCCGATCTCTGGCCTGCGGCGATGGCGACGGATGGCTACCCGGTGCGCATTCAACGGCGAGCTAGCGCGACCCAGCGCTTCGCCCCCCGGCGATTAGACCAGGGCTCCTCGTCCGTTACTCACCTGTACACCGAAAGCGCCTCTGCGCACAAGCGCGTCTTCCCTGCTCCAGCGAATCCGGCGGCGTTGGCCATGCCCTCGCCGCCCGCTTCCCGCCGTCTACCGTCGGGGGCGGAAATGTGTGATATCTGCTACAGGTGGTCAGGCGGTCACCCGCGGTGCAGCGGCAGGGATGCCGAAGGTTTCGGAATGAGGGCGCATGGATGCTCTGCGGCCACGAGGGATTTCGATGAGCGCCCGGCCATCGTCGCTCGCCGGTTCGATGTGCGCCCTGGCGCTGCTGCTCGCTGGGAATCCCGCGCCAGCCTCGACCCCTGCCCCTGAGGGAGAGCGCTTCTCCCGGGAGGAGCTCCAGCCGCTGCTGCACGCGCTGCAGGGCGCAGCCATCGGCCCGGAACGGCTGGCGGCGGTCTTCTACGACCCGCGACTGCGGCGCGTCGAGCAGGCCGTGACCCTCAACGCCTTCAATCCCGAAACCGCGGCGAGCTACCGCCGGCTGCGCTCGCCGGCCGCGATCCGCCGGGCGGCGGCGTTCAGGGCCCGCTTTCGCACGCTGCTCGCCGGCGTCTCGCGCCGCTACGGCGTGCCCGCCGAAGTGATCGTGGCGATCCTGCTGGTCGAGACGCGCTTCGGCACCGTGCCGCTGCCCTACCGGGTGCTCGATGTCTACACGACGCTCGTGCTCGATGCCGTGCCGGAGCGCATCCGCTACCACTTCTTCCGTCTCAGGCTGGATCACCCCGATCTCCAGTACGAGGAGCTCGAACGGCGCCTCAAGCTCAAAGGGGCCTGGGCCTATCTCGAGCTGGTGGCCCTGCTGAACATGAAGGAGCTGAGCGACCGGCACGTGCTGGAACTGCGCGGCTCCTACGCGGGTGCGATCGGGATGGCCCAGTTCATCCCGTCGAGCTACCTGGGCTGGGCGGTGGACGGCGACGGCGACAGCCGGGTCAACCTGAATCAGATCCCCGACGCCATCGCCAGCGTGGCCAACTACCTGGCCGCCCACGGTTGGACGCCTGCGGCCACATGGGAGGAGAAGGTCGAGGCCGTCCGCCGCTACAACAAGTCGGAGGCCTACGTGGCGACCGTGCTCGCCGTGAGCCGCAGCCTCAACCCCCGCGCCATGGCCGTCGCCCGGCGCGGCGCCCCCGCCTCGCGCGCCGCTCCCGTTCCCGCCCCCGCGCCAGCGCCGACCCCAGCGGCCGGCGCGCGCGTCTCGTCGGCGTCGTTAGGCGGTGCGGGTGGATGGTGTGGGCCATCCGTGGGTTGGCACAGGTCGGCACAGGTCGGCGCCGCTCGGCGCCCCCGGTGCACCTGAAATGCCGCTCAGCCGTCCGTCACGCAGCCCTCGGAGGCGGAGGAGACGGTCTTGATGTACTTGTAGAGCGTGCCCTGGCGCGCCTTGAGCGGGGGCGCCGTCCAGGCCTTGCGGCGGGCGGCCAGCTCGCGCTTGGTCACGTGGAGGGTGATGACGCGGGCCTCGGCGTCGATGGTGATGCGGTCGCCCGTGCGCACGAGCGCGATCGGGCCGCCCTCCTGCGCCTCGGGGCAGACATGGCCGATGATGAAGCCGTGGGAGCCGCCCGAGAAGCGCCCGTCGGTGATGAGGGCCACGTCCTGGCCGAGCCCGGCGCCCATGATGGCGGAGGTCGGTGTGAGCATCTCCGGCATGCCCGGGCCGCCTTTGGGGCCTTCGTAGCGGATCACGATCACGTCGCCCTTCCGGATTTCCTTGCGTTCGAGGGCGGCCAGCATCTCCTCCTCGGAATCGAACACGCGGGCGGCGCCGTCGAACGTGAGCCCCTCCTTGCCGGTGATCTTGGCCACGGCTCCTTCGGGGGCGAAGTTGCCGCGCAGGATCTGGATGTGGCCGTTGGGCTTGATCGGCTTGTCCCAGGGCTGGATGATCCGCTGATCCTTGGCCAGGCCGGGGAGCTTGGCCAGGTTCTCGCGCACCGTCATGCCGGTGACGGTCACGCAGCCGCCCTCCAGCGCGCCGTGGTCGAGCAGGGCCTTCATCACCGCGGGGGTGCCGCCCACGCGATGCAGGTCCTCCATCACGTACAGCCCGCTCGGCTTGAGATCGGCCAGGAACGGGACGCGGTCGCTCACGGCCTGGAAGTCCTCCAGCGTGAGCGTGACCCCCACCGAGCGCGCCATGGCGATCAGGTGCAGCACGGCGTTGGTCGAGCCGCCCAGGGCCATCACCACCGCCATCGCGTTCCCGAACGCCGCGCGGGTCATGATCTCGCTCGGCTTGAGGTCGCGCTCGAGCAGCCGGCGAATCGCCGCGCCCGCCTGGAAGCACTCCTCGAGCTTCTGCGCATCCTCGGCGGGGGTGGACGCGGAGTAGGGCAGCGCCATCCCGAGCGCCTCGATGGCCGAGGCCATCGTGTTGGCCGTGTACATCCCGCCGCACGCCCCCGGGCCCGGGCAGGCATGGGTGACCACATCCATCCGGCCCGCCTCGTCGAGCGTGCCCGCCAGGTATTCGCCGTAGGTCTGGAAGGCCGAGATGATGTCGATGGGCTTGCCGTCGCGCGAGCGCCCGGCGCGGATCGTGCCCCCGTACACCATCAGCGCGGGCCGGTTGACCCGCCCCATGGCCATGATGCAGCCCGGCATGTTCTTGTCGCAGCCGGGAATCGAGATGTTGGCGTCGTACCACTGGGCGCCCATCACGGTCTCGATGGAATCGGCGATCAGGTCGCGCGACTGGAGCGAGTAGCTCATGCCGCGGGTGCCCATCGAGATGCCGTCGCTCACGCCGATGGTGCTGAAGCGCATCCCGACCAGACCGGCCGCGGCCACGCCCTCGCGCACCTTGGCCGCGAGCCGGTCCAGGTGCATGTTGCAGGTGTTGCCCTCGTACCACATGCTGGCAATCCCGACCTGGGCCTTGCTCATATCGGCCTGGGTCATGCCCGTGCCGTAGAGCATCGCCTGAGAGGCGCCCTGGGACTTGGGCTGCGTGACCTGCGCGCTGAACGTGTTGAGTGGCTGCGCCATCGAGACTCCCTCCGATTCGTGTTGCGCCGCTGGCGGTCGCCCGGCGGTCGCGCGGTGCGTCACGGCCGGCCGGCGGTACGGACGATCATTTAAGCCCCTTTCGCCCCGAATGTTCAATCCTGCCCCGGTGGGCGGCAGCGACTCCTTGTACCGGAATCGCGCAGAGTGCCGTCGCGACCTCACTCCCACCGCCGATAGGGCTCTGCACGTCACCTGGGCGCCGTTGTCGCCCGCGCGCAGCACGGGGACAGAGGCGACGTTGCGTTTGCCGCGCCGGGGCGGCCGCGGCGGCGCCGCACAAACGATCCGTCACTCGATGCGGAGCAGCACGAACTTGAGGTAGCGGAACTCGGGCATGGCCAGCGGCGTGGGGTGGTCGAAGGGCTGGCCGCGCATCTCCAGGATCGCCGCGCGCCGCCCGACGTTCTCCGCCGCCTGCTCGCACAGGTCCAGGAACATCGGCAGGTCCACGTGGCTCGAGCAGGAGCAGGCGCAGAGCAGCCCATCGGGCGCCGTGACGTTCGCGCAGGCCGTCAGCAGGCGCCGGTAGCCGCGCCGCGCCGCCGGCACGGATTCCTTGTTGGGCGCGAACGAGGGGGGATCGGAGACGACCAGCTCCCAGGTGCGGCCCTCCCGCACCGCCTGCTCCAGGAACTCGAACGCGTCGGCCTCGACGCCCTCGTGGCCGGCGCGGGGCAGGCCGTTCATCTTCCAGTGCAGGCCGGCCGCCTCGATGGCAGCCTTCGAGACGTCCACGGTGGTCACCTGCGCCGCGCCGCCGAGGCCCGCATAGATCGAGAAGCCGCCCGTGTAGCCGAACAGGTTCAGCACCCGCCGGCCCATCGCGAGCGAGCGCACGCGCTCCCGGTTCTCGCGCTGGTCCAGGAAGAACCCCGTCTTCTGCCCCTGCACCACATCGGCGGTGAACCGCACGCCGTTCTCCGTGAAGGCGACGGGAGCCTCCGGCGGGGTTCCGATCAGCACGTGCGACTCGCCGCCGCTGCCGCGCCGCTTGCGCTCCCAGACGGTCGTGACCCCGAGCGCCCCGGCGACCCAGTCCGCCACGCCGGCCGTGTCCCAGAAGGCCTCCGGCCCCAGCCCGTCCATGCGCAGGACGGCCGTCCCGGCGTAGACGTCGCACACCAGCCCCGGCACGCCGTCGCCTTCGCCGTTGAACAGGCGGAAGCCGGTGGTCTCCCAGCCCAGCAGGCTCTGGCGGATGGCCAGCGCCTTTTCGAGCCGCCGGCGCGCCCAGCCCTCGTCGAGGGCGACGCCCGGCACGATGCTGCACACGCGGAACGCCAGCGTGTTCTGCGCGTCGTAGATGCCGCGGGCGAGCTCCGCGCCGCGCAAGTCCAGCAGCAGCGCCGGGCTGCCCACCGGCGCCGGGGGCAGCTCGCGCAGCGCGTCGGCGAACACCCAGGGGTGCCCGCGCCGCAGCGTGCGGGCGAGGTTCTTCGCCAGTTGCAGGCTCACAGGCGGCGCGGCGGCGGGGCGGAGGAGCGGCATGGTCGAGGGCGGGGGGCGAGGGGTCGGGGCCGAGGGTGCGGCTCCGGCGGGTGGCTAAGGAGCCGGCGGGCCAGGCCCTGGGCGGCGCCTCCTTGGCGGGCACCGATCTTGACGCGTCCGCGGTGGGGGCGCAACTTCGCCGCCTCCAGGGGGCAGCCGACCCGGGCACATCTCGAATCGCCAGGTGTGGCGGATGTTGCTGCGGATGGATCGGGAATGGCGGATTAGAAAAAGAACAATTTGTTCTTTCTGCGGTCACGTGTTATAGGTGAAATCGAGCTGGGAGTTCCGGCTCATCCGCGACCGACGGTCTCCGTCGAGAGACGCACGGCAGCAAATGGCGAAAAACCATGATCCATCACCCGCACAAAGTGGCAGAATTCTGATTGAATTTCAAGTGCTTATTCCTCTCAAGGGCAATGACGGAAGGGTATTCAGTCAGGAACATCATGCCGCATTCGAGGTTTTCGTTCTCGACCGGTTCACCGGATTGAGCCTGTTATCCGGCCAGGGGAATGGCGTATGGAAGTCGTACCACGACACGAATCGCATCTATCTGATCGCGATTTCCTCGATGCTCGAAGGTGGTCTCCTTCGCGACGTGCTTGATTTCGCAAAAGCGCACTATGGGCAAGAAGCTGTCTACATTCGCTATTTGGGGCTGTCTGAGGTCTACTGAAAAAGCGCTCCGCCAATACGGCGGAGCGCCCATGCGTTTGAGGACACAATGATTCAACACGAAACCCTCTCGGGGCACAAACTTGCGTATCGAGAGCCGCAGGCTGGCGTTCAGGCCTTCCTGAATCGGCTGCTGGCGGCCACCGACGACGCCAACGTGACCTATGACCAACTGGTGGCCCTCGTCTACGGAAGGGACAACCCGGTGCTCAATCAGACGGTCTTCAAGGCGGGTGGCGGCGTGACCCCTGAGGTTCTGCGCAACCCGGTGTACGCCCTCATGCGTGACTTGCTGGAGCGGAAAGCAACCCAGCAGGGTTTGCTAGTGCCCGAGAGGGATTTTGCCGACTACACGCTGACCGTGGCCCAGGCCGCGCAGTTCCTGGGCCTGCACGAAACGGCGGTGGTGAAGGCGATTCGCGCCTGGAAGCTGCCTGCCCGCAAGTTCAATGGTCAGTGGCGGCTCACGCCGGCGGGCGTGCACCTCTACCAGGTGTATGAAGAGAAGAGCAGGCGCACGGGTCGCAAGCCTGCCTCCGCCAAGGTCAAGGTGGCGGGATAGTGGGGTAACGATCTGTCATCACGGGGCGAGCCCGCTGCGACGCGCAAGAGTCCGTGTCGCCCCGCCATCCGAGGAGAGCCGCCATGACCGAGGCCGTCCGGACCGCCCCGCTGGTGTTCGAGGTGTTTTCCGACTACGTCTGACCGTGGTGCTACCTCAGTACCGGGCGTATTGAGAAACTGCGGGCGACGTACGATGTCGAACTCGTCTGGACCCACTTCCCGCTCCATCCCGAGACCCCGGAGGAAGGGCGCTCGCTGGCGGAGTCCTACGCCGCGCGCGGGATCGACCTCGGCGCCGCCAACGCCCGCATGCAGGGGCTGATGGAGAAGGAGGGGCTGCCGTACACGCCCCGCACCATGACGTTCAACACGCGCCGGGCGCAGGAGCTCGCCAAGTGGGCCGAGCGCCAGCCGGGCGGCGACCGCATCCACGATGCCCTGTTCCGCGCGGTGTTCGTGGAAGGGCGCAACATCGCCCAGCCCGACGTGCTGGCGGGGCTGCTCAAGGCGCAGAACCTGCCGGCCGAGGAGGGGTTGCGCGCCCTGGCCGATGGCCGGTTCGCGCAGGCGGTGGACGAGGACTGGGCGCGCTGCCACCAGCTCGGCATCACGGGAGTGCCCACCTTCGTCGCGGACTGGCGCGGCGTCGTCGGTGCGCAGCCCTACGAAGTGCTCGAAATGCTGCTGCAGGAGGCCGGCGGGCGGCGGCGCGAGCCTCTCCGCTAGTGCCGTGTCGGGTCGCGAGTTACGGCGTGATTGCCTCGTTTGCGGTGGTAACGGTACTTGCTGAAGAGCGGCAGCCCCCGATGCAAAGGTCAGCTCACGACACGAAAGCCCGCGCGAGGCGGGCCTGAGGGGTTAATATGACAGTGGAGACGAAGGGGATCGAACCCTCGACCTCGGCATTGCGAACGCCGCGCTCTCCCAGCTGAGCTACGTCCCCGGGGCATCGGGAAAATCTAGCAGAACCGCCGGAAAGCGCAACGGCCGTCGTGTGGCTTTCAACCCTCGGTCAAGGGCGGGGCGCGGGCATGACCGTGAACGCGGGCGGCATCGCAAAGTGCACGGGTGAGGCCCGCCCGCGGCCGCCGTTCGTTTCCGGCGGGGAGCGGGGCCAGATCGCGCGGTCGGCGTCAGCCCTTGTAGCCGTCGTGGACGGCGACGTCGAGCAGGTAGGGGCCGTTGTGGGCCATGGCCTTGCGGAGCGCGGGCACGATATCGGCCGGGTCGGTGACCGACGTGGCCGGCACGCCCATGCCCCTGGCGAGCGAGGTGAAATCGAGCTCGGGATTCTTGAAGTCCATCCCGATCACCTTCTCGTTCGCCATGGACGCGGAGTTGGGCAGGCGGATCACCCGCTCCTTGAGGATGCTGTACGCCTTGTTGTTGGGGATGACGTAGGTGACGGGCAGCTTGAGGTGCGCGGCCGTCCAAAGGGCCTGGGGGGCGTACATCGAGCTGCCGTCGCCCACCACGGCCACGACCGGCCGGTCGGGCAGGGCCAGCTTGACGCCCACCGCCCCGCCCATGGCCCAGCCGATGCCGCCGCTGCACAGGCCGTAGAAGCGCTGGTGGCGCGTGACGGGCAGCATGCGCATCAGGTTGCGGGTCGAGGTGAGCGCCTCCTCGACGATCACGGCGTCCTCGGGCACTTCCCTGCTGATCTGCATCATCAGGTAATCGGCCTTGATCGGCTTGGCCTTGGCCTGCTTCTCGGTGGCGGCGAACAGCTCGGCGCGGCCGGCCGTCCAGTTCTTCCCGGCCAGCCCGGCGATGCGCTGCCGGGCCGCCTCCGCCTGGGCCGCGCTGCGCCTGGCCTTGACCACGCCGATCAGGGCCTGGAGCGTGAGCTTGACGCCGGCGCGGATGGCGATCTCGGCGTGGTAGTTCTTGCCGAGGTCCCAATCGTTGTTGCTGAGCTGCAACAGCGGCATGCCGGTGGGCAGCGGGCCACCGGGGAGGTGGGCCGAGACCTTGAGGCCGTCGCCCCCCACCATGAACGCCAGGTCGTACGGCTCCAGCATGGTGCGCACGGCCGCCGGGCTCTTGCCCAGCTCGCCCATGTATGCCGGGTGCGCGGTCGGAAAGAGCGCCAGGCTCGGCACCGTCTGGCTGTAGACGGCCGCGCCCACCAGCTCGGCCAGCTGCGCCAGCTCGGCCATGGCGTCCTCGATGTACACCTCGTGCGCCGAGACGATGCAGGGGTTGCCCGCCGCGAGCAGCCGCGCGGCGAGCGGCTCGAGGTCGGCATCGCTGGGGCGCGCATTGGCCAGCGCCCGGGTGCGCCCGCCCAGCTCCAGCTCCGCCGATTCGAGCAGCACGTCGCCCGGCAGCGCGACGAACACGGGGCCGGTCGGCGGGGTCATGGCGATCTTCGCGGCGCGGCGGAAGATCAGCGGCAGGTCTTCCACCCCCTCGACCTCGGTGGCCCACTTCACGCACGGCCGGGCCATCTCGACCAGCGGCCCCTGCAGCGTCGGGTCGGTGATCTTGAAGCGGTGCTCGCGCGCCCCCGCCGTGACGATCACCGGGGAGCCGAAGAACTGCGCGTTGAAGATGGCCCCCATGGCGTTGCCGAGCCCCGGCGCCACGTGGAAATTGGCGAAGCTGAGCTTGCCGCTGGCACGGCCGTAGCCATCGGCCATGGCCATCGCCACGGCCTCCTGCAGCCCCAGCACGTACTTGAGCCTCGGATGGGTCACCAGGGCGTCCATCAGCGGCAGCTCGGTGGTGCCGGGATTGCCGAAGACGTACTCGATGCCCTCGTCTTCGAGAATGGTCATCAGGGCTTCGCGCCCGGTCATCACCTTCATGGCGGATGTCCTCTGTTGCGGGTGAACGGTGCGGGTGAACGGTGGGAGGCGGGCACGCTCCCGGAATCGGGCCTCTCGCTGGCGGCAGACCCCGGTGGGCCGCGGCCGATGCTGCCATTCGTCTGCCGTGGCTCCTACCAGAAACGGCCGTGGGAGTATACGGAAGCGCGAGATGCCCTCACCCCCGGCCCCTCTCCCGCGTCCGGGAAAGGGGTGAACCCGTGCCGGGTTCGTCAGTCCCCTCTCCCCGCAGCGGGAGAGGGGTGCCCGAAGGGCGGGGTGAGGGCGCGGGAAGCGAGCAGGCGCCTCACACGCCATTGACGATGAAGCGCGGCTTCTCCTTCTTTTCGAGCACCCGCCGGACGTTCTCGTGCGCCCACTGGAAATTGCGGTCGGAGGCCTCGACGTTCACCCCGGCCACGTGGGAGGTGAGAATGACGTTCTTCGCCTTGAGCAGGGGGTTGTCGGGCTTGATGGGCTCCGAGGAGAACACGTCGATCCCCGCGCCCGCCAGGTGTTCGGAGTCGAGGGCGTCCGCCAGCGCCGCCTCGTCCACGATGCCGCCCCGCGCGCAGCAGACGAGCCAGGCGCCCTGCTTCATGCGCGCCAGGGCCTTGGCGTCGATCAGGTTGCGGCTGGTGGGGTTGAAGGT
This sequence comes from Candidatus Lambdaproteobacteria bacterium, assembly GCA_016204605.1. Classification (GTDB taxonomy): domain Bacteria; phylum SAR324; class SAR324; order SAR324; family JACQKK01; genus JACQKK01. The sequence goes on from JACQKK010000081.1 coordinate 22,865, forward strand.
GACGTTGACGCTGACCACGTCGGCCTCGGCGAGGAGCTGCTCCTTGCTGGCTTTTCGGGCGCCGAGGGTTTCGACGGTTTTCGCATCGATCTCGCGGATGTCGTTGTAGATGATGTTCATGTCGAGCGCCTTGGCGCGCTTGGCCAGATTCGAGCCGGTATCGCCGAGGCCGAAGATGCCGAGCGTCTTGCCCTTCAGCTCGTGCGATTTCAGGGTCAGCGCGCGGGCGTCGTTCCAGCGGCCGCCGCGGGTGTACTGGTCGGAGAGCATTAGGTTCTTGGCCAGCGCCAGGATCAGCATCAGCCCGTGCTCGGCCACGGCTTCCTTGTTCACGCCGGCCAGGTTGCAGCAGGGGATGCCCCGCTTGGCGGCGGCTTCCAGGTCCACGTTTTCGTAGCCCACCCCCAGCCGCTGCACGATGCGGGTACGGGGGGCGGCCCGCAGCACCTCCTCGGTCACCGGCTCCGCGCTGACGATGATGGCGTCCACGTCGGCGAGCTTGGCCAGGGTGTCTGCGTTCCAGCGCTTGTCCGGGCCCGCCGCGACGATGACGTAGGGAATATCCTTGATGAGCCGGTGCTGGTACTCCGGGCGGTTCTGCAACAGGTAAGCGATCTTCACGGCGACGTCTCCTGGGGTTCAGGTGCAGGTGGGCGGGGCTCGATGGTCACAACGGGTCGTCATAGCTCGATGGTCACAACGGGTCGTCATAGCATGGGCATCCGCGGCCCGCCAAGGAGCGTGTCCCGCCGGCAGTGACTCGGTTTGAAAGCGGGCGCCTCTGCCGGCGGCCTCACCCAACCCGCTCAACCTTCGGGGGCGGGCAGGGGCATGTTGTCGATCAGCCGCGTGGCGCCGATCCGCACCGCGAGCGAGGCCAGCGCCGGCCCCTGGAGGGTGGCCAGCTCCTCGAGCGTCTCAGGGTCGGCCATGCTGACGTAGTCGGGCCGGGCCAGCGGCTCGGCGGCGAGCACGCGGCGCATGGCCTCGCGCAGCGCCTCGCCCTCGCGCTGGCCGGCCGCGTGGGCGTCCCGGGCGGCGCAGAGCGCGCGATACAGGCAGACGGCCGCCTTGCGCTCGGGCGGGGAGAGCCGGACGTTGCGCGAGCTCATCGCCAGGCCGTCGGGCTCACGCATGGTGGGGCAGGTGACGATCTCGCCGAGCATGCCCAGGTCCCGCACCATGCGGCTGACCACCAGCACCTGCTGGGCATCCTTTTGCCCGAAGTAGGCGCGGCGCGGCTCCGTCAGGCAGAGCAGCTTGGCGACGACGGTCGTCACGCCGTGGAAGTGGCCGGGGCGCGCCGCGCCTTCGAGGCGCTGCGTCAGCCGCTCCACCTCGACCCGGGTCTGGAAGCCGGGCGGATAGACCTCCTCGACCGGCGGCGCCAGCACGTAATCGGCGCCCTCGTGCTCGACCAGGGCCAGGTCGCGCGCCATGTCGCGCGGGTAGGTGCCGAAGTCCTCCTTCGGACCGAACTGCTTGGGGTTGACGAAGATCCAGACCACCACCGCCTGGTTCTCGCGTCTCGCCCGTCGCACCAGCGAGAGGTGGCCCTCGTGCAGGAACCCCATCGTCGGCACCACGCCCACTGTGCCGGTGATGCTCAGGCGCAGCCGCTTCCACTCGGCGAGCTGGGTGACGACCTTCATCGGCTCCGGCGCGGATGGCGTGGACCAGGCAGGGCACGACGCAGATGGCGCAACGGCCGTGCCCTCAGACCCCGGACGATAGCAGAAATCCCCGCCGGAGTTGAAGCGGCAGCGCCCGTGGCTGGTCTGAACGCTCCTCACTTTCTCCCAAGTCATGTCAGCCGCGCGAAGGTGCGGGTTTGTGTGGGCCGCAGGAGCGATTCGAGCTGGCGCAAGGTGGCGCGCCCACGATCGTAGCGCTGCAACCCACCTTTGAAGCGCGTTGCGGCTTGGCCGGCCAACTTCCGGGCCACCACCAGGGATCGTGGCTGGCCGCACAGCACGAACGCGCCGCACACCGGCGCAAATGTCCTCGCCTGCGTCTCAGGCGACCCCTTGGCAAGCTTCCACAACACCCCGAATGCTCGTGCTCGGAACATGGCGCCGCACCGCCCTGTGCGTGAACCGCAATCCGTTCAGCGCCATGTTCCTCCTAATCATTGAAAACGAAAAGAGTTCCGCTGCGGAAGAGTAGTGAGGAGCGCGCAGGCCGCAGGGCCCCCTTGTCTTTGCGGCCTCCGCTGGTACACTGCCCCGATGTCGCGGGCGGAGCATCACGGCCGGGCCCGGGCAGGACTCCCCACCCCAGCAGCGCGGCGCCGCATGACGCGGATCAATCAGCGCATCGAACGCGGATTCGAGGTCATGGCACGGCTGCTGTGCCGGCGCAGCGTGGCCACGCTGGCGGTGATGGCCGTGCTGATGGGGGCCCTGCTCACGCAGTTGCGCCATATCCAGTTCGACACCTCGACCGAAGGGTTCTTCCGCCCCACCGACCCGGCGCTGCGGAACTACAATGCCTTCCGCGATCAGTTCGGCCGGGACGAGGTGATCATCGTCGCGATCCGCACCAAGGACGTCTTCGCGCGCGCCTTTCTGGACAAGCTCAAGGCGCTCCATGCGGCAATCGAGGCGGAGGTGCCGTACCTGGACGAGGTGACGAGCCTGATCAACGCCCGCAGCACCTTCGGGCGCCGCGACGAGCTGGTGGTGGAAGACCTGCTGGGCAAGTGGCCCCTCGGCGATGAGGAGCTGCGGCGGGCCCGGGAGCGCGCGCTCGCCAACCCCCTCTATCGCAATTTCCTGCTCTCCGAGGACGGTACGCTCACCACGCTGCAGGTGCGCATGCGCGCGTACGGCACCGACGCGGCGCAGGACGTGCTCGCAGGGTTCGATGCTCCCCGGCCTGGCGCCGCCGGTGCCAAGGCGCCCGCCCGGCGGCTGCTGAGCGACAAGGAGAACAGCGAGGTGGTGCGCGCCGTGCTGGGCGCGGTGCGGCGGTTCGACGGGCCGGATTTCCCCATCCAGGTGGCCGGCTCGCCCATGGTGACGGACCTGCTCACCCGCACCATGCAGAAGGACATGGCGAAGTTCATGGCGCTCGCGCTCGTGGCGATCGCCGTGTTCCTGTTCGCGCTGTTCCGCAGGGTCTCGGCGGTGTTCGCCCCGCTGTTCATCGTCTGGCTGAGCCTGGTCTCGACGTTCGCGGTGATGGCCGCGCTGGGCACCCCGCTGCGCACGCCCAGCAGCGTGCTGCCCTCCTTCCTGCTCTCGGTGGGGGTGGGCGCCTCGGTGCACCTGCTGACGATCTTCTATCGCGAGTTCGATCGCAGCGGCGATCGCCTGGGCTCGATCGTGTACGCCATGGGCCATTCGGGGCTGCCCATCGTCATGACCAGCCTCACCACGGCCGCGGGGCTGCTCTCGTTCCTGACCGCGCAGGTGGCCTCCATCGCCGAGCTGGGCATCTACGCCGCGGTGGGCGTGATGCTGGCGCTGGTGTATACGCTGGTGATGCTGCCCGCGATCCTGGCGCTGCTGCCGCTGCGCCGCCGCGTGCCCATTGGCGCGGACGCGCGGGGGAACTGGGCCGATCGGTCGCTGGCCGCCCTGGGCGATTTCGCCACGAACCATGCCTGGAAGGTCGTCGGCGTGAGCCTGCTGCTGGCGGTGGTCGCGTTCGGGGGTATCGCGAAGCTGCGGCTCTCCCACAACACCCTGCTCTGGTTCCCCAAGGGCACGCCGCTGCGCGAGGCGACGGACCTGATCGACCGGGAGATGAAGGGGTCGGTCTCGCTGGAGATCGTGGTCGATACCGGGCGCAAGAACGGCCTCTACGAGCCGGCCATGCTGAACAAGCTCGACACCCTGGCCGCGGCCGCCCGCTCGTACCAAGAGGACGGCCTGGCCGACTTCGTCGGCAAGAGCCTCTCCGTCACCGACGTCGTGCGGGAGATCCACCAGGCGCTCAACGAGAACCGGCCCCAGTTCTACCAGGTGCCGCAGCACCGGGAGCTGGTGGCCCAGGAGCTGCTGCTGTTCGAGAACAGCGGCAACGACGACCTGGAGGACATGGTCGATACCCAGTTCTCGAAGGCCCGGCTTACGGTGATCGTGCCCTGGAAGGATGCCGCCACGTACGTACGGTTCGTCGAGTACCTCAAGGCGGAAGGGCGGCGCCTGTTCGGCGATGACGCCACGGTCACGGTGACGGGGCTGCTGAGCCTGTTCACCCGCGCCATCGCCGCCATGATGCAGAGCACGCTGGTCAGCTACGCCATCGCCTCGGTCGTGATCACGGCGATGATGATCCTGCTGATCGGGCGGCTGCGGCTGGGGCTGCTGAGCATGGTGCCCAACTTCATCCCGATCGTCCTCACGCTCGGGCTGATGGGCTGGGCGGATATCCCGCTCGACATGTTCACCCTGCTGATCGGGAGCATCGCCATCGGCCTGGCCGTCGACGATACCATCCACTTCATGCACAACTTCCAGCGCTACTACCACCGGCTGGGGGATTCGCGCCGGGCGGTGCATGAAACCCTGCAGGGCACCGGCCGGGCCATGATCATCACCTCCGTGGTGCTGGTGATCGGCTTCTGGCTGTTCATGCTCGCCTCGCTCAACAACCTGTTCTACTTCGGCCTGCTCACCGGGATCACCCTGCTGCTGGCGCTGGTGGCCGATCTCGTGCTCAGCCCGGCCCTGGTGCACCTGGCCACCCCCGCCCGCCCGCGCCGGCAGTTGTTCGCGCGGGTATGATCCGGGCGGCAGGCGGCCGTGGCGGGCGCCGGGCGAGCGGCCCCGGGGCGGCCGGCGCTTCCGAATCCGCTCCCACCGCAGCGCACCGTATGGATCGAACCCCGAGGCGACCGATGGCGGGCGCGACCCTGCTCCTCGGGGTCGCCGCCCTGCTCGCCGCGCCGGCGCTGCCCGCCTGGGGCCAGCAGGCGCCGCGGCCCGAGCGCCCGCCCTCGATGGAGGAGGCGCTCTCGGGCTTCGACGCGCCGCAGCCCGCCGCCCCGGCAGCTCCGGCCGCGCCGGGAGCGCCCGCCGGGCAGACGCCGCCCTCGGTGGAAGACGCCCTCTCGGGCTTCGACGCCCCGCCGGCCAGACCGCCGACCGCGCCGCCATCCACGCCATTGCCCGGCCCGCCCGCGCCGCGGCCGGCCGAGCCGGCCCCGCCTCCCGCCGAGAAGCGCGGGCGACCCTCGACCGGTCGGCCGGCGGCCGAAACCGGCCGGGGCGGGTCGCTGGACGGCTTCGCCCGGCTGGACGGCTCGTACAACTATGCCCACAAGGCTCCGCCGCCGGGGGCCACGGACTTCCGGGGGCTCTCGAAGCTCCGCATCAGCCTGCAACTGGAATGGACGCAGGACTACACCCCCGCCTGGAAGAGCTTCGTCAGCGGGCAGGCGTTCTACGACTTCGCCTACACCCTGAACGGCGCGAGCCGCTACACCGACGACGTGCTCTCCCGGCAGCGGCAGGAGGCCGAGCTGCGCGAGGTCTGGCTGGAGGGCACCCCCCTCCAGGCGCTCGACCTGAAGGCGGGCCGGCAGATCGCCGTGTGGGGGCAGGCCGATTTCGTGCGCGTGGTCGATATCCTCAACCCGATCGACAACCGGGAGCCGGGGCTGGCCGATATCGAAGATCTGCGGCTGCCGGTCACTATGACCCGCCTCGATTACCAGGTCGGCGGCCTGGGCCGGCTCAGCGCCATCGCGCTGCACGAGGTGCGCTTCAACAAGGACCCGCCCTACGGGAGCGACTTCTTTCCGGGCAGCCGGCCCCTGCCCCGCGAGGACAAGCCGGCCGACGGCGGCGCCAATACCCAGTACGCCCTGGCGTTCCAGGGCTACTACTCGGGCTGGGACCTGGGGCTGTACTGGGCGCAGGTGTTCGACCCGCAGGCCCACCAGGAGCTGCTCCAACCGGCGAGCTCCTGCGCCGGCCCGAGCGCCAAGTTGCTGCGCCACAGCCGGCTCACCATGGGCGGGGCGTCGGGGACGCTGGCCCTGGGCAACTGGCTGCTCAAGGCGGAGGCGGCCTACCTCCAGGGGATCGAGTTCTGCAACCGGCCCGGCACCCGCTTCGACCGGCTCGACGCCCTGCTCGGGTTCGACTACACGGGCTTCGCCGATACCACCCTCTCGCTCGAAGCGGCCAATCGCCACCTGTTCGCCTTCGACCGGGCGCTCAAGGCCCGCCCCGATGGCGCCCTGGAGGACGTGAACCAGTACGCGCTGGCCTATCGGGGCGACTTCATGAACCAGTTGCTCCAACTCGTCGCCGTGGCGTTCCTCGTCGGCGAACGCGGGCAGAGCGGGAGCCTCCAGCGCCTGTCCGCCAAGTACTTCCTCGCCGATGCGCTCTCGGTCGCCGGGGGCGTGATCGTCTACCAGCCCGGCTCCCCCGGCAATCCCCTGTTCCTCAAGGTGAAGGACAACGATCGGCTGTTCTTCGAGCTGCGCTACGATTTCTGAGCCGGCGGCCTCCCCCTCCCCGGCCCTCCTTCTCCCGCCGGAGAGGGAGGGAGACCCGAACCCGCCACCCGCGCGGGATGCAATCACCCATCCCCACTTGGTGGGGAGGAGCAGGGGTGGGGACGCCGCGCCAGCCGGCGGGGGGTGAGGCTCCTGCGACAGGCCGCTCGATTCCGACAAACTGACCCCTACTGCGCGACGGGGCCATTGGCGCGTGGGGCACTGATGGTGGTAACATGCGCTTGGGTGCCGTGCGGGCTCGGCCGGAGCCTTCGGCGCATGCGCACCCGCGTCCGTGGGGCCGCGGGGCCCCGCCCTTGCCGGAATTCGACAAGGCGTGCCCATGGATCAGCGCTACATCGATACGGTGCGCGCCTTCAAGGTGATCGCGCGCAATCTCGATCACCTTGAGGACAGCATCACTCCCGGCCAGCGCAAGGAGCTGTGCCGCCTGATCGACCAGCTCCAGGAGCGGCTCGACCTGTTCCTGAGCGCCGACGCCGAAGACAAGGGGGCCTGGGTTGGCGAAGAGTGAACGCGCGTATACGGCGCCGGCGCGCTATCGGGACGGCACAGTGACGCTCACCCTGCACCTGCGGCCCAATGCGCGCCGCACCGAATGGGCAGGGCCCCACGGCCCCGACGCGCTGGGCCTGCGGGTGGCCGCGCCGCCCAGCGAGGGCAGGGCCAACGCCGCCTGCCTGCGGTTCCTGGCGGCCGCCTTCGGCGTGCCGCCCTCGGCGGTGACCCTGCTGGCCGGCGCGGGCTCGCGCGAGAAGCGGGTGGAGATCGGCGGCGTATCCCCGGAACGGTATCGGGAGGTGCTCGCCGCGTGGCTGGGCGCCGAGCCCGCCTGAACCGGGCAGCGCCGGCGCAGCTCCTCCTGTACGGAAGGCGGCCGAAACCCGATCAGCCACCCCCTCGCTCCGAGCCCGGCGCATCCGGCGCCGGCCCCCTCTGGTGAACCGAACCGCGAAGCCTCGTGATCGCACCCCGCCGTCCGTCCCCGCCTGTCGTTCCCGGCATCCTCGCGCGCTGCTCGCGGCGCGGCGTAGGGGCGGCGGGGGTGCTCGCGCTGGCGCTCGCGCTGGCCGGGAGCCTGCCCGGGCCGCTCGGCGCGCAGCGCGATGCCGCACCCAGCGTGGCCGAAATCCGGCAGGCCCAGGCCGTGCGCGCCCAAGGCCAGGGCGGCAAACCGCTCGAGCTGGTGCAGGCGGCCCAGGCGTATCTCAAGGCGTTCCCCGCCGGGAAGTACACCGACGAGATCCTGCTGGCGCTGGCCGGCGGGCTGGCCGCGACCGGCGACCCCGCCGGCGCGCTCGCCGCGTACGACCGCCTGATCGAGGGCTTCGCCGAAAGCCCGTTCCGGGAGGAGGCGCTCGTGCGCAGCCTGCCGCTGCTCCAGCAGGGCCAGCCACAGCAGGCCGATGCCAGGCTCGAACAGCTCGTCACCGGCTACCCGCGCTCGATCCACAAAGCGGCGGCGCTGCTCTGGCAGGCGCAACTGCGCCTCGCCGCCGAGGATGCCGCGGGCACGCTGCACGCGCTCAACCGGATCGACCCGGGCATGACCCTCGCCGCCGGCGAGCGCACCACGTACCTGCGGCTGGCGGGCTGGGCCCATCTCAAGCAGGGCCAGCGGGACAAGGCCCTCTCCTTCTTTCAGGGATACATCGGCCGCGAGGACACGGCCGAGAACCGCACCCCGGTGCTGATGACGCTGGGCCGGCTCGCCCGGGAGCAGGAGCGCTGGGAGGAGGCGCTCGGCTACTACGAGCAGGCGGTCGAGCGGGGGCCGCTGCCCGCCTACCTGGCCGAGGCCCGCTACTGGCGGGCCGCCATGTTCAACCAGGCGCGCGTCCACGACCCGCCCCACCCCGCCGCGGTGACGCAGGCCATCGCCCTGTACGATGGCTACCTCGCCGGCGGCGATACCCAGTACCGGCCGCTCGCGCTCCGCCAGCGTGCCCGCCTGTTCGACCTGGGCGGCTGGAAGGGCGACGCGCTCAAGGACTACGAGGAGCTCGCCAAGGCCGCCCCCTTCGCGCGCGACCCCGCGATTCTGCGCGCCCGCGCCCGCCTGATGGCCGACGTGCAGCGGGAGCCCGAGGCGGTGGCGTTGCTGAGGAGCGGGCTGGCCGACCGCACCCTCTCGCCGCCGGCGCGCACGGAGATCGTCCTGCAGCTTGCCGCGATCTACTACCGGCAGGAGAACTGCGCCGACGTGCTCAAGCTGATGGAACCCCTGCCGGGCTTCACCGAGCCCGACCTGCGCAGGAAGGCGGTGTTCATGCGCGGGTTCTGCCTGTATCGGGCCGGGCAGTGGGAGCGGGCCTCCTGGGACCTCGAAGCGCTGGTGCGGGAGCGCGAGTACTTCAACCCCGTGTGGAGCGCCTTGCTCGACGCCTACGAGCGCTCGGGGCAATACGCACGCCTGGTCAATCTGACCGAGGAACTGCTCACCAACCGCCAGATCGCCGGCAGCGACGACGTGTTCGACCGGCTGGCGCGCGCCTATGGCGCCCTCGGCCAGCCGCAGCAACTGATCGAGGCCTACGGGCGGCTCGACGTGATCCAGCCCGGCGTGCTCGAGACGGCCGCGGTGCAGTATCGGCTCGGCACGGCCGAAGAGGCGGTGGGCCGGGTGCCGGTGGCCATGCAGCACTACGAGAAGGCCCTCGCCTTCCTGCTGGCCAAGCCGGCCGCCGATCAGGGCCCTTCCGCCAGGGCGGCGGCCGGCGCCGGCCAGCCGGCAGCCGGGGCGGTCGCCGCCGCTCCGCTCGGGGGAACGCTGGCGCCGCTGGCCCCGGCGGAGCGCATCCATGCGATTCTGATCAACCAGAGCCGCTACGCCGAGGCTGCGGCGCTGGACGACCGCGCCGCCCCGCTCGCGCGCACGCCCCAGGATCAGGCCCGGCTGACCGCCCTGCGCCGCGAGACCGCGTTCGAGTGGGGCACGAGCGAGCTGCGGGCCGACCACCCGGCCGCGGCCGCGGAACAGCTGGGGCTAGCCTGGGGGTTCGCCGCCGCCGAGCCTCCGGCGCAGCGGACGCAGGTGCTGACCCCGCTGGGCCAGGCGCTCGTGCAGACGGGGGCCTTCGACCAGGCGGCGCAGCACTACCGCCAGACCTTGACGCTCGCCCTCGAACCGCCGCTCAAGGCCCGGCTCCAGGAGGAGCTGCGGGGCATCCTGGTGACCTGGGCCGAGCGCGAGGAGCAGGAGCACCGGCCCCGGCACGCGGAGCCGCTCTACGAGGAGACGATGGCGTTGCTCCCGGCGGGCGAGCGGGCCGAGCGCCAGCGGCTCGCCGCCAAGCTGGATGGGCTGTATGACGCCCGCAAGGCGTTCGCCACGCGCATCGCCCTGTTCGAGGGGTTGGCCGCCGCCATCCCCGATCCCGAGCTGGCGGAGAAGCTGCGCCTCTACCGGAGCCGCATCTACCTCGCCTGGGGCCAGAGCGAGGCGGCCGGCAAGGCGCTCGATTCCGCGCTCAAGCAGTTCCGCGCCGGGCTCAAGCTGCTCAAGCCCGCCGAGTGGCGCCAACGCCACGAGCTGACCGCCGCGCTGGGCGAGGCGCTGCTCCAACGCAAGCAGTACGAGCCGCTCGTGGCGGCGTATCAGGAGCTGCTCGGCTCCATCGACGACCCCAAGTTCCAGGCCCAGGTGCGCGGGTTCCTCGGCCAGATCTACGTGGAGTGGGGCAAGGCGGCCCAGGCCCGCAAGGAT
>JACQKK010000082.1 GCA_016204605.1 Candidatus Lambdaproteobacteria bacterium
CAGGCAGGCCGGGATCGAGAAGCCGTTCAACCCGCGCAGCCTGCGCCACTCCTTCGCGATCCACCTGCTGCTGGCGGGGATGGACCTCGATGCGCTGAAGGCGCTGTTCGGCTACCGGCGGCTGGAAGCCACGGCGCTCTACGCCCACGTCAACGCGCCCGACTTCCAGGCGGCCTACCGCGCCTACCACCCCCTCGCCGCACCCGAGCGGTAGGGGCCCCGCGCAACCTCTCCCCCTCTCCAAGAATTGGAGAGGGGGAAGGAGCGCCAAGCCGTGCTGGGAGCCGATCCGGCGCCCCCGCCCTCGCCGTCAACGGAGAGGGAGGGCCGGGGCGGGTGAGGTGCTGCGGGCTAGACGTTCCACTCGTGGTAGACGAGGCCCACGACGATCTCGTTGTGGACCTCCCTGACGCCCGGCAACTGCTCGATCTCGTGCACGATGTGCTCGATCATGGACTCGTGCGAGGTCAGCGTCCCCTGCAGCGTGACCACGCCGTCCTTCACGATCACGGTCACCAGGCTCAGTCGCCCCACCAGCACCGCGGCGAGCTGGGCGTAGATCTGGCACTTGAGGATGAAGTCGTCGAACGCCGGGCGCCGCTCGGGGCTGAGCTGGAACGTCGGCTGCTGGAGGACGTGGAGGATCAGCGCCACGGCCTCGTCCTTGGTGATCCGCTCCAGCCGCATCCACAGGTCGTAGCGCGAGGGATCGCGCCAGTCCTGGTTGAACAGGTAGCGCATGCGCTTGGTGCGGTCGTCGTCGATCTGGAGCACGTAGCGCTCGGCTTGTTCCCGGGTCTGACCGAACTGGGCCATGATGGTCTGCACCCGTTGCTCGGCCGGATAGAGCAGCCGCACCTTGAGCACGTGCGGAACCTCGCGCAGCAGCTCCTGGCCGGCGTTGCCGTGGTAGACGAGGTTGTCGTCCCTGGCGAAATCGGCCAGGGTCGCCTGGATGAACGCCAGATAGGTGCGCCGACTCTCCGTCATGCGCTCCCAGAACGAGGGCGTCTTTTCGAACACGCCTTCGATCTTGTTTTCCGGGACGTGGTAGTGCTTCGCGGCCTCGATCAGCACCTGGCGGCTGACGCAGCGCGCGCCGATCGCCTGGGCCACTTCCTCTGCCACGATCTCCCCGCCGCTGTGGAGTGCGCGGGTGATGGTCACGATCGCCATGGCGTCTCCTTTCCCGTTGGGCCGGCCGGGGGCCGGCGGTGTGATCCGGTTGCCTCGTCGCTCACCTCGGGAAATTAGAGGGAGAAGGAGTGTAGCACCGGCGGCGGCCGAAGGCATCTGCTTTCGGCGCAGGGCCAGCGCCAACGCCAGATCGGTCGCCGGCCGACGTCGTCGCTACCCACCTGCCGCGACGGATCGCCCGCGAGACTCCTCCTCCGGCCCTCCCCGCCCTTGCGGGGGGGGGGGTTGCGGCAGGCCGGGGCGGGGTGCCCGGGCAACGACCGGCGCGCCTCGCGAGTGATCGAGGCCGGCACGCCATGCGAACCGCGCGCAGAGCAGATTTACGCGGCATCAGGTTATCAGTTCCGCCCCTCGGCGCGGTACGGGCCACGCAGAGAATGCGTTGGCCCTGCCGCCCGGCGCCAGGCGGCTTGCGGCGCGGTGGCTGGGATGGTACACCAATCGGCGACCCGCGCTGCTTCCCCTGGCCCTATATGCCGGTCGCGCCGCGACGAGGGGGTCGCCCTGGCGCCGGCAGCCTCCGGCCGCAGCGGCAGCACACGCCGCCCGCACCCCCCGCCCAGCAGGCCATCCGATGACCCCCCGGCTCTGGAGACCGTCTGCCCTTGTGCCGGCCCTGGTGGCGGCGGTGCTGGTGGCCTGCGACGGCTCGGCGGCCCTGGCCGCGGAGACCTCGGCCCGGACGGGATTCGTCCCGCCCGTGTGGACCGTCGCGCCCTTCATCGGCATGCTGCTCTCGATCGCGGTGTTCCCGCTGCTCGCGGCGCACTTCTGGGAGCACCACTTCGGCAAGGTCAGCGCGTTCTGGATGGTGGTGGCGCTGCTGCTGATGGTGCTCTCGGTGCCGGCCGACCTCACCTTCAAGGCCGCCTACGGGCCGAAGGTGTTCTCGACGTACGAGGAGTACGTCGCGTTCATAATCCTGCTGGGCTCGCTGTTCGTGATCTCGGGCGGCATCCTGATCGCGGGCGACATGCCGGCGACGCCGGCGGTCAATACGGCGTTCCTGTTTGTGGGCACGCTGCTGGCCAGCGTGATCGGCACCACCGGCGCGGCCATGGTGCTGATCCGCCCGCTGCTCCGCAGCAACGCCCACCGCAGGAACCAGGTGCACGTGGTGCTGTTCTTCATCTTCCTGGTGTGCAACATCGGCGGTTCGCTGACGCCGATCGGCGACCCGCCGCTGTTCCTGGGGTTCCTGCAGGGGGTGCCGTTCTTCTGGACGCTCGTGCTGACGCCGATCTGGGCGTTCTCCTCCGCCCTGGTGCTGGGGGGCTTCTACGTGCTGGACCGCTTGCTGGCCGAGCCCGCGCCCAACGCCGGCAAGCTGAGCATCCGCATCGAGGGCAAGGTCAACATCCTGCTGCTGCTGGGGGTGGTGGGCGCCGTGATCCTGAGCGGCTCGCTGCACCTGGAGCCGGTGATCCGCGTGGGCGACCTCGGCGAGCTGCACCTGCAGAACCTGCTGCGCGACGGGCTGATGGTGGCGCTGGCGGCGATCTCGCTCGCCGTGACCTCCCGCGAGATCCGCACCCAGAACAACTTCAACTACGGGCCGATCCGCGAGGTGGCGTATCTGTTCATCGGCATCTTCACCACCATGATCCCCGCGCTGATCCTGCTCAATGCGCGCGGCGCGGAGCTGGGCATCGACACGCCGGCCAAGTATTTCTGGGCGACCGGCATCCTCTCCAGCTTCCTCGACAACGCCCCGACCTATCTCACCTTCCTCGCGACCGCGATGGGTGCGCTGGGGCTGGAGCAGGCCGTGCAGATGACCACCCACCCGCAGGGGGTGCTGGTGCTGGAGGCGATCTCGGTGGGCGCGGTGTTCATGGGCGCCAACACCTACATCGGCAACGGCCCGAACTTCATGGTCAAGGCCATCGCCGAGGGCCAGGGCATCAAGATGCCGAGCTTCTTCGGCTACATGCTCTATTCCCTGATCGTGCTGATCCCCGTCTTCATCCTGGTCACGTTCATCTTCTTCTAGGCGCGGGCCGCGCCCGCGCCGTGTGCGAGGAAAGGCACCCGCCAGCGCGCGGGCGGGCTCACTTGTCCAGCCACACGTCCTGCATGCGCCCGTAGCTGTAGTGGGTCTGGTGGGGCACCAGATTCTTCACGTAGGGCCACATGGCGTTGTAGTTGATGCGATAGCCGAAGATGACACGGGCCACATCGGTGAGCAGGATGCGCTCGGCCTCCCACACCAGGTTCTGCCGCTTTACGGCGTCGAACTCCTTCGATTGCTCGTCGAAGAGCGTTTGCGCCTTCGGGTTGCAGTAGTCCGAGTAGTTGCGCTGGGAGTCGCAACTGTAGTTTTCGTAGAAGGCGATATCCGGATCGTCGGCGCCGAACGCGGTCGAGTTGAGCGCGATCGTGAAATCGCGCCGCGCGACCACGCCGAACCACAACCCCGATTCGATCTGCTTCATCTCCGCGTTGATCCAGATGTGCTTGAGCTCGCTCACCGTCCATACGGCGGGTTCCACATAGGTCGGCGACGTGCGCGTGCTCAAAATGGTGGTCAGGGGCTTTGTCTCGCTGAAGCCCAGCTCCGTCATAATGGCGCGGGCCTCCTCCTGGTTCTTCACGAGGTCGCCGTAACCGGGCAGAATGCCCAGCCGATCCTTAGGGAGGCCCCAGGCGCCATCGGGCGGCGGCAGGTTGATGCCGCCGGGAACCATGCCCCCCTGGAACACGCTGCGGATGAACGGCTCCCGCCCCAGGGCCAAGCTCACCGCCCGACGCAGCCTTGCGTCGTTGAAGGGAGGCTTCTTGGTGTTGAAGACCACGTTGGTGAACGCCGCGCGCGTGGTCGGATTGAAGGACATTTCCGGCGCCAGCGACTTGAGGGTCTCCATGTCGGGCTTGGTCGTGGCGAACTGCACATCCACATCCGCCTGCTGCTGGGCGAGCGCCGCGTGGCGTGCAGCCTTGCTCCTGATGATGTAGTAGCGCACGCCATCCAGGTAGGGTCGGCCCTTCACGAAGTACGCCGGGTTCTTCGTCACCGCAATGAACTGGTCCCGCTTGTACTCCTGGAGTGTGAAGGGGCCGGTGCCCACGGGCGTCGTGCGCAGAGCGTCCGGCGAAACATGGGCCGGGTAGACCGGCGAATAGCCCGAGGCCAGCATGATCAGCAACGAGGGTTGCGGCCGCTTCAGCCGGAAAGTCACCACCAGGTCCCCTTCGGTGACGACTTTATCGACGTTGAAATACCAGGTCTTGCGCGGCGAGCGCTTGAGCTTGTCCGACGCGACCCCGCGAACCACGTCGAAGGTGTGCTTGACATCGGCGCTTGTGAACGGTCGCCCATCGTGCCACTTCACGCCCGGGCGCAGCTTGAACGTCAGCGAGCGGCCCGCATCCTGCCAGCTCCAGCTTTCCGCCAGCTCCGGGACGACGGTATCCAGGCTCTCCTTGGCCTGCAACTGATCGAACAGCACGACATTGCTGTAGACCGGCATCATCGGCCACGCGGTATCTGCCGTGGCCTCCTCATGGATGGACAGGCTGGGCGGACTCCCTGCCTGCAGAGCCTGAAGCGTTCCCCCGTATTTTTTCGCGAATCCCGGCGACGCGCCGAGCAGACCAGCACCCAGAATGGCGAGAGACCACAACATGAACGTGTGTTTGCTCATACGCCTCCGAACGAATGGGGTTACATAGGCCTCCATAGGATTGAGGTTGAGGTGCGGATACGGCGCGGATGACGTCGCAGCATCCCCCCCTCCCCACCACACCGAGTTTTCACGGCATTGTCAATCGAATCGGCAGGGCAGCCGCGACGTCCGGTCGGGGTTCGTCAGGGGCGCCGAGCACGATGGCGGGCCGCCCGGCCCGCGGCCCTGCGACGTTGAATGAACCGGGAAGATCGGCTCGGGAAGCCTATCTGGCGAAAGCGGAGCCTGGGGCCCCGCGTCCGTTCCCCGGGCACGACGATGCGGTCAGCGGGGATCGGCGGTGGCCGCTACTCGATGACGCGCGGCACCTTGAAGTGGCCGTCCTCGACGTGGGGGCTGAACGACTCGGGGGGCGTGGAACCAGGGCGGGCGACGTCGTCGCGGAAGAGCGGACCCTCCTCCTCCTCGCCCGGCCGCAGCGTCTCCGGAAGCTGCACCTCCTCGATCTTGCGGAAGTACGCGAGGATCGCCTCGAACTGGCCGGCGAACTGGCGCTTCTCCTCCGCGCTCAGCTCCAGCGCGGCCAGCAGGGCGATCTTGTCGATGTCGATGGGCGAGGGCATGGGCGATGCCGTGTGGCTCAGGCGGGCGGGAATTGGTGGTCGGTGCATATGAAAGCTGGCGCGGCGGCCGGCGGCGTCACCCCCGCCGCTGGCCCCCCCCCACCCCGGCCCTCCAACGCAAGGGGGGGAGGGAGCAAGGCACCGGCGCGCCATGGTTGCCGGTTCGGTTCACCCTCGCGCTCCGCCAGGAGAGGGTGGGCCGGGGACAGTGCGGCCGCCGCGACAACGAGGGGCGGGCGCCCGGCTGGAACCGGATGGTCAGAACGGGATGTCGTCCTCCACGTAGCGCGGCTCGGGGCCGGGATCGCCGCTGCGATCGGGGGCGCCCCGCTCGGGGGCACCCCGTGCAGGGGCGTCGCGGGGCGCAGCGGTGCGGTTCAGTACGCCCGCTTCCGGCGGGCCCTCGCCGTAGCCGGGCTCGGCGCGCGGCCCGCCCTCGCCCTGGGTGCGGTCGAGGAACTGCACGTTGTTGGCGACGACTTCCGTGCGGTAGTGCTTCACATTCTGATTGTCCACCCAGTCCCGAGTCTGGAGCCGACCCTCCACGTACACACGCCGACCCTTCTTTAGATAGGTCTGCACCAGGTCCGCCAGCTTGCCGAAGGCCACGATGTTGTGCCACTCGGTCTTTTCCTGCTTGGCGCCGGCCTTGTCGCGCCAGACATCGGAGGTGGCCAGGGTGAAGTTGGCCACGGCCTCGCCGGACTTGGTGTAGCGGATCTCGGGATCACGCCCGAGGTTGCCGATCAGCATCGCTTTGTTCAGGGCCATGGCACACGCTCGCGGAGTAAGCTCAGCGCCGGCCGAGCAGGGCCAGCGCCTGGCGGATCTGATCGGAGAAGGGCCCTCCCTCGGGCGGGAGCTTGGGCACGATGGCAAGC
This sequence comes from Candidatus Lambdaproteobacteria bacterium, assembly GCA_016204605.1. Classification (GTDB taxonomy): domain Bacteria; phylum SAR324; class SAR324; order SAR324; family JACQKK01; genus JACQKK01. The sequence goes on from JACQKK010000082.1 coordinate 6,328, forward strand.
ACATCCTTTTCCGGAAAGCCCAGGTTTGTCAAGGCGGAGATCAGGTCCATGCGCGGGCTGCCTGGCGTCGCGGGCGGCGACGCGGCCTTGGCGAGCCGGTCGCTCAGCTCGACGCACAGCCGGAGGGCGGTCTTCTTGCCGATGCCGGGCACCGTCGTCAGCACGGCGATGTCCTGGCCCACGATGGCGGTCGTCAGCACGTCGAGCGGGTGGACGGAGAGCATCGCCAGCGCCAGCTTCGGGCCGACCCCGGTGGCCTTGAGCAGGAGCTGGAACAGCGCCTTGTCCTGCGGGTTCTCGAAGCCGTAGAGCGCGATCTCCTCGTCGCGCACCAGGGTCACGACGTGCAGGTGGATGGCGCCCTCGCCGGAGGTCTCGCGGGCGAGCAGCCCAGCGGGCACGTGCACCTGGTAGCCGACGCCCCCTGCCGTCTGCACCAGCAGGGAATCTCCCAGCCGTGCCCGCAGTCGCCCTTCCAGGTAGCCGATCATCGGCGCTCTACGAACGGGGTTCGAAGCGGGTGTTGGCGGCGTGGGTCAGGGCGACCGCCAGGGCGTCGGACTCGTCCTCCGACATCGCGCCGCGGTGGTTGAGCAGCACCGCCACCATGCGCTGCACCTGCTCCTTGTCCGCGCGCCCCGCCCCCGCCACCGCCTGCTTCACCAGGGCCGGGGCGTACTCGTGGATCGGCAGCCCCGCCCGCGCCAGGGTCGCGACGATCACCCCCCGCGCATGGCCCAGCACCAGCGCCGAGCGGGCGTTGCGCGCGCTGAAGATCTGCTCGATCGCGCAGGTGTCGGGCGCGTGGTCGCGCAGCAGGCCCTCGATCCCCTCGGCCAGGCGCAGCAGCCGCTCGGGCAGGGGGCGCTCCGCCCCCAGCCGCAGCGTGCCGCTGGCGAGATAGCGGCTCCGGTGGCGCTCGTGGACGATCACGCCCCACCCCGTCGCCCGGCTGCCGGGGTCAAGCCCCAGAATGCGCATGGAATGGCGGGACCGCAAGAAGGAGAGGGATTGCCGGGCGGGGTGGAGCGCCGCCCGGTGCGAGATCGGGGCGTGGACGGGGCTGGCCAAGCCGGCGGACGCCCCCACTCCCGGCGGCGGGCTGCGCTCGCGCTTTGCCGCTCCATGCCGCTCCCCGCCTTCACCCGCACGACCCCGTCCCGGAATCTGCGGGCGCTAGTGGTGCACGCCGAGCGCGTCCATGAAGCGCTGCTTGATGGCCGTGGGGCTGGGCAGGCCGCCGCCCTTGACGGGCTTCTCTTCCATCAGGCAGTGGATGAACCAGGGGCCCGGTTCCTTGAGCGCGCGATCGGCTGCCTGCCGGAACGCCGCCAGCGTCTCCACGCGCTCGACCTTGGGGTAGCCGGCCCCCTCGGCCACCTTGGCCAGGTCCGTGTGGAAGGCGGTGGCGGTGGGCTGCCCGCCGGTCATGGCGTAGCTGCGGTTGTCCCACACGATGTGGATCAGGTTCTTCGGCTCCCGCGAGGCGATGGTCGTCAGCGAGCCCAGGTTCATGAGCAGCGAGCCATCGCCGTCGTACACGATCACCTTCAGCTCCGGCCGCGCCATGGCCAGCCCCAGCCCCAGCGACGAAGCCATCCCCATCGCGTTCCAGTTGTAGAAGTTCCGGGCGCGGTCCCCGCAGGACTGGAGATCGTACTTCTCGTTCGCGAGCGAGGTCACCACCAGCTCGTCCTTCAGCTTGCCGACGAGGTACTTCGAGGCTTCGGTGCGATCGATCATTTGCGTTCTTTTCCTTCCTTCCAGCCTGCCAGTTCGTTGGTGACGAGGATGGCCACGGGCCCCTCGCTGGCGTAGCAGATGCGCAGGGCGCCGTCGGTCAGCTTCTCGGTCTCGTCCTCGCGGGTGATGCGGTAGGTGGGGATGCGCAGGGCGCCGAGGATGTCCTGGGTGGCCTGCCCCATCATCACCTGCGCCGGGTTGAACTCCCCCAGGTCGCCGCGTACCCCGATGATGATCGGGCAGGGGATGCGGTAGGGAATGGCCAGCGACGCCAGCGCGTTGATCGAGTTGCCCAGCCCAGCCGTGGGGCAGAGCAGCACGCCGCGCCCGCCGCCGATGGCCTGCCCGCACACCACGCCGATGCCCTCCTCCTCCCGGGCGAGGGGCAGCACTTCGAAGCCGCCGAGCTGCCGCGCCGCCTCGAGGATCTTCTCGATCTTGGTGTCGGGCACGTAGTTGAGGAACCGCACGTTGTTCTTCCTGAGTACGCTGACGATGCTTTCCGCCCAAGCCATGGCTGCCCTTTCGGTGTTCGGATGACGCGCCCGCGTGCCGGCGAGGTTCGTCGCCGCGGCTGAGCCCCGGCTCCGGGTGGAGGGGGCCTCCGAGGACGGTTGCGTTCTACACCATTTCCGCCCCGTTGCCTACCGGCTCCCGCCCCGCGCGGAGCGACCCGCGCGGGGCGCCGGCCGGAGTGATGCCTGCCCAAGCGCGGCGGGGGCCTTGGCCATTGGCTCCGATCGGATACAGGCGCTCTGCCGGCGGCCTCACCCACCCCGGCCCTCTCGCTCCTGGTGGAGAGGGAGGGAGCCCTGATCAGCCACCCGCGCGGGATGCAATCACCCCTCCCCACTTGGTGGGGAGGGGCAGGGGTGGGGACGCTGCGGCCTCACCCACCCCGGCGCTCCCGCTCCTGCACGGAGAGGGGGTCGCCGCGCCCGCGGCGGGGGCGAGGCGGCGCGATACCCTGCACGCTTCCGGCAAGCTGTGACACCGGCGGAAGCGGCCGGACGCTTGCGCGGCAGCGCGATTTGTGATGGCGTCTCGGCTGTGAGAGCCGCCTGCGCCTCCACCCGTGCCCCATCATCGCGTAACGAAATGGCCGAGCCCACCACCCCCGCGGCTGCCCCGACCGTCGCGCAGGCGGCGGCGAAGCCGCAGCCCGCTCAACCGGCGGCCACCGCGCCGGTGCCGGAGTCGGGGGCGGGAGCGGCGCCCCCGCCTTTGCTCGCGCCCGACGGCGCCCAGGGCGGCCTGCTGGCCCGGCTGAATCCGGTGCGGCTGTTCCGCCGCGCCACGCCCCTACGCCACGTCGCCGAAGGCAACGCGCTGATCGAGCGGAAGAACTTCGCCCAGGCGATGATCGCGTTCAGCAAGGCGCTCGCGCTCGATCCGAACTGCGGCGAGGCTTATGCGGGGCTGGGTGCCTCCATGGCCCGCAAGGGCAGCCGCAGCGCGCTGGAAGCCGCCCTGACCAACTTCGGGGAGGCGATCGCCCGCAACCCGTTCGCGGAACACTACTACGTCGCGACGGCGCGCATCTACGAGCGGTTGGGGAAAAGGAAGGAGGCCACGCTCGAACGCAAGAAGATGATCATCGTCAAGACGCTGGCCACCGACGCGAACAACGCCGTCGCGAACAACAACATGGGCATCCTGCTGCTCCAGCAGCAGCAGGTCGCCGCGGCGCTCAATCACTTCGAACGAGCCATCGCCACCGATCCCAAGTACGACGTGGCGTTGCGCAACCATGCCACCGCGCTGCTGCAGCTCGCCATCAAGCAGCGGGACGAGGCGAAGCGCGCGGAGCTGTTCGAAAAGGCCCAGGTGCTGGCGGCCCGCGCGCTCGACGTGGCGGCGTCCGTGCCCTCGCTGCTGCTGATGGCCAAGCTGCTGCTGGCCCGGGGCAACACCGAGGAGGCTCTGAGCGCCTGCACCCAGGCGGAGGCCCAGGACGAGGCGAACCACCACGTCTATGCGCTCAAGAAGATCGTGCTGGAGCGGATGAACCGCATGGAAGAGGCCCGCATCGCCTACGACAAGTATATGCTCTATGCGGGGGCGAAGTAGGGACGCTGCGGAGCGCGGGTGGCGGTCGGGGCCCGTCGTCCCGATGCGCCCGAGCTTTTGCGGCCGCCGGCGGATCAGGCTAAGATGTGGGGAGTCTCGGCACGGCGCTGACGTGTCCAGACACGCGGTCTTCACCTGCCCCGGACGGGTGCCATGGATTCAGTGACGCTGTTTTCCCGCTATCAACTGGATGTACCCCGGTACGAGCCCAACCGGCTCGAGCAGATCGCGGTGGCGTTCAGCGGCTCGCCCCGCAACGGCCCGGACGCGGGCAAGGTGTTGCTGGTGAACGACGCCTTCAGCCGGCAATCGTTCTTCTACGAGTTCCGGGTGGCCGATATCGTCTACGCCGAGGAGCTGCCGCACCTGGTCAAGTCCGACGGCTCGGCCATCGCCATGGTGCGGCTGTGGGTGAAGAAGGGCGCCACCGCCCTCAAGGTGGAGCCGTTCCACGTCCAGGATACCCACCAGCGGCTCGCCGAATTCTTCTAGCCGATCCGCGGCCCGATCGGCTCAGGGTCCGATCGGAGCGGGTGGCGGCGGCCGGGCCGCCCGCCCCCCGGCTCCCGCTCCCGCCTGCCCCGCTTCCGGGGCCGCCGCGCCCGCAGCCTTCCTTCACCCGAACCCGCCGCCCAAGCGCATGCCGAAGAAGGTGCTGATCGCCGTGGCGTGGCCGTACGCGAACGGGCCGCGCCACATCGGCCACGTCGCGGGCTTCGGCGTGCCGAGCGATATCTTCGCCCGCTACCATCGCCTGGCCGGCAACGACGTGCTGATGGTGAGCGGTACCGACGAGCACGGCACGCCCATCACCGTCCAGGCGGAAAAGGAGGGCGTCACCCCCCAGGCCCTGGCCGATCGCTACAACCGCGTCATCGGCGACGACCTGTTCCACCTCGGGCTGAGCTACGATCTCTTCACCCGCACCACCACCCGCAACCACTATGCGGTCACCCAGGACCTGTTCCGGACGCTCTACCTGAAGGGCCACATCTTCAAGAAGACCACGCTGGGGGCGTTCTCCGCGGCCACCGGGCGCACGCTGCCCGACCGGTACATCGAGGGCACCTGCCCCCATTGCGGCTACCAGGAGGCGCGCGGCGACCAGTGCGACACCTGCGGCAAGCAGCTGGACCCGATCGAGCTGATCGAGCCGCGCTCGAAGACCGATGGCCAGCCGCCCGTGTTCCGGGAGTCGGAGCACTTCTTCCTGAACCTGCCGGCGTTCGTGGACCCGCTGCGGCGCTGGATCGAAGACCAGCACCACTGGCGCGCCAACGTGCGCGCGTTTTCGCTCAACCTGCTCGAAAACCTCCAGCCGCGGGCCATCACCCGCGATCTGGACTGGGGCATCCCCATCCCCCTGCCCGACTACGAGACGCTGGCGACGAAGAAGATCTACGTCTGGTTCGATGCGGTGATCGGCTACCTTTCGGCCAGCATCGAATGGGCGAACCACGTCGGCCGGCCCGAGGCCTGGCGCGAGTGGTGGCAGAACCCCGCCGCCGAGCACTACTACTTCATGGGCAAGGACAACATCGTCTTCCATGCGGTGATCTGGCCCAGCATGCTGATCGGCTACGGCAACGGCCTGGCGGGGACGCTCGGC
>JACQKK010000093.1 GCA_016204605.1 Candidatus Lambdaproteobacteria bacterium
GCGTCCGCCAGCCGCTCCTGGCTCACCTGGGGGCTGGTGGCGCGGAAGAACACGATGTTCGTCTCGGGCAGGCCGTAGGGCAACTCGACCTGGCCCGTCTCCAACAGCCCTTCCGCCAGGCGCCGGGCGTTGGCGTGATCCTCGGCCAGCCGCTCGACGTGGTGGGCGAGGGCGTGGCGAGCCGCCGCGGCCAGGATGCCCGCCTGGCGCGTGCCGCCGCCGAACATCTTGCGGAAGCGGGTGCAGCGCGCGATGAAGTCGCGCCGCCCGGCGATGATCGAGCCGACCGGCGCCCCGAGCCCCTTCGAGAAGCAGAGCGTGAGGGAATCGAACGGGGCGGCCATGCGCGCAGGCTTCACGTCGAGCGCGATGCAGGCGTTGAGCACGCGCGCGCCATCGAGGTGCAGGGCGAGCCGCTTTGCGCGGGCCACGCGCGCCACCGCCTCGATCCCGGCCAGGCCGATGGCCTTGCCGCCGCAGGCGTTGTGGGTGTTCTCCAGGCACACCAGGCGCGTGGGGGCGTAGTGGGGGTCGTCGCCCGCCTGGTAGACGCCGAGCACCTGCTCGGCAGTCACGGTGCCGTCGGCGTTGCCCACGGTGCGGAAGTGCACGCCGGAGAGGGCGGCGCCGCCCGCGCTCTCCGCGCGCACGATGTGGGCCTGGGGATGGGCCACCACCTCGTCGCCCGATTGCGTGTGGGCCTTGAGCGCCACCTGGTTGGCCATGGTGCCCGAGGAGACGAACAGCGCCGCCTGCTTGCCGAACAGCGCCGCCACCTCGTCCTGCAGCGCGTTGACGGTGGGGTCCTCGCCGAAGACGTCGTCCCCCACCTCCGCCTCGGCCATGGCCTTGCGCATGGCGGGCGTGGGGCGGGTGACCGTATCGCTGCGGAAGTCGATCAGCTCGTGCGGCATGGGCGGGCCACTTGGGGGGCAAGTGTGCGGCGGATGGGGCGCGGGGTGCCCCCGCGCAGCCATGCAGTTCCGCCCCAACTATCGGGGCGATCGCGCAAAAGATCAAGGCGAGGGGGCGAACGGATGCTGCGTCACGGCCCGCGAATGGCTTCGGGTACGGCGCCGACGGGCGGCCGGCGCGTCCGGCTCCGCTCGTGGGGGCGACAGGCTCAGGAACGGTCGTGGTCGGGACCGCGGGAGACGCGCCAGGTGGGCTGCGGCGCGCGTTCCTTGGCGGCCGGCTCGCCCCCGGTCCGCTGCTTGACGAAGTGCTCCTGCAGCACCTTGTACTTGAGCTGCAGCGGCGCGGGCTGGTGCATGATGACCTCCTCCAGCCCGTTGACCAGCTCCGCGACCTCGGAGGGGTCGGTGCTGGCGAGCATCTCGATCTTGAACTGGCGCAGGCGGGCCAGCAGCGCATCGACGGCGCTCGTGTCCTCCCCCGGCGCCTGGGGCAGCACTTCCGGCTCCGTCTCCATCACCTCGCCGCTGGTGGGGGCCTCCATCAGCTCGGCCACCATGCGCAGGCGGTTTTCCATCTGCCCCTCCAGCCGCTCGCCGCCGAAGACGAGCAGGGCCTTGAGGTCCTCGCGGGCCTTGTGCTCGACGCGGTAGATCAGGCTGTTCATGGGCAGCCCCAGCTTGGGCGAGACGATCCGGTAGAGGTCGTGCGCGCCCTCCTGCTCCAGCCCTTCGACGCTGTGGAAGATGCCGTCGTAGTGGCCGATGCGGAAGTTGCGGCGGATGAAGCGCGGAATCTCCTCGTTGGGGAAGTCGGGATTGACCTTCAGCTCCAGCCGCCGGATGCGGCCGTCCTGGATCTTGGTGATGGCCGCGACGCCGAACGTGCAGTTGGCGATCACCAGCTTGAACAGCTCGGCGGAGAGGGTCGGCCAGTCCTCGCGCTCCGTGACGTGGATGAACCGCGCCACGTCGTGGCTCTGGAGCTTTTCGCGGAGCGACTTGTCCTTCACCTTCTTCTTCCTGAACAGCATGCGCCTCCGCATGATGAGAAGGTCGGGCCGCCGCTGCCGGCCGCCGGCGGGCCCGGCGCGTCGGGCTCAGCGGGTGGCTGCCGCGCGGCCCGCCGCCGGGCTGGCGGATCGGGAGGGGGCGGCCGCTTCGGCCAGGCGCCGCAGCTCGGCGATGGCGCCCCGGTAATCGGGGCGGCCGAACACGGCCGTGCCGGCCACGAACACGGTGGCGCCGGCGGCCGCCACTTCCGCGATGGTGGCCGTGTTGATGCCCCCATCCACCTGGATCGGCACCGCCAGCCCGCGCCGCTCGATCAGCGCGCGCAGCTCGGCCACCTTGCGCGTGACCTGGGGGATGTAGCTCTGGCCGCCGAAGCCGGGGTTCACCGACATCAGCAGCACCAGCTCCAGCTCCTCGACCACCCACTCGATGGCGGAGAGCGGCGTGGCCGGGTTCAGCGCCACGCCCGCCTTCATGCCGTGGCCGTGGATGGCCTGGATCGAGCGGTGCAGGTGGGGGCAGGCCTCGGCGTGGATGGAGACGCGGTGGCAGCCGGCCTCGGCGAAGTCGCCCAGCAGCCCATCGGCCTCCAGCACCATCAGGTGCGCATCGTAGACCAGCCCGGCGCGCTTGGCGAGGCGCTTCACCACGGGCGGCCCGAAGGTGAGGTTGGGGACGAACCGGCCGTCCATCACGTCCAGGTGCACCCAGTCGGCGCCCGCCTGATGCACGGCCGCGATCTCCTCGTCGAGGCGCCCGAAATCCGCCGAGAGGAGCGAGGGCGCGATCTGGATGCGGGGGGCGGGCTCGCTCATGAGCGGTCCTGGTCGGGGCCTTGGGGCACGGCCCAGTTGGGTTGCGGGGTGCGGCCCTGCTGAGGCGGCGCAGGCGCCGCCGCGGCGCTCTGGCCCGCGCGCTGGCGCACGAGGTAATCCCGCAGGGCAGTGTACTTCACCTGCAGCGGCGCGGGCATCCCCCCGAACTCCGCTTCGAGCCCGTTGACGAGCGCCGCCACCTCGTCCAGATCGGTGTTGACGAGCTGCTCGTGCCGGATCAGCCGCAGCCGCGCCAGCAGCTCCTCTAGCCGGGTGTCGTCCTCGGCGGGCGGCGGCGGCGCGACCCATGCGGCCGCCGCGCCGACCGCCGCGCCGCGCACCGGCGATTCCATGATCTCCATCACGGTACGCAGGCGGTTCTCCATCTGTCCTTCCAGCCGCTCGCCGCCGAACACCAGCAGCGCCTTCAGCTCCTCGCGCCGGTGGTGCTCGATGCGGTAGATCAGGCTGTGCAGGGGCAGGCCGAGCTTGGGCCCGACGATCTTGTAGAGGTCGTGCGGCCCCTCCTTCACCAGCCCTTCGACGGCGTGGAAGATGCCGTCGTAGTGCGAGATGCGGAAATAGCGCCGGATGAACTTCGGTACGTCCTCGTTCTCGAAGTCGGGGTTGACGCGCACCTCGAGGCGCGTGAGGTTCCGGTCGCGGGTCCTGGTGATCATGGCCACGCCGAACGGGCAGTTCTCGATCACCCGCCGGTACAGCTCAGAGGTGAGGGTGGGCCAATCCTCCCGATCCGTGTCGTGGATGAACCGCTCGACGCCGTGATCCTGCAACTCCTGGCGCAGCTTCTTCTTCGCGGGCTTCTTCTTGAACGGCATGGCGTTCGCTCTCAAGGAAGAACGCCCGGCCGGCGCCCCGCGTGCCGTGTTTTGACCCACGAGGCGCCGCTCCTCCTGCCGGTGTTCGCCAACATGCACTGCCCGGCCGCCCTTCCCCTTACGACGCCAACTGGCGCTTGGCGGCCCGCACGACAGCCTCCACGGTGATGTCGAAGTGCTTGAAGAGTTCCTCGGCCGGGGCCGAGGCGCCGAAGGACTTCATGCCGACCAGGCTGTGGCGGCCGCCCAGGTAGCGCTCCCAGCCCTGGGCCACGCCGGCTTCGATGGCCACGCGGCACTCGACCGCCCGGGGCAGCAGGTGCTGCTTGTACGCCTCGGGCTGGGCCTCGAACAGCTCCCAGCAGGGCATGCTGATGACGCGGGCGCCGATGCCGTCCTTGGCCAGCGCGTCGTGGGCGCCGAGCGCCAAGTGCAGCTCGGAGCCGGTGCCGAGCAGCAGCGCCTGGAGGGGCAGCCCGGCCGGCGGCTCGGCCAGCACGTAGCCGCCCTTGGCGAGCCCGCCCGCGCCCGTGCCGGGCAGGGTGGGGATCTTCTGGCGGGTCAGGAGCAGCGCCGTCGGCCCATCCTGGCGGGCCAGCGCCACCTGCCAGGCCTCGAGCGTCTCGCGGGTATCGCCGGGGCGGATCACGTACAGGTTCGGGATGGCGCGCAGCGCGGCGTAGTGCTCGACGGCCTGGTGGGTCGGGCCGTCCTCGCCCAGGCCGATGCTGTCATGGGTGAACACGTAGATCACCTGGAGCTTCATCAGCGCGGCCAGCCGGATCGCCGGGCGCATGTAGTCGGAGAAGGTGAGGAAGGTCCCGGCGTAGGGCACCGCGCCGCCGTGCAGGGCGAGCCCGTTCATGATGGCGCCCATGCCGTGCTCGCGCACGCCATAGCGCACGTACTTGCCGGCGAACTTGCCCGGGGCGATATCGCCGAAGCCCTTGGCGCGCGTGTTGTTCGAGGGGGTGAGGTCGGCCGACCCCCCCAGCAGGTCCGGGTGGGTCATGCCGATCGTATCGAGCACCTTGCCCGAGGCGGCCCGGGTGGCGTCGGCCGGCGGCGCCTCCTTGAGCCAGCCCTGCCGCAGCGCCTCCAGCGGCGCCTGCCACGCCTGGGAGGCCCGCCCCTCGACGATGCGCGCCAGCTCCGCCCCCTCGGCGGGGAACGCCTTGCGGTACGCCGAGAGGCGCGCGGCCCACTCGGTCTCGGCCGTGCGGCCGCGCTCGAGCGCCTGGCGCCAGAAGTCGAGAATCTCCTGGGGCACCTCGAACGGCGGCCAGGGCCAGCCCAGCTTCTTGCGGGCGCCGGCGACCTCCTCGGCGCCCAGCGGGGAGCCGTGGGTCTTCTCCGAGCCGGCCAGGGTGGGCGCGCCGAAGCCGATCACCGTGCGGCAGGCGATCAGGGAGGGACGCCCCGTCTCGGCCCGGGCCGCCTCGATGGCGCGGGTCACCGCCTGCTGGTCGTGGCCGTCGGCATCCTGCACGTGCCAGCCGTAGGCGCGGAAGCGGTCGGTCACCTTCTCCGAGAAGCTGAGCTTCGTTTCGCCGTCGATGGTGATGCCATTGTTGTCGTAGAGCACGATCAGCTTGCCCAGCCCCAGGTGGCCCGCCAGGCTGCACGACTCGTGCGAGACGCCCTCCTCCATGCACCCGTCGCCGGAGAACGCGTAGGTGAAGTGGTCGATGATCTCGTGGCCGGGCCGGTTAAAGCGCGCGGCCAGCCAGCGCTCCGCCAGCGCCATCCCCACGGCATTCGAGATGCCCTGCCCGAGCGGGCCCGTGGTCACCTCCACGCCGGGCGCCTCCCGGTACTCGGGGTGGCCGGGCGTCATGCTGTGGAGCTGGCGGAAGCGCTGCAGCTCGCTCATGGGCACGCCGTACCCAGTCAGGTGCAGCAGGCTGTAAAGCAGCATCGAGCCGTGGCCGTTCGAGAGCACGAACCGGTCCCGGTTCAGCCAGCGCGGGTTGACGGGGTTGTGGCTCAGAAAGCGCGACCAGAGCACGGTGGCGATATCGGCCATGCCCATCGGCATGCCGGGGTGCCCCGAGTTAGCCTTCTGCACGCCATCCATGGCCAGCGCCCGCAACGCATTCGCGGCCATGCGCGGCAGCTCCGCGCCGGAAATCGTGGATGAAGCCATCCGCAGCTCCTCGTGCCGAACGGGAAGAGAAAGCGCCGCTCGCGTCGGCTCCCAGGCCCGCACCCACGGGTTCAAAGCGGCCTGGCGGCCCCGTCTGCGCGCAACAAGAAGGAGTGTCGCCTTTATGGTAATTGCTGTCTTAGATGTCTCACAGACCGGCGGGTTTGCCAAGCGCCTTCATGGAGCGCCAGGCAAATTGCCAGGGTGCGCCGAGGGCGACGCGAAAGCGTTGGCGGCATCCCGGCACAGGGGCGAGCGCGAAGGCAGGATCGGCACCGGGTCGACACGGCGCCCGGCGTGCGTGGCGATGCGGCCAGCGCCGGAAGCGTGGCGTGGCGCAGGCCACCCCCCTTCGGCGGCGCGGGACCGCCTGGCGTCCGACCGCGCCGGTCAGCCCCGGTCGCCGCTCATTCCTCCACGCGTACGCCCTTCCAGAAGGCCACGTAGTCCTGGATCTGGCGGGCGGCCGGGCTGGTCTCGGGATAGTACCAGGCCGCATCGTGGTTGACCTGGCCGTTGACCGAGACGTCGAAGTAGCTGGCTGTGCCCTTCCAGGAGCAGACCGATCGGGTGTCGCTGGGGTTGAAGTATTCGCGCCGGATCGAATCAGGCGGAAAGTAGCGGTTGCCTTCCACCACAAGGCAGGCCTTGCTTTCCGCGATCACGGCGCCGTTCCAGATCGCACGGGTCATCGCCGACTTCCTTCGCACTCGCGCCCCGTGTTCGTCTTCCCTGGCTCGCGCGGGGTGGGCCCGTCATCGCGGGCATGCACACGCGCCGTTGGCTGAGCGCAGCGGCGCACTCCAACACGGGCCTGCTCCCTGCGGCCCATCGCTGCCCGCCCCCCCTCGAGCCGGCTCCTGTATCCAGGATACCATGCCGCCCGCGGGTGCGGGGCCCCCAGCCGGAGGACGGCCCGACTTTACCCGCCCTCTGCGCTTGCATTAGTATCCGGGTGACCCTCCGGTTGCCGGGGGGCTGCCACGGCACGGCTCCATGGCGCGTGAACGGACGGTGTCCCATCCCGCGACGGGTGCCTCGCAGGTGCACACAGAACCAGGAGCAGAGATGACCCCCGATCGCGCCGCTGCCGACTGGGAGCCGCGCACCTTTCGCGCTCATGACGTGGATACGGGCTCGAAGAACCGCATCCACCAGGACGGGCTCACCCAGCGCCTGGGCTTCCGCGGCGGCTTCGTGACCGGCGCGACCTACTACGGGCAGATGACGCGGGAGCTCGTCACCCGCTACGGCGAGGACTGGCTGGGGCGCGGCATCGTCGAGATGTCGTTCCTCAAGCCCGTGCACGAGGGCGACCTGCTCCGGGTCGCCACGGCGCCCCTGCCGGAGCGGCGCGGGGATCGGGCGCTGCGGCTGAGCGGCCGCAACCAGGCCGGCGCGGAGGTGGTGCGCGTGGACACCTGGCTCCCCGCGGCGTTGCCCGCGCCCGATCCGCTGGCGGCGCTCGCGCCGGAGGAGTGGGAGGGCGAGCCCCGGGAGTTCTCGTTCGAGGCGCTCGAGCTGAACAGGCCCTACCGCCCCGGCCGCTTCACCTGGAGCAAGGCCGATAACCTGCTCTGGTGCACGGCGCTGGGCGACGAGCTGCCGATCTACCGCGAGGGCGAAGCGCCGCCGCTCCATCCCGCCCTGGTGGTGCGCACCCTCAAGCAGCGCCAGTTCAAGACCGATGGCGTGCAGATCGTCAACAAGCTCGTCCTCCGCCGCGCGCTGCGCGTCGGCCAGGCGATCGAGGTGCTGACCGTGCCGGTGGAGAAGTACGAGAAGCAGGGCAACCTGTGGACCGTGCTTTACAACGCCGTGCGCGTCGGCGGCGAGCTGGCGGTGGAGGCGTACCAGACCAAGATCCTCAAGATGCGGGGGGCGGCCTGACAGGCCGCCCCCAAGGTCGGCGACGCCTTCGCGTCACGAGGCGGCGCGCCATGGGCCACGACGGCGGATCGCAGCCCCTCTCGCTGGGGAGAGGGGCACGCCGGCGGGGGTGACGTACGGTGGTTTCCTCCTCTCCAACTCTTGGAGAGGGAGCCAGGGGGTGAGGTCGCCGCTACTTGTCCAGCCACGCCTCCTGCATGCGGTAGGAGGTGTAGTACGTCCCCGTATGCAGCACGTAGCCCTTCACGTACTGCTGCTGCGTGTCGTAGTGCTTGCGGTAGCCGAGATGGAGCCGCGCCACGTCGGTAACGAGCTTGGTCTCCGCCTGGTTCACCAGGCGCTGGCGCCGCTGGATGTCAGGTTCCTGCGACTGCGCATCGATCAGGCGCTGCACGTCCTGGTTGCAATACTCCGAGTAGTTCGCCACGGCCCCGCAGGCGTAGGAGTTGTAGAGCACCATGTCGGGATCGTCGGCCGCGGCCGTGGCCACGTAGGAGATCGCGTCGAAGTCCCGGCGGGCCAGCTTCGATTGCAGGATCGCCGACTCGGAGGGCTGCACGGTCGCGCGGATGTATACGGCCTTCAGCTCGCCCGCCACCCACGACGACGCGCCCGGATGATACGAGGTGGCGCTCGTTGTGATCGCGAGGCTCAGCGGATTCTCGGGGCCGTAGCCCAGCTCGCGCATGATGCGCTGCGCCTCGGCGCGGTTGGCGGCGGCGTCCTGGCCATAGCCGGGCAGCTTGCGCCGCTCTTCCGCCGGGATGGCCCAGCGCCCCTCCGGCGCCGGGATGAACACGCCCGCCTCCGAGACGCCATCCTGGAAAATGGCCTTGCCGGCGGCGCGCTGGTCCAGGCTCAGGCTGACCGCCTGGCGCAGCCGCACGTCGTCGAAGGGCTTCTTCCTGGTGTTGAGCAGGAAGTACTGGTTGGAGGCGCTGGTCACCTCCGGAAACCTGAGCGTGTTGGGCCTCTGCTGAAGCTCCAGCATGAACGGCCTGATGGTAATGGCCGGCGCCACGATATCGGTCTGCCCGCTCAGCACGGTGCCCATCTGGCTGGCCGGAGACTTGATGATGTTGTAGCGGATGCCGTCCAGGTAGGGCCGGCCCTGCACCCAGTATTCCGGGTTCTTCTCCAGCAGCACGAACCGGTCGTGCCGAATCTCCTTCAGTACGAACGGCCCGGTTCCGATCGCCTTCTGTCTCCACTCCGCCACGGTGCGATGGGCGGGCATCACCGGCGAGATGTTGGTCGAAAGCATCGTCAGCAGCGAGGGTTGCGGCCGCTTCAGCCGGAAGGCGACCTCGTGATCCCCGTTGGTCGTAATCTCCTTGATGTTCGAGAACCAGGACTTGCGCGGGTTGAGCTTCAGGCGCTGGGTCGAGACGCCGCGCACGATGTCGAAGGTGTGCTTGACGTCGTTGCTGGTGAGCGGCTTCCCATCGTGGAACGCGACCCCCTTGCGCAGCGTGAAGGTGAGCGTGGCGTACTCGTCGCTCCACGCCCAGCGTTCGGCCAGCTCGGGGCGGATGTTGTCGGGATCGTCGATGGCCTTGAGCTGATCGAAGATGGTGAGATTGTTGTAGACGGGGGAAAGGGTCATCACCGTCTGGCCGATGGTCTCGTGCAGGATCATCGTGATCGTGCTCGTGCCAATCATGGCGTTCAATGTGCCGCCGTATTTCTGCGCAAAGCCCTGATTGGAGCCCAGCCCCAGCGCCAGCACTAAGGCCGCGAGGGCTCCTCCCAACCGGTTGGCGTTCATAGCGCTCCTCTGGTTCAGGTGTGATCGAATCGTCAAAGAGTCCCGCAGGGGGAACAGCACCCCGGCGCCCCACCCGACCCAGACTACGATCGCGCCGGGCTGTCAAGCCTCGCCTGACGTGACACCGGGCAGTCGCCGGAAATGGTTCCGTCCGGCGGAATCGCGCGGCGTAGCGCCGCAGGCTCACCGCCGTCGCCGGCGCGGTTGCCCCCTCCCCTGGGTCTCATACCAAGGTGCATTCAATGTGGCCTCGAATCCCGTTCGCCTTGTCTCCGCGGCTGGCGCCACTCCGAGTGATCCGCCCGCTCCATGAGACGGAGAGGGGAGGGGGTGAGGCGGCTCTGGCGTGGGGGCTTCGGGCGGAGTAGGACCACGGCTGTGGCTTGCCTGCCCGCGGACAGACCGCCCGCGGCGGGCCTGTCCCGAGACGCCCGTCCAGGGCCGTTTCTCCGGCCACGACATCGCGCCGAGCCCCGTGGAGATTGCGGTTGCCCTTTGGTGGAGGATTGGTTTATAAGGGAGCCACAAATCCGTGCCGATCGCAGCGAAGCATTGCGTCACGGGGGATGGCGAGTGTCGCGGCGGATCGCGCATCCGTGGGGCAGGAGGTGCGCGGCCGAAACGGTGTAAGGCCTGTGCAGCGTCGGAAGCCGGTGATCTCCGGCGCGCACGTCGATGGAACATTGCAGGACACTGAGGTTTTCTTCCAAACGATTGTGGTTTCAACGAGAAACCACCTGGTATTGAGGAGCGAAAGCTTGAGCATTGCGGGCAAAGGCCCGCTGCGCTCGGGATAGACCAAGTGACTCATGCTCAAGGGATATCCCTGTTGGATGCCGGCTGATGACGGTAGTGGCAGTGTCAGTAAATAACCTGATGTCGATATCGGTATAGCGGAGTGCCGACCATGACGTTCTTCACGACGTACTTTATCGCCCCGTTTTTCGTCTCGACGTACCCGAATTCCGAATGCCCTCCTGTTTACACCCCAGCACGTCCTGAGCGCTTCGCGCCGGCGGCGAAACGGCGGCCCGGCTTTAACGGACCCGGCCGCCAGCCCTCGGAGCGAGGAATCGTGCACCACCGGCGCGCGGCGCCGTTCGGGCCCATCGGACGCGACTACCGGCGCGGCCACCACGAACGTGGCCCGGCACGCGGGCGATTCCGCACCCGCGCCGCCACCCCCTGTTCACGCGGCACCGATCCGCCAGCGTTGCCAACCCTCCCGGTTGGTGCACTGCGCCTCGGCGTCGTTTCCGATCCCGGCAAGCAGCTCGGGTGAATCGCGATCCCTGCGCCATGGGCGCGGCCCGGCACATGGTCGTGACGGGAAGCGCCATTGGCCGTGGGATCCACCACGGGAGCGAATCTATCGACACCTGAGAATCCAGAGACGTGGCATTGGAGTTGATGCGGACGTGTCCCGCGCAGGGGCATGCGCCTGAAGCGCACCTGCAGGCGAAGTGCGTTGAGAAGTCGAAGTGCAGTGGATGTGATGCAAGGCGTAGCGGAAGTGGCAGTGCATAACCCAGCAATCAATCAATCGAGGAGTACTTGTTATGTCCATGTTCAAGAGGTTCTCGATCATTGCGGTCGCGGGAGTGATGCTCCTGGCGCTGGCGGTCACCGCCTCCGCCCAGGAAGAGAAGAAGAAGGGGCCGCAGTTCAGGGGCGATTTCCAGACCAGCTTCGGCAACCTGACTACCTCGAGCTCGGGCGATGCCGAGGCGTTCGTCACCGGCTCCGAGCTGTTCACCGGGATCGAATCGAACATGTACTGGAGCGGCGGCTCGGGGGCCCTGACGACGGACGCCCGCTGGCGTATCCGCGGTGTGGACCGCACCCTGTGGGGTGTCTCCCCCGCTCCGGCCGGCACGAAGGCCCGCAGCGGCCCCACCAACGACCCCACTTTCGACGGGGCCTACCAGTTCAGTGCGCTGCGCCTGTGGGTGAACTGGCGGCCGGTCGAGAACCTGCGCATCCAGGTGGGCAGGCTGACCTCGGTCGATATCCCCGGCTCGTTCTTCTCGGACATCGACAGCGGCCAGCAGCCGATCCGTGTGCAGGACGGCCTGGTGCTGGGCGAGAACGGCAACGGTCTCGACGTCACCTACAAGATGGGTGCGCTGACCGCGGGCGTGGGGCTGTTCAATAACTGCGCGGGCTCGACCGGGTGCGACGGCGGCTTGACGGGGTCGACGACGACGTACGCCAAAAGTGCAACATCCAACACGGTTACGGCTACCACCGATGCCGGCGGCACGTTGTACAACGACCAGTGGGTGATGCCCCACGTCGGGTTCAAGCAGGGCCCGATCACCTTCTCGGCCCGCTACGCGATGGCCAGCGGCACGGTGGCGACGTGTGCGGCCGGCAAGAAATGCGCGCCCACTGCGACCGCGAACGTCAGCAACTCGGTGTCGAGCAGCATGCTGCACGCCGGCGGCCGCTTCGATATCGGCTTCGGCAGCGTTTCCCTCGACTACCAGACCTGGACGCGGGGCATCAAGCTGACCGGCGAAGAGGACCGGGAACGCGCCGTGTTGGGGTTGGCCCTCCGGACGAAGATGGGTGTCGAGGCCATGTACGTGACCGATTCCAACGTCACGAAGAAGACTTCGGCGGGCGAGAGCAAGCAGGACCTCGCCGTGGTCCAGGTGCAGTACCTGATGAAGGTCGGCCAGGGCGTGTGGGGTCCGGTGTTCGCGCAGGAAACGGTGGACTTCACGGACGGCATTTCCACTGGGAAGGACTACACGCTTGCCGCGCAGACGCTCAGCGTGGTGTGGAAGACAGCCTATTAGGCCCGCTGCGGTTCCTCACCGCAACGGTCGTAGCCTGAAGTCTCAGGACGCCCCCGGGAGCGTGAAGCTCCGCGGGGGCGTTTCCGTTTCGTGGGGCCTCACCCCCCGGCCCCCTCTCCCGGAGGAGAGGGGGAGAAGGGCGCCTCACGCCCCGGCCCCCTCCACAAGAATTGGGGAGGGGGAGATGGCGGCGAATTGCCGGCGCAGTATGATCGGCCGGGAGCGATCGCCCCTCTCCATGTGAATGGAGAGGGAAGGGGGTGCGGCGGCCCGAAGCGCCATTGGCCCCTCCCTCGCCGATTCTTGGAGAGGGAGGGTTGGGGAGGGTGAGGTCGCAGGCCGGGGGGAGAGGTTCCCTCAGCGTCGGCCGCCGCGGTCGCTCTGCCGGCGCGGGCGAGGTTCCCCGCCTTGGGGAGCGGGGGCGGGCCCTGCGCCGGGCGCACCCGCGGGACGCGGCCCGCCCCTGGCCGGCACGGCCTCCAGGCCGCAGAGCCGGTACAGCGCCACCCCCGCCGAGACCGAGACGTTGAGGGAGCCGAGGTTCCCCGCCCCCTCGATGCGGCACAGGTGCGTGCAGGCCGCGCGCACCGCGGGCGCAAGCCCTGCGCGCTCGTGGCCCGCCGCCAGCAGCCAGGGTTCCCGGGGCGATACCGCGGCGAGCGTGCGGGGCGCGTCGGTTTCGAGCCCGATCACCTCGACGCCGCGCCGCGCCAGCTCCGCCAGTGCCGGCGCCAGCGCGGGCACGCCGCAGAGGACGAGGTGCTCGGCGCCACCCTCGGCCACGCGCAGGGCGGCCGCGCTCAGCGTCTCTCCCGGCTGCACGCCGCCGGCCAGCACGCCATCGAGCCCGAAGAAGGCGCAGGTGCGCAGGATCGCCCCCAGGTTGTGGGGATTCTCGACGCCGTCCAGCGCCATCCAGCGCCCGCCGCCCGCCGGTCGCTCGGGCGCCAGCGAGGTGAAGCGCAGGGGCTGGGCCACGATCACCACCCCGCCGTGGTGGGCGCTCGCCCCCACCCGGCTTAGCCCCTCGTCGTCCAGTTCGCGGTAGGGCAGGCGCTCGCGCGCGGCCCAGGCCAGCAGGGGGCGCAGCACGTCCAGCCGGTCGGCCCGGTAGTGGATGCGCAGGATGGCGCCCGGCCGCCTGCGGAACAGGGCCAGGCTGGCTTCGAGACCGCAGACGGCCTGGCTGGTGCGGCTCATCGGCCCCTCCGGCGGCGGACGTTGCGCGGGGCGCCCCGCGGTTCGGGGCCGCGCGTTGTTGGAGCACGCCGCGCGGGAGCCCCCGGCCCGGGACGACCCGGTGGGGCCGAGCCTCGGGCCGTGGGGTGCGGCGCGCGGTGGGGCTCAGTACGATGTGGGCGCCGATGGACGGGTCGCCGGGGCGCGCCCGGCTGCGGCTCGGCCGTGCCCATCAGCGTCACCTCCCGCCGGTCATGGTACAGGTGGCGCAGGCGGAAGCGACAGCCCGGCACGCCGCGCAGATGCTCCTGGATCGGCGCCAGGGCCACCAGCGGGTGGCGCTGCGGGAGCTTGATGTTGACGATGAAGCGCCGCAGCCAGCCCCCCGCCAGCCAGCGCCGGATCAGCCCCAGCGCCGCACCCGGCGCGATCAGCATGTCGGCGGCCAGCCAATCCACCGGCACCCACTCTGCGTCGGGGCGGAAGGTCAGCCCATCCTCCCGCAGATGGGTGAGCTGCCCCGGCAGCTCCTCCAGCCCCCGAATCTTCAGCGGGCCGTTGTCCACCGCCAGCACCCGGCAGCCGCGCTTGAGGAATGCATAGCTCCAGCCGCCCGGCGCCGCGCCCAGGTCCACCACCCGCTCGCGCGGCAGGGGCGGCGTGCCCATCAGCTCCAGCGCCTCCTCGATCTTCAGATACGAGCGCGAGGGCGCCTGGGGATCAGGGCGCATGCGGTGCACGCCGCCCGGGAAGCGGTCCGAGAGGGAACCCAGCGCACCCGCCGCCGCCCACACGCCCCCCGCCACCACGCACGCCTGGGCCACCCAGCCGCTCCCGGCGGCGGCGACCGCCTCCGGCGTCCGCCGGCGCTGGCCCAGCGCCGGCCAGCGCTCCCCGAGCGCGCGCAGCAGCGCCATCCCCAGCCGGCGGGCGCCCGCCTCCAGCGAGCCCGGCACCGAGGTCTCCGGCGCGTACGCGTGCAGGCACCAGGTGGCATCCGGGCGTGCAAGGCCGGCTGCCAGCCGCTCCGCCAGCCACGCCGCCAGTGGCTCGCTCGTCGCCGCCGTGTCCACCAGCGGGAACCAGCGGGCCATCGGCAGCCGCTGGCGCTCGAAGATCAGCGGCGCGCGCAGGGGCGCCGGGAGCGGGCCCGGCGGCAGGCCGCGCACGGCGACCCAGCCCGACCCCGCCTCGGCGGCCCAGCCGCGCCGGCCCTGCCGGGCCGCCGCCGCCCGCACCTCCTCGGCGAGCGGCTCCTGATAGCCGCTCCGGCACACCAGCAGCAACGTCTGACCCGCCGTATCGCTACTCAATTATGGATAATTTTCCACAACTTCTGCGTTGCCGTTCCACGGTTCCGCGCGAGGGTGGCCCATGTTAAACGACACCGCATTCATGTTCAAGCCGAAGACGCTGCCCGAGCCGATCCGGGCGCCCCACTCCGATCCGGAGCAGCTCAAGAACTACTGGGCGCGGTTCTACGAGGAAGTGCCCGTCTGCTCCCATCCGGGTTGCGGCTCCATCTCGGTGGAGGTCGATCCGCTGTTTCCGTACCTCGACGACCTGAACCGCTGCCCCCTGCATCACGACGAGCAAGCGTAGGGCCACGCGGCGCCCACAGGCGTCCGGGTGGCTTCCCTCCGGTTCGGGTGCGTAGGGCGCGTCGGGAGGGTCCGTCCGGCCGTGCGCTTTCGCGCACAAGCGGGCGAACCTGCCGGGTGCGCCTTGCGCGCTCGCCCAGTGCGCCCCCGCCATCCTGCCTCCCGCAGCACCCCTCCGCCGGACGAACGTGCAACGGCGCCTACAAGCGCGCGACGGCCCGTTCGATCATGCGCTCGGTCGCTCCCGCGACCGGTCCCACCAGCACCAGGTGCAGCCGTTGGGGCGAAAAGAGGGTGCGCGCGAGCTGCTGGAGGTCGGCGACGCCCACGGCTTCCATCCGCGCCCGCTCTTCGGCCTCGGTCAGCACGTGCCCGTAGAGCAGCGGCCAGACGTGGCGCTCGATCTGGGCCCCCAGCGAATCGCGGCTGAATTCCAGATCGAAGCGATAGCGCTGCTTGGCCAGCTCGAGCTCGTCCGCCGTGGGGCCCTGGTCGCGGAAACCGGCCAGCAGCTCCATCAGGGTCACGAGCAGCGGTTCGAGCAGGGCGGGCTGCACCGCCGTGGCGACGTCGAACTGGCCCGCATCGCGGTACGCCGCATACCCGGCGCTGATGCCGTACACGAGCGCCCGCTCCTCGCGCACGATCCGCTGGATGCGGCTGAGCGGGCCATCGTCGAGCAGCCGGCCCAGCACGGCCAGGGCCACGGCCTCCGGCGCATTGTAGCCGGGGCCGGGAAAGCTCACCTGCAAGCCGAACTGGTTGTCGCGGTCGGCGACGAGCCGCAGCCGCGGACCCTGCGACGCCGGCGGCGCCGCTGCCGCCGGCGCATCCGCTGCCGGCCCGGCGCCGTTCCAGCCTCCCAGGCTGCGGCGGAGCAGCGCGAATCCGCGCTCGGCGGTGACCGCGCCGGCCATGCCCAGCACCATCCGCTCGGGCCGGTAGCGCAGGGCATGGAAGCGGGCCACGGTCTCCCGCGTGAGCCGCTCCACGCTTTGGCGTGTGCCGATCACGCTCTGGCCGAGCGGATGGCCGGGCCAGAGCAGCGCCGAGGCCAGGCTGGAGAGGTTGGTCAGCGCGCCGTCCTCGTTGTAGTCGTACTGGATCTCGTCGAGGATGATCTGCCGTTCCTTCTCGAACTCCGGGAAGGCGGGCGTGTGCACCAGCTCGGCGAGGCATGCCAGGGCGTGCTCCACCCGGTCCGGGTGGGCCACCATCTCGATCTCGGTGGATTCGACGCCGGTGTGGGCGTCCTCGAACGCGCCGGCCTGCTCGAAGGCGCGGTTCAGCGCATCGGCGTCCGGGTAGCGTGCGTTCCCCCGGAACAGCATGTGCTCGACGACGTGGGCCACGCCGCTCTCGGCGGGCGCCTCGTCGCGCGAGCCCGCGCGCACCATCAGCGTCAGCAGCACGCGGTGGCTGCCGGGCACCGGGATCACCACCGTGGTGAGCCCGTTCGGCAGCCGCTCGGTCTGGGGGTCAGCCATCGACGCTCCGGCGCGCCCGGGGCAAGCGCCCCGGTGGGGCGATCGCACCCTCTCCTCTCTCCATTATGCGGAGCGGGGCGATGCATCTCGGCCGGCCAAGTCGGCACGGCACTTCGCTGCGGGCTTCCCCGCTCCATGTCGTGGAGCGGGGGGTGGGGCGGGCGGCGTCACTTGCCGCGGAATGGCGCCAGCGCTTGCTTCAGCAGGTGCATCGTGCTTTCCGCGGGCGCCACCAGCGGCAGCCGGTAGGTCGCATCCATCAGCCCCAGCAGCGATGCCGCGCCCTTGACCGGGATCGGGTTCGACTCGACGAACAGCGCCTCGAACAGCGGCAGCAGCCTGTGCAGCAGGGCGCGCGCCTTGTCGAAGTTCGCGGCCAGCATCGTGTCGAGCCACTCGCGCATGGGCCCCGGCACGACGTTCGAGGCCACCGAGATCACCCCCACCCCGCCCACCGCCATCAGCGGCAGCGTGATCGCGTCGTCGCCCGAGAGCACCTGGAGCCGCCCGGCGGTGAGGTCGCAGATCTTCTGGATCTGCTGGACGCTGCCCGAGGCCTCCTTGATGCCGAAGATCACCTGCTCCTCGGTCAGGCGCGCCACGGTTTCCGGGGCCACGTTGCTGCCGGTGCGGCTCTGCACGCTGTAGAGCACGATTTCGAGGCCGGTCTGCTTGCGGATCGCCTTGTAGTGCTGGTAGATGCCCTCCTGGGTGGGCTTGTTGTAGTAGGGGCTCACCGAGAGGATGTGGGTGACGCCCAGCGCCTTCATGTGCTTGCCGCGGGCGATGATCTCGGCCGTGTTGTTGCCCCCGCAGCCCGCCAGCACCGGCACCCGGCCCCGCGCCGCCTGGAGCGTGGTCTTGGTGACGGCGAACTGCTCCTCTTCGGTCATGGTGGCGCTTTCGCCCGTGGTGCCGCAGGGCACCAGGAAGTTGACCCCGCCGGCGATCTGGAACTCCACGAATTCGGCCAGCTTGGCGTGATCGACCGCGCCGTCCTTGTCGAACGGCGTGATCATCGCCGTTCCCACACCCGTGTATTGGCTGGTGCCCATGGCGCTCCCCCTTCGGGCTGGAGTGAAACAATTGTCAGTCCTACGCTCTTCTAACGAAGATCGGCCAGGGGGTCAAGACGACGAAGGGCCCTCGCCCCGGCGCCTCCGGCGCCACCCCTCTCCCGCTTCGGGGAGAGGGGGTATGCTGCCCGATATTGTGGACAAGCCCCCCTCTCCCGGACGCTGGAGAGCAGCCGGGGGTGAGGGCGCGTGCCTGAGGGAATCTATGAAACGAACCCGCAACCCGAATTCGCTGAAGGACCGGCTCACGAAGCAAGCCCGTGCGTTGCGGAGCGCCGCAACGCCTGCGGAAAACCTCCTGTGGCACGCATTGCGAAATCGTCGTCATGGCGCCAAGTTCCGGCGCCAGCAACCGATCGATCGTTTCATCGTGGATTTCTTCTGTGCGGAACGCCGGTTGATCATCGAGGTGGACGGCGCCGTGCATGAAGCCAGCCGCGAGGCTGACGCCCTTCGCCAGTCGCACCTGGAAGGTATTGGCATGCGGGTGTTGCGGTTCACCAATGCGAATATCCTCACCGATCTCGAAAGCGTGTTGCGCCAGGTCGAAGCCGCACGGCAGAAAGAGGACGGGCCGGCATGAGGGCCCTCACCCCGGCGCCTCCGGCGCCACCCCTCTCCCGCTTCGGGGAGAGGGGGTATGCTGCCCGATATTGTGGACAAGCCCCCCTCTCCCGGACGCTGGAGAGCAGCCGGGGGTGAGGGCCGCCAGGCAGTTCCCCCCTCTCCCGGACGC
>JACQKK010000069.1 GCA_016204605.1 Candidatus Lambdaproteobacteria bacterium
CGGGACCGCGATGGCGCATGACCCGCTGAATCGAGTCCGGGTCACGTCGCGCTTCGATTTTGCGGGCACGGTGGCGCGCTTGGAGAGGGCCGTTGCGGAAAACGGCCTCGCGGTCGTGACGCGGGCCAATGCACAGAACGGTGCCCGGTCGCTGGGCATCGCAGTGCCAGGCAATCAGGTCTGGGGCATTTTCGCGCCGCGGTTTGCCGTCCGCATGCTGAAAGTCAGCACGGACGCCGGTATCGAAGCTCCGCTCAGGGTGTACCTGGCGGAGGCCGCGGATGGCGGCGTGACGGTGGCCTACATCAAGCCCAGCGCGGTCTTCGCCCCCTACGCCAGCCAAGACCTGGACCTGATGGCCGGCGAGCTGGATGCGCTGTTCGAAAGGATTGCGCAGTCGGTACGTTAGGGTCGCCGCGCGCCGGCCGGCGAGAATCCGGCACGCCGCCGCGTCGCGCCCTTCGGGCAGAGCGTGGGCTCTCTGCACGCGAGCTTGCTGCCGCGCCGCCGGTGTGCGCCGGATTCCCGGCGCAGGTTTCACGGGCCGCCAACTGCGACGGCCGCCGGATCGGATTGCCCCGGCACTGCCGCGTCATGCTCCACGAAGGCTTTCAGTTTCCCCAGGCTGCGGCGGAAGTTGCGTTCGAGCATCGGTAGGGCCATCCGATCGAACAGCCAGCCGACCAGCGGGCGCCTGACATAATGCAACGACTGAGTCACGAGCACGCCGTCGGGCTCCTGGCGGGCCCGCACGACGCGATACATTCGGGTGAGCAGCCCCATCGGCGGCTTCATGCGGAACGTGAACGCGACTTCGCCTTTCCGTCTGTCCAGGTGCTCCAGCGTCTGCTCGATCCGTTGCCCCTCGATCAGACACACGTGGTGGTGACCCGCGCGCAGCGGCTCGGTGCGGTCGTAGTGCAGCAACTCCACCCCGTCGAACCACTTCGACCAGTTCTCCGGCTCGATGAGCGCGGGCACCACCTCGGCGAGCCTCGCGCGAATCCGGACGTCGGTCTCGAAATGGTTGTCCGTCTCCGCTTCCGGCCGGGGGGCGCGCACACCAGCAAGCGCTCCCTCTTGGCGATGGGCCGCGAGATCCATCACCAGCCCGCGCACGATTCCGAGTACCGGATACTCCTCGGAATGCTGCTGAAATCCCTGAGGCGGCCCCTCGGCGGATAGCGGCGGTGCGAAGGCGTCCTCGGTCAGCAGCAGATACTCCGAACGCTCGAGCCGGTTCTTCAGGAGCCGGTGCGCCAGCACGACGTCCTTGCCGATCAGCTTGGTGGCCTTGCCGACGCGGTGGACGCCGATCTCGCCGTAGTGGCCCACGATCTTCAGCGTGAGACCGTTCAGGTTCTGACAGGCCCCGCAGGTGCAGTAGATGTCTTGCCTGAGCCGGGCCAGGTGCTCGTGAAAAGCCGCGAACCAGCCCGTGGCCTGCGCGACGATCCGGTCCGGCGCGGGGCGCTCGCCGACGCGATAGAACAGCAGCGCATCGCCTTCGACCTCGGACAGCTCCAACCCCAGCTCGTTGCCGTCGATGAGGGTCTCGAGCAGCTCGGCGATGATGTGCTGGCCGTGGGCGAGCTCCACCGACGAAATGAAGTCCGTATACCCGGATATGTCCGGAATCAGCAGCAGGCCGTGACCTGAGCGGAACGCCATGGTCGATCCCGTGTCAACTCCTCCGTAACTCGCGAGGATGGTTGGTATCGCCGGGCATTCTCCCGCTCGTGCCCCCCAATGTCCGTAGCGGCCCGCACAGGCGGGCGGCGACCGGTGCCCCGCACGGGGTTGCCCCTCGGAACGATTCGCGCCGCCGCCCCTGCGTGGTGCGGTACCGTCCGCCCCGGCCTGCCGCCACCCTGAGCCCGCGAAGCGTCACAAAAAGACCGATCGAGCGACAAGCGGTGTTACCCGGAAATCCCGCATGCGATCCCCCTCCCATGGTGCGTGCTCCTCCCGCGACATGCATCGCAGGCCGATTTTAGCGTGTTTCGGTACCCACCAAAAAAAAGAGCTTGACTCTGTA
Source organism: Candidatus Lambdaproteobacteria bacterium (assembly GCA_016204605.1). Classification (GTDB taxonomy): domain Bacteria; phylum SAR324; class SAR324; order SAR324; family JACQKK01; genus JACQKK01. The sequence continues at coordinate 2,039 of JACQKK010000069.1, forward strand.
CTGTACTACGGGGTGTAGCCTGAATCCATCAACGAAACGGAGGGAGGCCTGAGTGCAATGAGCGGACTCACGATCGGCAAGGTGGCCCGAGAAACGGGGGTGGGCATCGAAACGATCCGCTTCTACGAGCGCCAGGGGCTGATCGCCGAGCCGGCGCGGCGGCCGTCGGGTTACCGGGATTACGCCCCGGCGATCGTCGAGCGCCTGCACTTCATCCTGCGGGCGAAGGATCTCGGATTCTCGCTCAAGGAGATCGGCGAGCTGCTCTCGCTGCGGGTGGACGATGGCCGCACCTGCGACGACGTGTACAGCCGGGTCATGGCGAAGCGGGCGGATATGGAACAGAAGATCCGGCACCTGGAGCGGATGAAGCGCGCGCTGGCTCGCATGGCCGCCGCGTGCAAAGGGGCCGGACCGCGAGGCGAGTGCCCGATTCTCGAGGCGCTGAAGCATGAGGACGAAGGCGAAGCGGGCGATTGGCGATGAGCGTCCCGTCCCCGGAGGACGGGGTTGCGGCGAACGCCGCGGCGCGACCCGCAGGCCGCCGAGGCGGTGACGGAGACCACCGAAACTAAAAGGAGGTTGATCGATGGAACAAACACAAGAATTGGAGCTGAAGGTGACCGGCATGACCTGCGACGCGTGCGCCACCCACGTGACCCGCGCCCTGCAAGGCGTGCCCGGCGTGGTCAAAGTGGACGTGCCGGGCTGGCGCTCGGGCAAGGCCCTGGTGAAAGCCGAGGGTGCTCCCGATGTGTCCCGTCTTACGGCGGCCGTGCGCGATGCCGGCTATCGTGCCAGCGTGGCGGTACAGCCTGAACCGGACCCCAGGTCGGTGCGCAGCGGGGCCGGCGACGGGATCGATCTCATGATCATTGGCGCGGGGTCGGCCGGCTTCGCCGCGGCGATCAAGGCGGCCGAGCTCGGCTTCTCGGCGACGATGGTCGAGGCCGGTACGATCGGCGGCACCTGCGTCAACGTGGGCTGCGTCCCCTCCAAGACCCTGCTGCGGGCGGTGGAGGCGCACCACCTTGCCGGTGTGGACCGCTTCCGCGGTGTCCACACCGAACGCGGCGTCCTGGACTGGTCGGAGCTGGTGCGCCACAAGGACGCGCTGGTCGAGAATCTGCGCCGGACGAAATACGTCGATGTGCTCGCGGCGTATCCTTCCATCCAGTACATCCAGGGCAAAGCCACGCTCAAGGGCGGCACCGAGGTCGAAGTGGATGGAACGACCTACCGCCCGCGCAAGATCCTGATCGCCACGGGCGCCACGCCCTGGGCCGCCCCCATCCCCGGCCTCGCAGCGGCCGGCTTCCTGGACAGCACCCGCGCCCTCGCGCTGCAGAAGCGGCCGGAGTCGCTGCTGGTGATCGGCGCCAATGCGGTAGGCCTCGAGCTGGCGCAGCTTTTCGCCCGTGCGGGCAGCCGCGTGACCGTGCTGGAGGCGCTGCCGCGCATCGCGCCCTTCGAGGACGCGGCGATCAGCGCGGCGCTGGCCGGCTACCTGCGGGAAGAAGGGATCGAGATTCACGCGGGCGCGCGCATCGAGCGGGTCGACAAGCCCGACGGCCGTTACGAGCTGGTGGCGACCAACGAGGGGCAGGAGCGGCATCTGCAGGCCGAGCAGTTGCTGGTGGCGACCGGCCGCCGGCCGAACACGGCCGGCTTCGGGCTCGAGGAGGCCGGTGTCATGCTGGGCGAACGCGGTGCCGTGCGGGTTGACGGGTTCCTCCAGACGGACAACCCGGACGTTTTCGCCGCGGGCGACGTGATCGGGCGGGACATGTTCGTCTACGTGGCCGCCTACGCGGGATCGCTGGCCGCGGAAAACGCGCTGACCGGCGCCCGGCGCCCGTTCGACGCGAGCGCCATGGCGCGGGTGACGTTCACCGACCCGCAGGTGGCCTCGGCGGGCCTGACCGAAGCGCAGGCGCAGGCGGCCGGCTATGACGTCAAGGTGAGCGTGCTGCCCATGAGCGCCGTCCCCCGTGCTCTGGCGGCCCGCGATACGCGCGGCCTGGTGAAGCTGATTGCGGATCGCGCGTCCGACCTGCTGCTGGGCGCCCATGTGCTGGCGCCGGAGGGCGCGGAGATCATCCAGGCGGCAGTGCTGGCCATGAAGTTCGGCATCACCACCCGCGCGCTGGCCGGCACCCTGTTCCCCTATCTCACCAACGCCGAGGCGCTGAAGCTGGCCGTGCAGACCTTCGAGAAGGACGTGAGCAAGCTCTCCTGCTGCGCGGGGTGACGCCCCCAGGTGCGGCACATGCCATCGGGAGTGAGGCTGTGAAAGACCGCACGTCGCCTCGTTTTCTTACCGGCGCGTTGCTCGTGCACGTCGTCTGCTGTGGCGGCTTGCTGCTGTGGCCGCTGATCGGCACGGCGGGCCTATCCGCGCTGGGCGGCTACCTGGGCGACCCGCTGCTTCAGGGAGCGGCTTTGCTGATCGGCGGAGGGATCGGAGTCGCGGTGTGGCTCCGGTATCGGCGAATGGCCGCGCACCGCGCGAGCCCCCTGGTCGGCTCACAGGCCGGCATCCCGCAAGTGAATGGTGAAAGGAGCGCGAAATGTCACCACAGGGCGAACGAGGATTGATTCTGATCCCGGATATTTCCGGCTACACCGCGTTCGTCCACGAAGCGCATGCGGAGCACGCGCAGCGCGTGATCTCCAGCCTGCTGGAGGCACTGATCGATGCCGAGCGACTCGATCTGCAACTGTGCGAGATCGAAGGCGACGCGCTGTTCTTCTTCCGGCCCGGCCGCCTGCCGGACTTCGAGCGCATCGTGGACCAGGTCGCTGGCTGGCACGAGGCCTTTCACGACATGCGCCGAAGTCTCCGGCGCCATACGGACTGCGGTTGTGGGGCCTGCGCGCGACTGGATTCGCTCACCCTGAAGGTGGTCGCCCACTACGGACAAATCCGCGTGCAGAAGATCAAACATCTGCAAATGCTGTTCGGCGGAGATGTGATCCTGGCCCACCGACTGCTGAAGAACAGCTTGCCCCTGCACTCGTACTTCCTGTTCACCGATGCCCTTGCGGATCGGTGCGAGCTGGGGGTGGCGGCAAGGTTCGCTTGCGTGCGCCACGACGAAGATTACCCCGTGTTCGGAAAGACGGCACTGAATGTCATCCCCTTGCCGATCGCCGCCGGCTCCACCACCGCTGAGCCGAACTTCACGCCGCTGAGGCGTGCCAATCCGTGACAAATCGACATCTGCGGGTTCGAATCCGCTTCGGGGCGGAGTGCACCAAGACGACGAGCGATACACCGGAGGAGGCCAGGATGAAGTTCGCGACAGCGGTGCTCGTGTTGTTCGCAGGCATGGCTGCCCAGGCGGTCGGCCTGTGGCATGGCGGGAATGCGCTTGCCGCTCCGCAAGTGCCCCGGCTCACGCTGGAGACAGTCGGCGGCCCCTACGTCATCGGCGAGATGCCGGGACGGGTACAGGTGCTGTTCTTCTCCTTCCCCGGCTGACCGGAATGCGTGCGGGAGGCTCCCGCGCTAAACCGCATCCAGCGGGAATACCGGAAACGCGGCGTCACCGTGGTGGCGGTCAACATCGACCCGGCCGCCGGACTCGACCATTGGACGCAGTACTGGAAGTCCGTCGGGGGCGGTGATGTCGTGTACGCCCAGGATACCCGCAGCGAAGCCATCCGCGCGCTGCGCATACGCTCCGCGGGAGCGACGGTCGTCATCGACCGGCAGGGCCGCGAGGTGTGGCGCGACAACAGCGCCACCGACTACGAGACACTCAAAGCCGCCGTGGAGCGGGCACTGCAATGAGTCTGCAAGTCGCCGCCGCCAATGCCCTGGATGCACTGGCCGCCTACCTGCCGGTCGGCTATGCCTTCGGTGCGGGCATGGTGTCCACGGTGAATCCCTGCGGGTTCGCCATGTTGCCGGCCTACCTGGCGCTGTACCTGGGCACCGGCTCGGCGGATTTCTATCGCCGGCCCGCGCCGGTGCGGGGCGTTCGCGCCCTGTGGATCTCCGCGGCGATGACCGCCGGCTTCGTACTGCTGTTCGGTGTCGTCGGGAGCGTCGTGGCAGTGGGGGGCCGCCTCGTGATCTCGGCCATGCCCTGGATGGGGCTGTTGATCGGTGTTGCGCTGCTGCTGTTCGGGCTGTGGATGCTGACCGGACGCAGCCTGTCCGCCGGTGTGTTCCATCGGCTCGCGGAACGCATCGGCGATCCCCGGAACGTCTCGGGGCGCGGGTTTTTCCTGTACGGCATCGCCTTCGGCGCCGCCTCGCTGAGCTGCACCCTGCCCATCTTCCTCACCGTGGTCGGCAGCGCAATCACCGCGGAGGGCATGGCGTCCGGGCTGGCGCAGTTCATCGGCTACGCGCTTGGAATGGGCGCGGTCGTGTTGGCTCTCACCCTCTCCGCCGCGCTGGTCAAGGAAGGGCTGCTCGTACGCCGAATGCGGCGGGTCCTGCCTTACGTGCAGCCCCTCAGCGCATCGCTGCTGGTGTTGGCGGGGGGATTCATCGTCTACTACTGGCTCGTCATTGGCCGGGTCATCGACGTGCTGGGCTGAATGCCATGTCCGTCAGAGGATTCTCCGCGAGTCGCGCCGCGCCGCCGAGCGCGGACGCTATCCGTCGCGGAGCGAAACGAGGGCTCACCAATCCGAGTGTGAACACCCACTTCGAAAACATGCAGGAGGACCACACATGACAACCGACTGGATCGCGCAACGCACGCCGGGCGCACGCCTGCTGGCGGGCGCCATCGGCGGCGCCCTGGGGGGGCTCGCGTTCCTGCCCGTGATGCTGCTGCTGCAACCGACGCTCTGGGCGCAGCTCGTGCGGGCGATCGCGCCGGCCCTGGCGGGCACACCGGCGGAGTTCGGGGGCTGGCTGCTGCACATGACGGTGCTGACGGCCTGGGGCGCCCTGTTCGCCGCGCTGCTCTCCCGGCGCGACGCCGCGTCTGTCCTGATCGGCGCGCTGGGCTGGGCCTTCATCCTGGCCTGGTTCTCCGCCGTCGCCATCACCCTGGTGCAGGGCATGGCCATCCCGCCCATCGGCTGGGTCCTGGAGACGCTGGCCCATGCCGCCTACGGCATCGTGCTGGCCGGGGTGCTGCTGTTCCTCGCGCGCCAAGATTCATCGGGACGCACCGGTTCATCGGGAGAAACCGCGCCATGATCGCCGCCCAACAGGTCCGCGTGAATATCCGCGGAATGATGTGCTCGTTCTGCACCCAGACCATCGAGAAGGGCCTGCGGCGCAAGGCGGGCGTGGAATCCTGCCAGGTCAACCTGGCCCACGAGGAGGCGCTGATCCGCTTCGATCCGGCGCGCACGAACCCGCCGGAGCTGCTGCGCACGCTGGAGAGGCTGGGCTACGAGGTGTGGGAGGCGGGCACCACGCCCGCGCACAAGCGCCGCATCGAGGTGCGCTACGGGGAGCTGCCCCGGCTGCTCGTGACCGGCTACGTGGCGCTGATCGTCGCCGCGTCCATGGTGCTGATGTTTGCGCTGGGTCTGCGTTCGCGCACCATGGAGCTGATGCTGCTGGTGGTGGATGCCGCCGTGATCTTCGGGGCGGGCTGGCCGATCCTGCGCATGAGCTACTTCGCCCTGCGCAACGGCATCCTCAACCAGCACGTGCTGCTTTCCTACGGCGCGCTTGGGGGCTTCGGTGCCAGCATCCTGGCGCTGTACTATCCCGTGGAAAGCTTCGCCGGTCTGGGTGCGCTGCTCGTCTTCGCCCACGTGCTGGGCGGGTTCGCCTCCAGCAAGGTCAAGGAGCGCGCCAGCGCCTCGGTGCAGCGCATCCTGGGCCTGCAGCCCCTCAAGGCGCGGGTGCTTCGCGATGGCGCTGAGACAGAGGTTCTGGTGGAGGAGGTGCAACCCGGCGACCGCCTGATCGTGCGCGAGGGGGAGAAGGTGCCCGTGGACGGCCGTGTGCTCTCGGGCGCCTCGAGCGTGGACGAGTCTCTCGTCACGGGCGAAAGCCTGCCGGTTCCCAAGCAGGTCGGCGATGCCGTGATCGGCGGCACGGTCAACCAGGAAGGCCTGCTCACGGTGGAGGCCGAGCGGGTCGGCGACGCCATGTTCCTGGCCCGCGTGGCCGCCTATGTGGAAGAAGCCAAGGTGATGCGGCCGCCCATCGTGCTGCTGGCCGATGCGGTGCTGCGCTATTACGTGCCGGCCGTGATGCTGATCTCGCTGGGAGCGGGCGTGGCCTGGCTGGTCGCCGGGCAGCCCCTCACCGCCCTGTTCGGAGCCCTGTCCGTCGCCGTGATCGGCTACCCGTGTGCGCTGGGGCTGGCCACGCCCCTGGCGCTGATCCGGGGCACGGGCCTGGGCGCGGAGCAGGGCGTGCTGTTCCGGCGCGGGGTGGCCTTCCAGCGCCTGCCGCAGGTCACCGCCATCGCGTTCGACAAGACCGGCACGCTCACCGAAGGCCGGCTGAGCGTGAGCGACGTGCTGCCGGCCGCCGGCCTGCTGCCGGTGGACGTGCTGCGCGGCGCCGCCATGGCGGAGTACGGGTCGCACCACCCCCTGGCGCGGGCGGTCCAGAAGCACGCCGCAGAGCAAGGGATCGTGGCCGAGGAACCGGGGCGCTTCGTGGCGCTGCCGGGCCTGGGCGTGCAGGCCGAGCACGCGGGCGCCACGCTGCTGGTGGGCAATCGGCGCCTGCTGGAGCAGCGCGGCGTGTCCATCGCCGATGACGAGGCCCTGGCCCGGCTGGAAGGCGAGGCCAAGACGCTCGTCTACGTCGCGCGCGACGGCCGCTTCCTGGGAGTGCTGGCCCTGCAGGACCGCCCGCGCCCGGAGGCGGGCGACGTGGTGCGGCGCCTGCAGCGGCGCGGGCTGCGCACGGTGCTGATCACCGGCGATACGGCCCGCACGGCCCACGCGGTGGCCGACCGCCTCGGCATCGCGGAGGTGCACGCCGGCGTGCTGCCCCAGGACAAGACCGAGCTGCTGCGCCGGATGCAGGAGGGGGGCGAGGTCGTGCTGATGGCCGGCGACGGCGTCAATGACGCACCCGCGCTGGCACAGGCGGACGTCAGCGTGGCCATGGGCTCGGGCACGGACGTCGCCATGGACAGCGCGGACGTGATCGCGTTCCGCTCGGACCTGCGGCTGCTGGAGACCGCGCTGCTGCTGGGACGACGCACCTTTTCCACCATCAAGCAGAATCTCGGCTGGGCGCTCCTCTTCAACGGCGTGGGCCTCCCCATCGCGGCCGGCGGCCTGCTGCACCCCCTGCTGGCCATGGGGGCCATGGCGGGGAGCACGCTCGGCATCCTGTTCAACTCCTTCGGCGTGCGCGTGGATCGGCTGACGCAGCGCGCGACGGCGGGCGGGCGGCCGCTGGTCAGCACCGTCTCCGGCATGCACTGCACGGGCTGCCGGCTGGCCATCGAGGGTCGGCTGCGGGGCATGCCCGGCGTGCTGCACGCCCAGGCCGACTACGAGACGGGCGAGGTGCTGGTCTGGCCCGACGAGGCCGCGCCCGACCCGGCCCTGCACGCTCGCGTCGTCGCGGCGTTGCGCGAGCTGGGCTTTCCGCCTGCCGGGCGCGCCGCCTGAACGCAGGCCCTCTCTCGACCCGGGCACCCATGTCGCTCACCCAGACGCTGCTGATCCCCCTCGCCTTCGGGCTGGTGGGGTTCGTGGAGCCGTGCTCTATCGGCATCCACATGCTCTTCCTCGGCTCCGTATCCGAGGCCGGCCCGCGGCAGCGCCTGGCGGGCATCGCCGCCTTCGCCGCCGTGCGCATGCTGCTGATGGCCACGCTCGGCCTTTCCGCGGCATGGATCGGGACGCGGCTGTTCGCCTGGCAGAGCGGCTGGTTCGTTGCGCTGGGAGCGGCCTACCTGGGCGTCGGGGCGTGGTTGGCCTTTGGTCGGGGCAGCCTCACCGGCCCGATGCAGAGCCCGTGGCTCTCCGGCGCCTGGCTGGCCGACCTGCCGGCTGGCCGGCCGGTGCTGCTGGGGCTGCTCGGCGGGCTCACCATCCCCGCCTGCGCGATTCCGCTGGTCGCGGTGCTGATCGGGCAGAGCCTGCTGCTGGGCGATCTGGCGCGCGGCGCGCTGTCCCTGCTCGTGTTCGCCCTGGCCCTGAGCCTGCCCCTGCTCCCGCTCGTGTGGTGGCAAGGCGGCCAGGCGCTGCTGGCCCGCATCTCGGGCATCGCCCGGCGCTACCGGCGCGGGCTGGGGGTCGTCATCATGCTGCTCGGCATCCTGACCCTACTCAGCGCCCGCTGGTGGGCTGCCGCGTAGCGCGCAAGACGATCATGATTCAGGGCCGCAGCAAAGGCGCTGCGGCAAGCGGACACAGGGCGCAGTGGCTCGAGCCTGACTGATCCCGGTACAGACCGCATGGACAATATGCTCGAACCGGTGTGATCCCCATGATGCGGGTGCAACGGCGCACCGCGACACGAACCGGCGCAGAGGCTGAACGACGCCGCGCCGCGTGGATGTTCTGCCGCATCGGCAATGCACGCATAGGGATGGAGCCCGCCAGGATGACGACGACCGGAAACGGCGCCCCGCCCTCGACAGCGATTCCGCGCCAGCGACTGTTCCTGCCGTGGCTGCGGCTGATCGGTCTCGTGGCGGCGTTGCTGTGCGTCAATGTGGCTGGCACACTGCTGCTGCGTCAGGCCGAAGGGGTGCTGCAGCCGCTCTATGCCGAGTGGGGTGCGCCCGCGCTGGTGCTGGCGCTGCTGATCTATGTCGCCCTGTTGAGCATCCCGTTCCTGCCGGGCATCGAGCTGGGCTGGGCCATCATGATGGTGCTGGGCGCACCCGGCGTCGCGCTGGTCTATGCCGCCGCGCTCATCGCACTCTCTCTCAGCTATGGCGTTGGCCGGCACGTACCGCCGGCGGCGCTGGCGCGCCTGCTGACGTGGCTGCACCTGCCCCGTAGCGCGGCATGGCTGCGCGCGATCGAGCCACAGAGTCCGAAGGAACAACTGGGACGGCTGTTGCAGGCCGCGCCGGCGCGTTGGATTCCGTTTCTGGTGCGCCACCGCTACCTGGCCCTCGCGCTACTGCTCAACATGCCCGGCAACACGATCGTCGGGGGCGGCGGCGGCATCGCCATGCTGGCGGGGCTGAGCCGCGTCTTCGCCTATCCCCGCTTCCTGCTGGTTGTGGCGCTGGCCATCACTCCGTTGCCGCTGGTGATGCTGGCCAACGATCATCTGGGGCACGTGGGCGGCCTGTTTTGGTCTTGAAATCGCGAGGGGATGACGCGGAGGAGCGCGGCGGGAGGCGGCCGGGCCGGAGCTACGGTCGCTCAGGCGGCGGAAGCTCCACCGGCGGAAAATCGAGCGGGTGGCCCCGCGCGCAGGTTTCCGCGACCGGGAGGATGTCGCAGTTGTCCCACAGGCCCGTGCGCAACGTGTCGGCGTACTGGCGGGGCAGGCCGGCGCTCTCCATGAGCGCGGCAGCCCGGGCGTGGTCAAACGCGTAAGGATGGAGACTGGCCCGCAGTCCGCCGCCGGGCAGTGGCACCAGCAGCAGGTACCAGACCCGCGGGATGCCCTCGTTGGCGGGGATGCCGATCACCCCGGCGTTGGCCCAGAGCCGGCCGCCCTCGGCGTGGAGGAACGGCACGCCGCAATGGCCGGCCACGATCACCTCGCAGCCCGCCAGCTCCAGCTCGCGCCGCTTCCAGGACCAAGGCGTGGAGCGGAACACATAGGCCGCCACGGCGCTGTACGCTCCGTGAACGACCCCAATGCGCCGCCCACCTGCCTCGAAGCGCAGGCCCACTGGCAGCGCAGCCATCCAGGCCAGGCTTTCCGGCGAAAGCGCGGCGCGGCAGTAGGCGTACCAGCGCCGCGAAAGCACGTCGCAGGTGGTGTCGGGGGCGAAGTTGCAGCCGCAGTCGTCACGGCCGGCGGCGAGTTGCTGCTCCACGTTGCCCGCGAGCACGGGGATGCCCCACGCGCGGATGGCGTTGACGGTCTCCTCGGGCTGGGCGCAGTAGGCCACCACGTCGCCGGTGCACACCACGCGCTCCGGCGGGAGTCGCAGTTCCTCCGCGATCTGCCGCAGGCGCAGCAAGGCTTGCAGGTTGCCGTAGGGGCCGCCGAAGAACAGGGTCGGCCCCTCCAAGGGCCCGAGGTCGACGAAGCGCATCGCGTTCTCCATGCGTTCAGGCTCGCTGCCGTTCGACGGGCAGCCCGATGGCCACCACCCGGTTGGACTGAAGGTACCGCCGCAGCCCATAGGGAATCAGGTACAGGGCGAAGCAGGCGAGCGTGCCGTAGAGGTTGATCGCCAGCAGGTCGGCGTACTTGCCGTCGGTGAGCAGCCAGCCTTGCGGCAGCACGCCCAGCACCAGCACGAGCCCCGCTCCTATGCCCGTCCAGAAGGAAAGGTGGAAGGAAATCCTGGGCACCGGAAGCCACCAGAGCAGGAACACCGGCGCCAGCCCGATCACCATCGTGCCGCTCACCGTGGTAGCCGAGATGATCTCCGGGGAGAGCAGCAGCGGCAGCGACCCCAGCAGCGCCGTGAGCGTCATGATCCAGCGGCCCCGCGCGACGCTCGGCGCGCCGTCGTTGCCGAGGTCGGCCGCGCCGAGCTTGGCCGCCGAGGCGAACGTCGAATCCACGGTCGAAGCCGCGGAGGTGACCATGATCAGGTTGACCGCGAGCGCCATCACCACGCCGAAAGTGCGCGAGACCTGCACCGCCGCATCCCCTTGCAGCCCCATCAGCCCGGCATAGATGCCGGCGAAGCTGAACAGCGTGATGCACAGCACGCCCAGCACCGCCGAGGCGATGAAGGCGCGCAGCGTGGTGCGCTCCGCCGAGATGAACCCCCGGTCCGTCATCACCGGGTCGTGGAACGGATAGCTGAAGATCTGGAGCAGGGCGGCCAGCAGCAGGTTGACGCCGGTCGACATCTTCCAGGTGCCCGAGGTGAGGAAGGTCTCCACCGAGCCTACCGCGGGAATGACGTGGAAGATCAATACGGCCAGCAGCACCAGGAAGAGCCCGAACTGGATCACGTCGGTGACGATCGAACTGCGCAGCCCCCCCTTCAGCGAGTATGCGAGGGTGAGCACGGTGAATACGGCCACGGCCGCATAGTAGGCGAGTCCGCCCGGCTCGCCGAAGTACAGCCCGATCACCGACGTGTTCGACCAGACCTCGTTGAACAGCCGGATTGCGATCAGCAGCGAGAACAGCCGCACGGCGGAGCGCCCGAAGCGCGTCAGCAGGAAGTGGTGGATGCTCCTGAACCCGCCCTGCGTCCGCATGCGGAAGATCACAATCCCCGCCACCAGGAACGAAAGATAGTAGGTGGCGTAAGCGAGCCCGCCCACGATTCCGAACGCCTGGCCCAGGTTCGCGGCATTCGTCACGGACTTGGCGAAGATCCACGAGATGACGAGGCTCGAGGTGAGCGCCCAGAACCCCGGCCGCCGGTCGGTGGCGGAAGTGCCCCGGAAGAAGACCGCCGCCGTTCGGGCCCAGGGCGAGACGGCATAGAGGAACAGGCTGAAGGCGATCAGCAGGACCCACTGGGCGGTCATGAGAGAAATCATGGCAATGTCCTCAGGAAATGCGCGCCCAGCCGGTGCCGCACCGTCGCTCTACCGCCCCGGTGCGCCACGCCCGGCCGCACCTCGCGAATCGACCGTGGCGGGAGTCGATTCTTGAAGGCACAATCTTGGGCGCATTCGCTCGGTGTGACGGGAATCCCCGCCTCGCGAAGGAACTGCATCGTCAACGAACCGATCCGGTGCAGCTCGATCCCGAGCCGGCCGTGCATCCGCAGCAGTGCTGGTGGGTGCTCGCCATTCAGACGAGCGCGATCTCGTTCAGCTTGTTCAGGTCCAGGATGACCGTGCGCCGTTCCCGCGTGGCGATCAGGCCCGAGTTGCGAAACTCGATGAAGGCATGGCTGACCGTTTCGCGCGTCGCGGCGATCAGATTGGCGATCTCCTGATGGGTGATCGGATAATCGATGAGCATGCCTTCGCGGGTCGGCCGCCCGTGATCGCGGGCGAGATCGGCCAGCATCTGCGCCACCTTCCCATGGGCGCTCCGGAAGAGCAGCGCTTCCAGGCGGGCCTGCAGCCGGCTCTGGCGCTCCGCCAGGATGCGGTTCAGCGTCCAGGCGAAGCCAGGATCGGCTCCGCGAAGCTCCATTACCTTGTGCCGGGGCAATGTCAGAAGCGCCGCATCCGCGCGGCACACCGCGGCATACTGGCGGGGCATCTCCAGCAGGAGCTCGATCTCGCCGAAGACTGTGCCGGCGCCGCAATGATCGAGCGTGAATTCCCGGCCATCCAGCACACTGCGCTCCAGCGACACTTCGCCTTCGCAGATCCAATACAGATGGCCGGCGACGTCCTCCGGCGTGTAGACGGCGCTGTGCCGCCTGAACGTCAAGGCTTTGCCGTGGGCCTCGAAGGCCCCCCGCAGCTCCGGCTCGGAATCCGTCACAACCGTCAACCCCGGCGGCAAGAGCCGGTCCCCTTGTAGTTCGATCGCTTTAGCATGCAGCATGGTCGTCCCTTGGTTGGAGTTCACGCTTGCCAGGATGCCCATGGCCCCTTCCGCCGGATTCACGGCGGTTGACCCTGATCGGGTACACTGCAAATCGAAACCGCAGCTGGAGCGTTCTACCCGGGGCCGCGGCACTCGACGGGAGGCATTCTGTAAGTTTGTCGCGAAGGGCGTGAACAATGTTACAAGGGCAGTGGCCCCGCCGGTGCCGGCGTGGGATTCTGCGTCGCGAACCGCAAACGGATCTTCCTGGATGGCGTGTCACCCATGAGTCGCGCATGAGTGCTACTTCCGCGGACTTCATCGAGCGCCTGAAGCGCGGCGATCGGGACGCCTTCAATGAAGTGGTGCGGCAGCATCATGGCTCGCTCTACCGCCTGGTGCGGCGGTTGCTCGGCGACCGGGACGATGCGCAGGATGTGGTACAGGAGACCTTTCTTGCGGCTTTTCAGGGCATCTCCGGATTCGAAGGCCGGTCGGCTCTGAGCACCTGGGTGCTGGCGATCGGTTACCGAAAGGCCATGGATCGCCTGAGGCGCGCCCACAACGATCCCTGGCAGCTCGAAGGCGACCTCCAGAACAGCCCTATCTGGGAGCGCGTTGGCTTGGTGGCGCAGATCACGGACGGGAGCCCGACGCCGGAGGATAATGCTCATCGGGCGGAGATTCGCCAGGCGCTGCGGGAGATCCTCGCGAAAGTCCCTGCGGCCTCCCGGGCGGTGTTCGAGCTGCGGGACATGCAGGGCTTCACCTCGCGCGAGACCGCCCTGGCGCTGGGGATGACGGAAGGGGCGGCGCGGGTACGGTTGCACCGGGTGCGCCAGCTGTTGGCGGCGGAAATGCGGATACGCCTGCAAGACCCGCGACTCACAGAGCGGCGCTCCGACGAAGGAACTTCGGAATAAACGGGATGGCGACCGCGACAGATTCATTTCTCAGCCGAGGGCGGACGCAGCTCATGAATGCGCTGATCGGTCCGTGCGACGACGTGCGTGACTTCCTGCTGGATTATCTGGACCAATCCCTGCCCCCGCTGAGGCGGCTTCGCTTTTCGCTGCACCTGCGCATGTGTCCGCGCTGCCAGGCGTACCTGGCTCGTTACCGCTCCGGGGTCGAGTTCGCAAAGCAGTCGCTCGCCGAAGCGCCGCCGCCGGAACTGGTCGAACTGACCCTCAAGTTCCTGGATGAGCGTCTGCCGAGTCCGCCTCCACCGGGCGGCAGAAAGGGGGAGTAGGTTCCGGCTGGAGCTGCCGTCACCGGGCGTGAGTATCGGACCGGAAGTCAGGACACCGGGCAAGCCCGGCGCCACGGGGTCGGCGTCGCGATGGCGGAGGCCCCGGCGGCTGCGCCCCCATCGAGATCGGAGCCCGCTGGCGGGCTCGGCAGACGCTGCAACACCCATCAGCGGCTTCTGCCTGCGCGCCGACCTTGCATCGGCCCCGCCACGCCACACATCGTCCGGTCCCTGGAGTGGAGAGAGAATGATCCCCGAGCAGATCACTGCGTTTCGCGATGCGTACGGTCCCTGGCTGACGAGCAGGAGACCCATCCTGGACCAGCGTCGCTGGAAGGAAGCCTTCGTCGGCTTTCCCGTCCTGAATCTTCCCGATATTCCCTTCACGCCGCTTGCCAAGCCGCTGCGCGAAGCGCGGCTGGGGATGCTCACCACGGCCGGCCTCTATCTCAGGGGGGAGCACCAGCCCTTCGACGCGGCCAACATCGAGGGCGATCCCAGCTTCCGCGAGCTGCCGCTGGAGGCGGGCGCGGATCGGCTCGGGATCGCTCACGAGCATTACGATCACGCCTCGGCTGAGCAGGACCTGAACGTGGTGTACCCTGTGCTGCGGCTGATGGAGCTGGTGGCACAAGGAGAGATCGGCAGCGTGTCGCCGCTGGCCATGTCCACGAGCGGCTATTGCACGCGACTGGACCGCATCGCCGAGGAAACCGCACCCCGGATCGCCGCACGGGTGAAGGAACTGCGGATCGACGCACTGCTACACATCCCCGTCTGACCCGTCTGCCATCAGTCCGGCGGACTGATCCAGCGTGCCATCGAGCGCCAGGGCATCCCGACCGTCGCCGTGGTCAACCTCCGGGCCACGGCGGCGCGGATCGGCTATCCGCGCGCCGTGGCGGTCGCCTTCCCGCGGGGTGCGTCGGTGGGGCCTCCCCATCGGAGCGATATCCAGACCACCGTGCTGCACGCGGCCCTCCGGCATCTCGAAGGTGCCTCCAAGGCAGGCGAGATCGTGAACGTCCCGGTCTCCTGGCCCGGTTGACGAGGCGGCCGGCGCCAAGTGCTTCGAATCTCGAGGACCATCGAAGCTTCACGGGGATGTCACCATGCCGTCCGTCACGCCAGCAGAGACCCCGATCGGACCGCCCGCCAACCTGGTTCCGGCGCGGCCGTCCGCTCGGTGAACCCTCCTGTGTGGAGGAATTCTTCGCGGTACGGGAACGAGGCGCGGCCCGCCTCCCAGCCGGAGCCGCGCCCTTCGTCCGCAGGCCGCCGGGATGAGTCGCTGCGCTCGGCAGATGCGCACCCGGCGGAACACCGGGCGACCTTGGGCCGCTGACGAATCGTGGGTGCGAGGCGGCAAAGTCATGAGCCAGTGGAATTTGTCGGCATGACCCCCGGCTTCGCGGGCGCGGTGGCCGATGTAACCGACCCCCCGGCCGGGCGCGACCGGATTGGCCACGCTGTGTGCTGGAACACGGCCCCGCCGGCGATTTGCTGGCATCCTCATCCATCCGCTGACGTGTTCCGAACTTGACACACAAGGAATCGCCATGAGAGCCGAGACAGACAGCGGACGATCCTCTGAAATCAAAGAGCAGATCGGCCAGCACTTTGTTGAATCCCTCGAACGGATGGACTCCAGCCTGATGCTGCACCTGGTGCCGGGCAACATCCTCCGGGAAATCAGCTTCTTCAATTTCGGAAACGCCATCACCGGTTGCTACTTCGCGGACCGCCAATTCGTCGTGCGCCAGGTCAACCGGAACTTCCAGGGTTTCTTTCCGAATGGCCGGCAGCTCGTCGGCAAGAACCTCGGCATTCTGTTCCAGGAGATGGACATACCCGACGACATCAGGAAGGACTTTCGGCGGCAGATCGTGGAACAGGGGTATGCCCGTCTCCCCCGGGTACCCGTCTGCGTCAGGAAGCAGGAGCGCTATTTTTCGCTCTACTCGACCGTCACACATTTCCGCGATCTCGGACCGCTGACCGGCATCCAGGGCCAGTTCGTCGACATCACCAACGAGGTGCTGTTGCGGAAACGGCAGGATCATCTCGCCAGCCAGATCCGCCACGACATGAAGAACCGCATTGCGTCTTTCTTGATGAGCAGCCAGATGCTCCTCGACGAGCACAAGGCCTTGGTCGATCGGAAACAGGTTCCAGCGGAGCTGGAGGGCTTCTTTTCGATGCTGGACGAGATTCTCAGGGATGTTCATACAAATGCGGATTACCTGAACAAGCTGGTGCTGCAAATGCTGGATGTGAGCAAGCTCCAGTCCAATCAGCTCGCGCTGAAGTTGGGTACGGTCAACGCCCGCCGCATGCTCGACGAGATCGGCCGCGCATTGCGACCGCTGCAGGAGAGCCGCGGCCTTCGCGTGGAAATCCACGGCGAGCTTCCCGACATCGAGGCCGATGAGGTGCAACTGAACCGCGTGCTGGAGAACTACCACTCCAACGCCCTCAAGTATGCGAAATCGCTCGTGCGCTGGGAGGTGGGTGGCGACGATGACGAGGCCGTCATCAGCGTGCGCGACGACGGGGAGGGAATTCCGCGGGAGTACCTCGAGCGCATCTTCCAGCCCTTCTTCCAGGTGCCGGGGAAGGAGAAAAAAGGGAGCACGGGCCTGGGGCTGGATTCCGTGCGGGAGCTGGTGCGGCTGCATGGCGGCAAGACCTGGGCGGAATCGGAAGGCGCCGGCACAGGGAGCCGATTCGTATTGACTCTTCCCACTCACCGCACGGGAGGCAACCGATGAGCGTCAAAAGATCCAGCAAGCTCGTGCAGGCGATGGAGTGGGTGATTTCCTATCCACCTCGGGCTTCCCTCTTGGTGGGGTCGACCATCGTCGCCTTCCAACTGCTCGTGCTGGAGGCCGCCAAGCTCTGGCCGCCGATGGACAACATCCTGTACCTGATGCCGTTTCTGCCCCCGCTCGTGGTGACGGCCATGGCGAAGCGGGTCAACCAGCGACGCGCCCAGCACGACTTCGTCAACGACGCGGAGCCCCTCGTGTTCGTGGCCTTTCCGAAGGCGGCAACGGCGAAAGCGCTGCTGTCGACGCTTCCGGACATGATGAGCGACAGCTCCTCGACCCACCTGAACACGCCGATGGACGAGCTGATGGAAATGCCCGCGCTCGCGGCGGAATTCGTCGCGCCACCTGCGGCCCGGACGGAAATCGTGACCCGACTCGTCGCCTCGTACGAGCAGGATGGCCATCGCGGGACGGTGCGCAATACCCGGATCGACCTGATTCCGCGGCGCTCATCGGCGCCCGTGCCCTACATCATGAACAGCGTGCTCCGCGACTACCAGGGTCGCCTCAAATGGCAGGCCACCTTGACGCCGCAGGTCTGAGCGCCGCGCCAGAGGTCGGGCATCGACCTCCATCTCGGGGCACGGCTTTGCGCGAATGGAGCGATCGGCACCCCCGCACGATGGATGCTGTGTCTGGAAGCTCCTCCGCATTGACCGAGGCGGAGCCATGATTTTTACGGGAGCGAACAGCAACGATCCAAGCC
>JACQKK010000070.1 GCA_016204605.1 Candidatus Lambdaproteobacteria bacterium
ACGCCACAGCGATCCACTCCGGGGAGGGAGGCCGGAGGGCGCCGGGCAGCGCTCCGCAGGCCATCGCCGCGACCCTGACGCCCACAGACGGCATGAGGTGACGGACGACTTTGGACTTGCCCTGGGAAAGGCAGCGTCCCCCTTGACGCGGGGTGGCGGGCGGCATTAGCCTGACAGCAGGATGTCCCGTGGGCGCGAGGGAGCCGTGAAGCCCGGCGCGCGGGGCCTTACCTAAGGAGATGCCGTGACCGGCCGCAAGGAAACTCGCCCGTTCGGCGCCCGCTTTAGGCGCCTGCCCGGCTGAGGTGACCGCCACCCCGGGCAGGTACATCGAACGGTCTGCCGTTCGCGCCGGAGCCGGCGCGGGGGTATCGCGAGCGTTCCGAGGGGCCGGGCTGATCTGATCGGTAATCATCCGCAGATGCGGAGCCGGCTGTGGGGGACGTGGAGTCCACCACAGCTTTTTTTATTGGGGCTGCGGGAAACCCGCCCCGCCCAGGTCGCGGTCGCTGCGACCCCGGCGCGGAGCCGGCCCGATGTCCTGTGCCGCAGTGGCCGTTCGGCCCGGCCTCAGGAGAACCGACCCCCAACCCCAGGAGCCTTTCGCCATGATCATCCCGAAGGAATCCAAGCTGACCACGGAGCAGGAAGCCGAGCTGCGCAAGATCACCGGAGAATTCGGCATCGCCCTCCAGCCCATCGCCGGGGAACACCGCACCATCTATGCGATGCTGGGCGACGAGCGCGACGAGCTGCTGATTTCCCGCCTCGAGGGGCTCGACTACATCGACCGCGTCGATACGATCCAGCAGCCCTTCAAGCTGATGGCGAAGGACAGCGAACTGGCCCACCACAAGATCCGGGCGAACGGCCGGGTGGTCGGCGACGACTTCCTGGTGATCGCCGGGCAGTGCACCATCGATCCCAGGAACCCGAGCTTCTTCTACGAGACGGCACACGCCTGCAAGGAGGCGGGGGCCGACGTGCTGCGCGGCGGCGTGTGGAAGCCGCGCACCAGCCCCCATTCCTACCAGGGCGACGCCAAGGCCATGGAGATCCTGGTCGAGGCGCGGGCGCGCACGGGGCTGCCGGTAGATACGGAGGTGATGGAGTCGGAGCACATCCACATCGCGCTCGATGCCGACGTGGACATGTTCCAGGTGGGGGCGCGCAACGCCCTCAACTACGGGCTGCTCAAGGAGATCGGGCGCTCGATCAAGGACCGCCGCACAATCGTGCTGCTCAAGCGCAGCATCCACATGGGCAAGCTGGACGAGTTCATCCTCGCCGCCGAGTACATCGCCGTGGGCGGGAACCCCAACGTGGTGCTGTGCCCGCGCGGCACGCTCCCGGCCATGGATGGCTACCGCAACCATCCCGACGAGTGCATCACCCCGCTGCTCAAGGAGAAGACCTGGGCGCCGGTGGTGGTGGACCCCTCCCATGCGGTGGGCAAGGCCAGCTACGTGCCGTTCGCCTGCCTGGCGGCCGCCTCCTACGGCGCCGACGGCATCTGCGTGGAGGCCCACGTCAACCCCAAGCTGGGCATCGGCGACGACCCCAAGCAGGCCATCACCCCCGATGTGCTGGCGAAGGTCATCCGCGACGTGCGGGCGATCCACGCCATGCAGCAGCCCCATCTCCAGCACCTGCACCTGGCGAAGCCCGCGCGCTGAGCGGCCGGCCGGGCGCCGCTCACCACGCGCGGTCGGCGTTGGCCGCGGGGGGGGGCGAACGGAATCCCCGCCCGGCGGCGCGCCACCCGCAGCCTCCCGAACATTGGAGCAATCGATGAACTGGCAGCTCGCCGCGGCCGTGTTCGGCTCGGTGTTTCTCGCCGAGCTGGGCGACAAGACCCAGCTCGCCACCGTGATGTTCGCCGCCAGCCCGGGCGCCAGCCGGGTGGTGGTCTTCCTCGCGGCGGCGGCGGCGCTGGTGCTGACCTCCGCCCTGGGCGTGCTGGCCGGCTCGCTGCTCGGCCACCTGCTGAACGAGAAGGTGCTCAGGTGGGTGGCCGGCACGGGCTTCATCCTGGTCGGCGCCTACACGATCTGGCGTGGCTGAGAGGGGCCGTGGCACCGTGGGAGCCAACGGAGAGCCGCGGGGCAGAACAAGACCCGGCGTGGCTGGCTCACCCGAGCCGGGCACGAATCCACCACCGGCATGCCGTCCCGCGCGAAGACTCACCCAAAACCCGCCCCCCTGGCCTTCTTGCGCCGTTCGCGGCATCATCTCCCCCATGAACCTGCCCGTGATTCAGGTGGCGAACCTGACCAAGGTGTACAAGGAAACCGTCGCCGTCGCTGGGGTGAGCTTCGAGGTGCGGCGGGGCGAAACGGTGGCGCTGCTGGGCGGCAACGGCGCAGGCAAGACCACCACGCTGTGCATGATGCTTGGACTGCTGATCCCCACCTCGGGCACGATCGCGATCCTGGGCGAAGACATGCTGCGCCACCGCTACCGCGTGCTGCCCCGCATGAACTTCTCCTCGCCCTACATGGACCTGCCGCAGCGGCTGACCGTGCGCCAGAACCTGACGGTCTATGCGAAGCTCTACGGCATCCCGGCGCTGCCGGCGCGCCTCGAGCAGCTCGGCGCCGATCTCGATATCGCCGGCTTCATGGACCGGCCCTACGGGCAGCTTTCCGCCGGGCAGAAGACGCGGGTTTCGCTGGCCAAGGCCTTCCTCAACGAGCCCGAGCTGCTGCTGATGGACGAGCCCACGGCCTCGCTGGACCCGGACATGGCCGATTACGTGCGCAACTACCTGCGCGCCTACCAGCAGCGCACCGGCGCCACGATGTTCTTCGCCTCGCACAACATGGTCGAGGTGGAGCGGCTCTGCAGCGACGTGATCCTGCTGCGCGCCGGCAAGGTGGTCGATCAGGGCTCGCCGCGCACACTGCTTGGCCGCTACGGACGGCGCACGATGGAGGAGGTGTTCATCGACGTGGCCCGCCGCCGCGAGGGGGCGGAGGAGCCCGAGCCGCTTGCGGGGGCCGTTTCGTGATGCTCCCCAACCCCGGGTTCTCGCCCCGCCGCATCTGGGCGATGCTGCTGCGCTACCTGTACCTGCTGCGCAGCTCCTGGCCGCGGATCGTGGAGATGGTGTACTGGCCCACGGTGCAGCTCATGCTGTGGGGCTTCATGACGGAGTTCCTGCGCCACCAGACCGACTGGGTGGCGCGGGCGGGTGGGGTGCTGATCACCGGGGTGCTGATGTGGGACGTGCTCTACCGGGGTCAGCTCGGCGTCTCGCTGATGTTCTTCGAGGAGATGTACGCCCGCAACCTGGGCAATCTCCTGGTGAGCCCGCTGCGCTCCTACGAGCTGGCGATTTCGCTGGTGCTGATGAGCCTGATCCGCACCCTGATCAGCTTCGGCGGCACCTCGATCCTCGCCATCCTGCTCTACCAGTTCTCGATCTACTCGATGGGCTTCCCGCTGGTGACCTTCTACATGAACCTGCTGCTGATGGGCTGGGCGGTGGGGCTGCTGGTGGTGGCGATGGTGCTGCGCTATGGGATGGGGGCCGAGGGGCTGGCCTGGGTGGTGATCTTCGCCGTGCAGCCCTTCACCGGCATCTACTACCCCATCACAGTGCTGCCGCCCTGGATCCAGACGGTCTCCTGGTTCCTCCCCTCGACCCACGTGTTCGAGGGCATGCGCATTATCCTCTTCAAAGGCGAGTTCCGCACCGACCTGCTGGTCAACGCCCTGCTGCTCAACGCCGTTTACATGGTGGTGGCGGTGGTCGTGTTCCTGGCCGCCTTCCGCGCGGCCCGCGTCCGCGGGCTCCTGCTCCAGTCGGGCGAGTAGCCCGTTGCCTTCCGGCAGGCGATGATTTTCCGCTTGACACCTCTCTTCCGCGGAGTTAGTTAACCTTATGGTTAAACGAGATTCGGACCGTTTGAACGCGACGTTTCAGGCCTTGTCGGATCCGACCCGTCGGGCGATCCTGACCCGGCTGGCGCGGGGGGAGGCCACCGTGACGGTGCTGGCGCGGCCGTTCGGGATGTCCCTCCCGGCCGTCTCGAAGCACCTGCGGGTGCTCGAGCGTGCGGGGCTGATGCGTCGCGAGCGGGCGGGCCGGACGCACCGCTGCCGGCTGGAGACGGCGCCCCTGCGGGAGGCGGCCGCCTGGATCGAACGCTACCGCGCCTTCTGGGAGGAGCGGCTGGACGGGCTGGCCGCGCTGCTGGAGCGCCTGCCTCCGGACGAGCGGTGAGCACCGCCCGGTGGGGCGCCATGCCCCGGCCCGGGCCACCCGAGCAAGGAGATGCCGCCATGTATGCGCTGAGCTGCAATTGTGGCCACACCACCAAGGGGACGGACCGCTATCTGGTCGAGGGGGAAATGTGGGCGCATGCCTTCAAGGACCACAAGGACATGCTGCTGGGCATGAAGGCCCCCGATATCGCCCAGTGGCTGCGGGAGAAGGACAAGACCCTCGGCGTCGCCGCGCAGTAAAGCCCGGCGCGCGGCCGCACCCGTGCGGCCGCGCAACTCTGGCTCCGCCACCGGCTATCGGACAAGGAGAGAACCATGGCCGTATCCAGCCCCCTGCGCGCGCCGGAGACGACGCTGGTGCTGCGCCGCACGTTTCCCGTCCCGCGCGAGCGCGTGTTCCGCGCCTGGACGGAGCTGGCGCTGATCAAGCAGTGGTTCGGCCCTGAGGAGCACACCATCCCCGAAGCCGAGGTGGATGCGCGGGTGGGCGGCAAGTACCGCATCGCGATGCGCAGCAAGGAAGGGCAGGTCTACCGGGTGAAGGGGGTCTACCGCGAGATCGCGCCGCCCGAACGGCTCGTCTTCACCTGGAGCTGGGAGGGCGAGGAGGAGCAGGAGACCCTGGTCACCGTCGAGCTGCACGCCCAGGGCGATGGGACGGAGCTGGTGCTGACCCACGAGCGCTTCCCGAACGCCGAGGTGCGCGACCGCCACGGCTGGGGCTGGAACAGCAGCTTCAACAAGCTCGCCAAGGCGCTGCAATAGGCCGGGTCGGGACGCGCTACCCTTCCCGCACCTTGGCCCAGCTGTCCCGCAGGGAGACGATGCGGTTGAAGACGGGGCGCCCCGCCCGCGACGCGACCGGATCGACGCAGTAGTAGCCCTTGCGCTCGAACTGGAAGCGCGCGCCTCCCTGCGCGGAGGCGAGCGAGGGCTCGGCCATCGCCCCGTGCAGCACCTCGAGCGAGTTGGGGTTGAGGGCGCGCTTGAAGTCGCCGTTCTTGTCCGCGACGGGGTTGGGTACGGAGAACAGGCGGTCGTAGAGGCGCACCTCGGCCCGCAGGGCGTGCGGAGCCGACACCCAGTGGATGGTGCCACGCACCTTGCGCCCGGCGGGCGCCGCATTCAGCGTCTCGGGGTCGACCGTGGCGCGCAGCTCCACCACCTCGCCCCGCGCATCCTTGACGACCCCGGTACAGCGGACGACATACGCCCAGCGCAGCCGCACCTCGCCGCCTGGGGAGAGGCGGAAGAAGCCCTTGGGCGGCTGCTCCATGAAGTCGTCGCGCTCGAT
Source organism: Candidatus Lambdaproteobacteria bacterium (assembly GCA_016204605.1). GTDB lineage: Bacteria > SAR324 > SAR324 > SAR324 > JACQKK01 > JACQKK01. The sequence goes on from JACQKK010000070.1 coordinate 5,525, forward strand.
GTAGAGCTCGCGCGAGAACGGGAACGGTCGCGCGCCCAGCTTCCCGGGCTCGCCGGGGAAGTAGGGGGCGTTGAGCTCCTGCACCTTGCCCTCGGGCCAGTTCTCGATCACCACCCGCAGCGGCTGGTGGATGCACATCACGCGGGGCGTGCCCGGCTCCAGCTCCTTGCGGATGCAGCCCTCGAGCAGCTCGAGATCGACCAGGCTGTCGGCGCGGGCCACGCCGATCAGCGTGCAGAACTGGCGCACCGCCTCGGGCGTCACCCCGCGCCGGCGCAGTCCGGCGAGGGTCGGCAGGCGCGGATCGTCCCAGCCCGCCACGATCCCCTCCCGCACCAGCTCCAGCAGCAGGCGCTTGCTCATCACCGTGTAGCTCAGGTTGAGCCGGGCGAACTCGATCTGCCGGGGCCGGGGCTGCGCATCGATCTGCTCCAGGAACCAGTCGTAGAGCGGCCGATGGTCCTCGAACTCCAGGGTGCAGATGGAGTGGGTGATCTGCTCGATGTAATCCGACTGCCCGTGAGCCCAATCGTAGGAGGGGTAGATGCTCCAGGCGGCGCCGGTGCGGTGGTGGGGCGCCCGCCGGATGCGGTACATCACCGGGTCCCGCAGGTTCAGGTTGGGCGCGCGCATGTCGATCCTGGCCCTGAGCGTGCGCGAGCCGTCAGGGAACTCGCCGGCGCGCATGCGGGCGAACAGGTCGAGATTCTCCCCGACCGGGCGGTCGCGGTAGGGGCTCTCGCGGCCGGGCTCGGTCAGGGTGCCCCGGCTCTCGCGGATCGCGTCGGCGGAGAGGTCGCAGACGTACGCCTTGCCCTTCTCGATCAGCCGCACCGCGAACTCGTAGAGCCGCGGAAAGTAGTCGGAGGCGAAGTGGAGATGTTCGCCCCAGTCGAAGCCGAGCCAGCGCACGTCGTCCTGGATCGAGCGGATGTACTCGGGGCTCTCGGTGAGCGGATTGGTGTCGTCGAAGCGCAGGTGGCAGCGCCCGCCATAGTCCAGCGCGAGCCCGAAGTTGAGGCAGATCGATTTGGCGTGGCCGATGTGCAGGTAGCCGTTGGGCTCCGGCGGAAACCGGGTGATGACCTGGCCGCCCGTCTTCCCGGCGGCGAGATCGGCATCGATGAGCGTGCGGATGAAATTGCTGGGCGCGGCGGGTTCACTCATCGCGATCGACCACTAGCCCCGGGCATCCGCCGTGGAAATGCGTCTCCACCCTCGCGCCGGGCGGCCTGCGGATGGGCGCCGGTGGCGAAGGCGGCAATTGGGGTGGGAGGATTTGAACCCCCGAATGGCGGAATCAGAATCCGCTGCCTTACCGCTTGGCGACACCCCAAAGGCCCGCCGCCCGGAGTCGTGGCCGACTGCGCCACGCCCCGGTCGCGAAAATCCGGGAAGGTACTTACCACGGCCCTGCGGCCGCAACAAGCCGCGCCGGACGTGACGCCATTATCGCGTACGCGACGAAAGACATAAAGCCTCTTCGTGCGGCACCCGGCGCTGGGGTAGAAAACGGCGCTCCGGGCCGGTCCCGCGCGGCGTGGCCGCGCGGGTGCGGCAGCGGTAAGGAACGCCGCCGTTTCACGGCGCTGTTCAGAGCGCTCCACTCCGCCTCACTTCAGGCGGCCGGTCTTGGCGAAAAAGTTGCGGGCTCGCTCGTAGAGGAGATCCATCGCCGCCTCGACCTCGTCGACACTGGCATACTTGCGCTCGGTAATCGCGCCCTTCTTGGCGTATTCGGCGATCAGGCCCGGATCGCGCAGCGCCGCTTCCAGAGCCGCCGCCAGGTACTTGCGCCGCTCCTCGGGAGCGCCGCGGGGGGTGGCGGCATAGCGCCACACTTCCCACACCAGATCCTTCGCCCCCAGCGCCTCGTTGAGCGTCGGCACCTGGGGCATGCTGGCGAGGCGCCGATCGCTCGCCACGCCGATCACGCGCACCTTGCCGGCGGCGAGATGGCCCTGGTACTCGGAGTAGTAGACGCCGGCCACGTCGATGTGGCCGCCCAGCAGGGCCGTGATGGCGGGGGCGCCACCCTGGAAGGGTACCTTGATGAGCTTGGCGCCGGACAGCCCCTCGATCTGCTCGGCCAGCCACTCCCCGCTCAGTCCCGGGGTGATGGCGACCTTCACCTTGCCCGGATTCTGCTTGGCGTGCTCGACGATCTCCCTGGTGCTCTTGTTCGCGAAGGGGCCCGAGGTGGAGACGATCCAGGTGCGCGGCTCGTAGTTGAGGTACGCCAGCGGCTGGAAGTTCTTCTGCGTCCACTTGCCGGGCGCCTTGAGCAGGGCATCGGTCCAGGAGCCGTCGGAGAGCACCCCCACGGTGTAGCCATCGGCCTTGGCCTGGGTGGCGACGTAGGCATTGCCGACCAGCCCCGCCCCGCCCACCTTGTTCAGGACGATGATGCGCTGTTCGGTGTATTTCTCGACATACTTCGCCAGCAGGCGGGCCGTCACGTCCATCCCGCCGCCCGCCGGGTACACCACCACGAACTCGATGGGCTGGGTGGGGAAATCGGCGGGTTTGAGCGCGTTGATGCGGGCCTTGATCTCCGCCTCGCTTTCCGCCATCGCCGGCAACACCCCGAACACCAGCAGCAGTCCTGCGATCGCCAGCAGCCTTTTCATCGCGAACTCTCCTTGAGCGCCTGGGTCAACCTGCGGGAAAGCCCTCGCCGGCTCCACACCCCGACGATGAGCAGCGCCACCAACGCCGCCGCGAGCACCAGCAGCACGGCGGTGAGCGGCCGGGTGAAAAAGATCGATACGCTGCCCTCGGACATGATCAGCGATTGCCGCAACGCCTGCTCGAGCTGGGGCCCGAGCACGAGCGCCAGCACGAAGGGCGCCGGCTCGTAGTCGAGCTTGCGCAGCGCGTAGCCGACCATGCCGAAGGCGATCATCACCCACACGTCGAAGAAGCTGTGGCCCGCCGAATAGGTGCCGACCACGGCCAGCAGCAGGATGTTCGGAAAGAGAATCCAGTAGGGGAGCTTCAGCAACTGCACCCACAGTCCGACCAGCGGCAGGTTCAGCACCAGCAGCATGACGTTGCCCACATAGAGGCTGGCGATCACGCCCCAGTAGATATCGGGACGCTGGGTCATCAGCATCGGCCCCGGCTGCACCCCCTGGATGATGAGCGCACCCAGCAGCAGCGCCGTCACCGCGTTGCTGGGCAGCCCGAGCGAGAGCAGCGGAATGAGCGAGCCGCCCACGGCCGCGTTGTTGGCGGCCTCGGGGCCCGCCACCCCCTCGATGGCGCCCGCGCCGAAGCGCTGGGGTTCTTTGGATACCCGGCGCTCGACGGCGTAGGAGAAGAACGAGGCCGTGGTGGGGCCGCCGCCGGGCAGGACGCCCAGCCCGAACCCGAGCAGGCTGCCCCGCAGGATGGGGCCGCCCGAGGCGCGCCAATCTGCACGGGTGGGGAGCAGGGAGCCCAGCCGCTTCTTGAAGAACTCGCCCTTGGCCATCTTCTCCATGTTGAGCAGGATTTCGGAGACGCCGAACAGGCCCATGATCACGGCCACCAGCTCGAAGCCGCCGGAGATCTCGATCAGGCCGAAGGTGAAGCGCTCCTTGCCCGTGACGATATCCAGCCCGATGGTCGAGAAGAACACGCCCAGGGCCAGCACCACCACCGCCTTGAGGGTGGAGCCGGCCACCATGAACAGCGTGATCACGAAGCCGAGCGCCATCAGCGCGAAGTATTCGGGCGGCCCGAACCGGAGCGCGAACGCCACCAGCACCGGCGAGAACAGGGTCAGCGCCGCGGTGCTCAGGGTGCCCGCGAAGAACGAGCCCAGGGCGGCGATGCCGAGCGCCCGCCCGGCCTTGCCCTGGCGCGCCATCTGGTACCCATCGAGGCAGGTGATGACGGAGGCCGCCTCGCCCGGGATGTTCACCAGGATCGAGGTGGTCGAGCCGCCGTACATGGCGCCATAGAAGATCGCGGCCAGCATCACGATGGCGGAGACCGCCGGCAGGTTGAACGTGAACGGGAGCAGCAGCGAAAGCGTCGCCAGCGGCCCGATCCCCGGCAGCACGCCGATCAGCGTGCCGACCAGGCTGCCGAGAAAGCAGTAGTACAGATTCGCCGGGGTGAGAATGACGCCGAAGCCCCCGATCAGCCCACTGAGAATGTCCATTTCCCCCCGGGGATCAGAACCCGAACGGCCCGCGCGGCACCTGCATCTTCAGCAACGTGTCGAACAGCCCATACACCGTCAACGTGGATACCACCGCCAGCACCACGGCCCAGCGCCAGCGCCGGGGGTCGGTCGCGGCCAACAGCACGATCATGGTGACCCCCGCCGCCAGCAGGAAGCCGAGCAGCGGCATCAGCAGGGCCATCGCCACCAGCCCGCCCAGCACCGCCGCCACGCGACGCCGGGCGCCCGCCGCGTCTTCCGCAGGCGCTGCCCGGGGGCGGCGCGCGCGAGCCCGCAGCGCCTCCCTCACCAGCAGGGCCGCGCCCCCGCAGCCGAGCGCGAGCCCCATCAGCAGGGGCAGGAATCCGCCGCCGGGGCCGTTGGCGCTCCAGATGCCCACCTGCCCGGCATGCCACACGATGGCGACGCCCATCGCCACCCACACGAGATTGGTCACCTGTTCTGTTGCGCGCATGGCGCCAGCGCCCTCCCCGCTTGATTCCCTTCGTGTATGGCCTGGGCCGGCCGCAAGGCGTGCATCCCGGCGCGGGCCGCACCGGCCACCGCTGAGGCGCCCCGGGCGGACGATCCCGCCTGGGCTCCGCCCTCAGTCAGACCTCGCCAGCGGGCCGCGCTCCAGGCCTCCCCGATCTTGAGGGCACACGGCGCGCAGCGGGGGGCTGGCGCGGCGACGTGTCCAGCCAGACCTCCTGCCTGCGCATCATGTTGCAGGCCGACGGGTGGCGCATGTCGTTCTTCACGTAGGGCCAGTGCGCGCCGTCCACGAGCCGGAAGCCGTACACTCTGCGCGCCACATCGTTGATCGGCGGCGCATCGGTATCCCCCACGTGCGCCTGGCGTCTGCCGTGGTCGAGCTGCTGCATTCTCCGGCGAATGGACTACCCCCAAATCACGTTCCCCGGGGCAAGTCAACTCATGGCGCCGCCGGAGCGGGGGACTCCCTCGCACTCCACGCCGCCTCTGGCGCGGAGTGCGGGCGCGGCCCGCCGAGTAGCACGGCCCCGCACGGGGGGTGTCCCGGCTCCACGGCTGCGCGGGGCGAACGGGCCGCGGCCGTGCGCCCGTCGGGACGCGCAGCGCGCTCGTGGCCCGGTGCACCGCCGCCCCTCGCCGCGCGCAGGCGGACGGGGTTACAGGATGTTGGCGGCCAGCTCGGCCAGCGGCGAGCGTTCGCCCCGCACCAGCGTGGTGTGGCCGGAGATGAGCTGGCTCTTGAAGGCTTCGGTGACGTGGCTCAGGCCGTTCGAGACGGAGTCCACATAGGGGTTGTCGATCTGGAAGGGGTCACCCGTGAGCACGATCTTGGTGCCCACCCCCACGCGCGTAATGATGGTCTTGATCTCGTGGGGCGTGAGGTTCTGCGCCTCGTCCACGATCATGAACTGGTGGGGGATGCTGCGGCCGCGGATGTAGGTGAGCGGCTCGATGTTGATCAGCCCCTGGTCGATCAGCGCCTGGTAGCCCTTCGAAGGGTGGTTCTTCGAGATGGGCGAGGCGATCAGGAACTCGAGGTTGTCGAAGATGGGCTGCATCCAGGGCTCGAGCTTCTCCTGCAGGCTGCCGGGCAGGTAGCCCACGTCGCGCCCCATCGGGAAGATCGGGCGGGAGACGAGCAGCTTGGTATAGGCGTTCTCGTCCATCATCAGTTGCAGCCCGGCGGCCAGCGCGAGCAGGGTCTTGCCGGTGCCCGCCTTGCCGACCAGGGTCACCAGCGAGACGGCGGGGTCCATCAGCAGGTCCAGCGCCAGCGCCTGCTGCGGGTTGCGCGGCGCCACCTCCCACACGCCGCCCGGGAAATCGCGGATGGGCAGCAGCACCTGCTCGCCGGCATGGTAGCGGAACACGGCGAAGCGCTCCGGGTGGCCGCGCTCCTGCACGATCAGCCCCTGATTGGGGTAGAAGGTGCTCTCCGGCGCCAAGTGCTTCAGGGTGCGGTAGCGGCCGAACTCCTCCTCGGAGACCTCGATCAGGTCATGGCCGAGGTACAGCTCAGAGGCGCCGGGCAGGCGACCCTCGTAGCTCACCGCCTCGATCCCCAGGGCGTTGGCCTTGATGCGCAGGTTCGTATCCTGGCTCACGAGCACGATCGGCGCCGCGGCCTGCGTCTTCTGCTGGAGCGCCACCAGCAGCACCCGGTTGCTCGACTTCCTCAGGTCCAGCTCCTTGGGGAAGTCCTCCCCGTCGCGGTTCCAGACCACCACGCGGATGGTGCTGCCGTTGGCCTGGGGCACGCCGTGCGAGAGGTTGCCCTCGACCCGGTAGCGGTCGATCAGCGCGGAGACCTGGCGCGCGTTGCGGCCCGTCTCCGACATCTCGACTTTGAACTGGTCGATCTCCTCGATCACGGAGATCGGGACGATCACCTCGCCCTCGGGAAACGCCAGCAGGGCGTTCGGGTCATACAGCAGGACGTTCGTATCGAGGATGTACTGGATCGGCTTGGCCATGAGCCAGAGGGCGTTGCCCGGCTGGGGTTCACATCGGCGCGGGCGCACCCGCGCGGCGCTCAGGCCGCGGCCTCCTGCGGCAGGAGACCGGAGCGGCGAGCGATCGTCGGAAGACGGAGCGAAGCCAAGGGCAGGATGCAAGGGTCCCGGGCGACGCCATACGCTGCGACCGGGCAGCGCCGCGACGGGCCGGAGAACGTCGGATCGGCTCCCCCCACCCGGGGGGCCGGGTCGATTCGTGCCACGCACCAGCCTGCCATACCCGGCCGGGAAGTGTCAAAAAGGCGACCCCGGCCCGACCGCGGAGCCATCGCTCACCCCCGCGGCCGCACCAGTTGCACGTACGCGACGGCAGCGATGACCAGCCACACCCAGAGGCGCAGGGTCAGGGCGGCGACGGTGCGCGGCTCGTAGGCGCCGCCCAGCGCGACGTGCACGCCGAACGCGGCGAACACGAGGGCGGTGGCCGCGGCGATGGCGATGGCGAGCCAGGCGCACCAGCGCTGCCCGCGCCAGAGCCCCACCCCGGCGGCCACATAGCCGAATCCGAGCAGCCAGTTGCTCCAGAGCACGAACGGCACGTAGTTCCCGGCGGCCGCCACGGCCGCCGCGTCGCGGAAGATCAGCCGGCCGCCCGAGACGAGCGTGACCAGGCCGAACAGGACTGCCGCGGCCGCCAGCACGTACCACCAGACCTGGAACCGCAGCGTCACTGGTCGCATCGTATCACTCCTCGATGGAAGGTCGCGGCGTGCGGGAGCCCGGGCAACCGCGCCCGGGCGGGCGCCGACCGGCAACTGAGAGCCGGCTTACCCCAGCAGCGCCCGGGCCAGCGCCCGCACGTCGGCGGCGGGGACGGCGTCGAAGCCCTGGGGCAGGCCGCTGCGCTCGGCCTGGCTGGCCGGCAGGAGGGCGCGCCGGAAGCCGAGCCGGGCGGCCTCGGCGATGCGCTCGACCGCGAACCCGACCGCGCGCAGCTCGCCGGTCAGCCCCACCTCGCCGAACACGACGGTGGCGGGGTCCAGCGGTCGCCCGCGGAAGCTGGAGAGCACGGCGGCCAGCACGGCCGCATCGAGCGCGGGTTCGCTCAGGCGCAGTCCGCCCACCACGTTCAGGTAGATATCGAGCCCGCTCAGGGCATCGCCGAGGTGCTTCTCGATCACCGCCTGGAGCAGGGCGACCCGGTTCGGGTCGAGGCCGAGCGCTGTGCGGCGCGGGTAGGCGGCCGCACTCTCCCCCACCAGCGCCTGGATCTCGATCAGCAGGGGGCGCGTGCCCTCCATGCCCGCGAACACCACCGTGCCGGCGGCCTCGGTGCTGCGCTCCTGCAGGAACAGCCCCGAGGGGTTGGTCACCGCCTCCAGCCCGGCGCCGGTCATCTTGAACAGGCCGATCTCGTTGAGGGCGCCGAAGCGGTTCTTCACCGAGCGCAGCACGCGCTGGGGGCGGTCGGGCTCGCCTTCGAGGTAGAGCACCACGTCCACCATGTGCTCGAGGGTGCGCGGGCCGGCCACCAGCCCCTCCTTGGTGACGTGACCGATGAGCAGCAGGGCCGCCCCGCGGGTCTTGGCGAGCTGGATCAGCCGGGCGGCGCAGGCGCGCACCTGGGTCACGTTGCCGGCGATGGCCTCGAACTCGGCCGAACGCACGGTCTGGATCGAATCCACCACCACCAGCTTCGGCAGCAGCCGCTCGATCTCGGGCAGCATGCGTTCCAGTTCCACCTCGGCCAGCAGGTGCACCGCCGGCGCCGCGAGCCCGAGGCGCTCGGCGCGGTGCTTGATCTGCGCCGCCGATTCCTCGCCGGTGATGTAGAGGCTGGCCTGCCCGGCCTGCCCCAGCCGGTCCAGCACCTGCAAGACCAGGGTGGACTTGCCGATGCCGGGGTCGCCGCCGAGCAGGATGGTCGAGCCGGCCAGCAGCCCGCCCCCCAGCACCCGATCCACCTCCGCCAGCCCGGTGGTGAGGCGCGCGCCCGGCTCGTCGCCCGCCACCTGCGCGAGCGGGCGGGCCTGGGGCGGCCCGGCCGCGGTGGCGCCGCCCCGCCCGTACCCCGAGCGCGCGACCGGCACCTCCTCGATCAGCGAGTTCCACGCCTGGCACTCGGTGCAGCGCCCCAGCCACTTGGGGAACTGCGCGCCACAGGCCTGGCAGGTGTAGTGGCTGCGAACCTTGGCCATGGCGCCTTTCCGGCAGAGGGCCGGCCCTTCGCGCTCCAGGGCGCGCCCGGCCGGCGGCGCCGACCGGCGCCGAGGGACCTTCGAGGGGCGAGCCCGCTACCCTTTGGCGAGCAGGCGCGCCAGCTCCTGGCGCCACTCGGCCTCGCTCAGCGCAACGCGCCCCCCGGCTTCGGTGACCTTCCAGCAGCCTGCGCGATCGTGACCCAGCTCGATGACGGGCGGCCCGGCCGGCAGCATGGTCGGCTGCATGGCGGGTGGCACCTCCTCCGGCGGTGCGCTGCCGTTGCCCGACACGTCGCCTGCCGGGGCTGCCTCGGCGCCGGTGGCGGGCTCGGCCTCGCCGCTGCGCTCGTCGTCGAGCGGAAGCGCCGTCTGTCGGGAATCACGGGAGGACGCGCCGCCTGCCATGCCGATCTGCTCCAAGGGTTGGGTGGCCGGGCTGGGGAGGATGCGGAAGGGGCCGCTGCCGCTCCGCGCCAAGTGCGGAAGCACTCTACCACGCGCGGCCCGCGACCGACAGCGCGGCGCGCCGACGCCGCCTGTGGCGGGCAGCAGGGCCCTCTTCCGTTTCGTGGAGAATCTGCGACCCTGGGCATCCAGTGCTGGTGAGGGTGAACCGCGAACCCCAGGAGCCCCCATGGCCAAGACCGTCACGTCGTCCGCCGCGTTTCCAGCGTCGCCCCGGACGCTGTACCGGATGTTCCTCGATGCCGGAGAGCACGGGGCGGCGATCGGCGCCTCGGCCCGCATCCGGCCCCGCGTGGGCGGGAGCTTTTCCATCTGGGAGGGGCAATTGACGGGCCGGACGCTGCTGCTCAAGCCGGGCCGGATGATCGTCCAATCCTGGCGTTCCAGCACGTTCCGCGCCGACGATCCGGATTCGATCCTGGTGCTGACGTTCAGCGGCGACGCCCGGCAGGGGCGGATTTCGCTGGTGCACGTCAACGTGCCCGACCACGATGCCGCCGGCGTGAAGCAGGGCTGGAGCCGGTACTACTGGAAGCCCTGGCAGGCCTACCTCGCAGCGCCGGGCGGCAAGGGCCGGCGAGCCCCGGCACCCCGCGCCAGGACCCGCGCCCAGGCGCGCACGCGACGGGCGCGGGCCGAGTAGGGGCGCGACCCCTCGGCCCCCGTCGCCAAGCATTGGCGAGGTGCAGCGGGTGAGCGCACACCGTCGGCTGACGCCGGCGCGCCGATCGGCGGCGTGCTTCAATCGTCGACGTGGGCGATCACGTATTCCTGGAACGGGTCCACGGGCGCCACGCTCACCCGTGCGTCGACGACGCAGCAGCCTTCGCCGGCGGGCATCAGCAGCACCGGGTTGAGGTCGATCTCGCGCACCTGGGGGTGCTCCTCGACGAGCTGCGAGAGCCGCAGCAGCATCTCCTGCAGGGCCGGCACGTCCCGGGGCCGCTCGCCCCGGTAGCCCTCGAACAGGCGCCGGGCGCGCAGGCGGTCCAGCATGCGCTCGACGTCGCGGTCGGTGACGGGGTGGAGCGCGAACTGCACGTCCTGGAACAGCTCCAGGTAGATGCCGCCCAGCCCCGCCATCAGCACGGGTCCGAACTGGGGGTCGTGGCTCATCCCCAGCACCATCTCCATGCCGTGGCTGGCCATGGCCTGCACGAGCACGCCATCCATCTCGCCGCGGCGCCCGATCCGCTCCAGGCGCTCCTCCAGCTCCTCGAAGGCGCTCTCCACCTCGCGCGCGGAGCCGAGGTTGAGCGCCACGCCGCCCACATCGCTCTTGTGGACGATGGTGCGGCTGGCCAGCTTCGTCACCACGGGGAAGCCGATCTGCTCGCCCAGGTCGGCCGCTTCGGCGGCGTTCGCCGCGAACCGCGTGTCCACCGTGCGGATGCCGTAGCACGCCAGCAGCCGGTAGCACTCCTGGGCCGCCAGCCACGCGGGCTTGCCGTCGCCGGCGGCGCCGGCCGCCTGGCGCACGATCTCGAGCGCGGCCGCGCGGTCGCAGCCGTCGAAGTGGCTGCGCTCGCCGGGGGGCGCCTCGCGCCAGTCGCGGTAGCGGGTGAGCTGCGCCAGCGCCAGCACGGCATCCTCGGGAAAGCGGAAGGTGGGGATGCGCGCGGCCTCCAACAGGTCGATATCCTCACCCTGCCGCTGCTCTCCCATGATGCAGGCGACCAGGGGCTTCTCCGCGCGGGCGGCAGCGCGGGCGCGCAGCACGGCCCGGGCCACGTCCACGGCGAGCGTCACCATGGGCGGAATGAACAGCACCGCCACCTGATCGACCTCGTCGCTCGCCAGCACGGCCTCCAGTGCGCGCTCGTAGTGCTCCGGCGCGGCCTGGGCCAGCAGGTCCACCGGGTTGCGGGCGCTGGCCGCGGGCAGCATGAACGTGCGCAGGCTCGCCTGCAGGGCCTCGGAGAGGGGGGGCACCTCGAGCCCTTCGGCCTCGGCGCAGTCGGCGCTGAGGATGCCCGGGCCGCCGGCGTTGGTGACGATGGCCAGGCGCCGGCCGCGGGGCAGGGGTTGGGTACCCAGCACCTTCGCGGCGTGGAACAGCCGCTCCATCGAATCGGTCTGCACGATGCCCGCCTGCTCCATCAGCGTGCGCGTCACCACGTTGGAGGAGGCCAGCGCGCCGGTGTGCGACTGTGCCGCGCGGGCGCCGGCGCTGCTGGTGCCGCTCTTCAGCACGACGATGGGCTTGCTGCGGCTGACCTTGCGGGCGATGCGGCTGAACTTCTTCGGGTTGCCGAAGGATTCCATGTACAGCAGGATCACGTCGGTCTGCGCGTCCTGACCCCAGAAGTAGAGCAGGTCGTTGCCGGAGATGTCCGCCCCGTTGCCCACGCTGACGAATTGCGAAAGCCCCAGCCGCAGCTCCTGCGCCAGGTTGAGGATGGCGATGCCCAGGGCGCCGCTCTGGGAGCTGAAGGCCACCCTGCCGGCCGGCGGGTAGGTCGGGGCGAAGGTGGCGTTGAGGCTGACGCCCGCCTCCGTGTTCAGCAGCCCCAGGCAGTTGGGACCCACCATGCGCAGGCCGCCCCGCTGCGCCGCCTCCAGCACCTCGTCCTGCAGCGCCTTGCCGGCGGCGCCCGTCTCGCTGAAGCCTGCCGAGACCACCACCGCCGCGCGGACGTGCTTGCGGACGCAGGCCCGGATCACCTCCGGCACCCCCTGGGCCGGCACGGCGATGACGGCCAGGTCCACCGGGCGCGGGATCTCGGTCAGGCTCGGGTAGCAGGGCACCGAGCACACCACCTCGTAGCGGGGGTTGACCGGATAGACCGGCCCGGCGAACTCCTGCTGCACCAGGTTGCGCACCAGCACGTTGCCGATGGTGTTCGGGCGGGCACTGGCCCCCACCACCGCCACCGAACGCGGCCGCAGGATGCGCTCCACCCCGGCGAACCGCGCCGCCTGCTCCCGCGCCCAGCGGCGCTCCTGGGAGAGCTCGGTTTCGACCAGGCGCAGCTCGATGTGCACCGTGCCGGCCTGCGTGTCCGCGGTCATGGAGAACCCCATGCTGCGGAACAGCTCGATCATGGCGTGGTTGGAGGCCAGCACCTCGGCCTCGATCACCTCGATCTCGGCCATGCGGGCGAAGGGCATCAGCTCCTGCAGCAGGTGGGTGCCGATGCCGCGGCCCTGGAAGGCATCTTCTACCGTGAAGGCCACTTCGGCCCGGGTGGGGTCCGGCTGGCGCATATATCGGCCCACCGCCACCAGCTTCTCTCCGCCCGGCTCCTCCGGATCGTCCAGCACCCCCACGAGGGCCATCTCGTTGCTGAAATCGAGGTGGGTGAAGCGGTGGATGTTCTCATCGGTGAGCTGGCGCACGATCCCCATGAAGCGGTTGTAGAGCGTGGCGGGCGACAGGCGCTCGACGAATCGCCGCAGGCGGTGATCGTCGGTGGGAGCCATGGGGCGCAGCCTGAGGCTGGTGCCGTCGGTCAGCACCACGTCCTTGCGCCAGACCGGGGGGGTGGGATTGGGCATGTGACGCCTCCAGTGGAATCGGGGCAAGCGCCGTCCCGCCCCGCGTTGCCGCGATCGGCGGACGGCAGGGGCAAGGCCTCGGCTGGCCCGCGTGCGTCCCCACCCCTGCCCTGCGGGCACCCCTCCCCACCAGGTGGGGAGGGGTGGGGGAGGGGACGGCGTCCGGGCGACAAGGCGGGGATGCGGTGCCGGTCGGAAGTCTCCGGGCGATCGACCCCGGGGGAACCCGCCG
>JACQKK010000078.1 GCA_016204605.1 Candidatus Lambdaproteobacteria bacterium
GCTGCGGTAGATGGAGGCCTTGGCGAGGGCGATCGCCGCGGGCGGCCCCGCGGCCAGCCGGCGTGCAAGCCCGAGCGCCTCGTCCATGAGCCTGGCGTGCGGCACCACGCGGTTGACCAATCCCAGCCGCAGCGCCTCCTGCGCGCCCACGGGGTCCCCGGTCATCACCAGCTCGCAGGCCTTGGCCGTACCGATCAGGCGGGGCAGCACGTAGGTGGCGCCGCCCACCGGCAACGCGCCGCGGTGGATGAAGGCCATCGAGAACACCGCCCGCTCGGAGGCGATGCGGATATCGCAGGCGAGGGCCAGGCTCCACCCGCCGCCGTAAGCGGGGCCGTTCACCGCGGCGATCACCGGCTTTTTCATCCGCCGGATCAGGCTGGTGTAGTGGCCCAGCCGGTTGGGCAGGCGGGCCTCGGGTCGGGGCTTCTCGGCGCCGCCCCTGGCCGCCTCCTTCATGTCGCGCCCGGCGCAGAAGGCGCGCCCGGCGCCCGTGATCAGCACGGCGCGCACGGCGGGGTCGGCGGCCGCCTGCTCGATCCGGTCGATCAGCTCCTCGCGCATGTTGTCGCCCATGGCGTTCATGCGCTCGGGGCGGTTGAGCGTCAGCACGGCGACGCCATCGGTCAACTCGCAGGTGGTGTAGGCGCCTTCATCCATGCTCGCGGTCTCCAGGGGAGGGGTTCGGGACGTGGCGGCGAGGCCGGGGCAATGGAGGTCGCCCAGGGGTCGGCCCAGGAAACGTGCCTTCGGTTCGCTCCTGTCATGGCACATTCCGGCCCGTGCGGACAATCGGGGGCGCCCCGGGGTACCCTGCCGGTAGGTCAGGCGCCGCGAAACACCGCCGGCCGCTTTTCGACGAACGCCAGCACCCCCTCCCGGAAATCCGCCGTCGCCCGGCAGATGGCCTGGGCGTGGGACTCGTAGGCCAGCGCCTGCTCGAAGGCGGCCGCATCGAGGCGGTACAGGGCGCGCTTGGCGAAGGCGAGGGCGGCGGGCGGCGCCTCGGCCAGCCGGGCCGCCAGGCCGAGCGACTCCTCCAGCAGGGCCTCGGGCGGAACGACGCGGTTGACCATCCCGAGCCGCAGGGCCTCGGGGGCCGCCACGATCTCGCCGCCCAGCAGCAGCTCGAACGCCTTGGCCGGGCCGACCAGCCGGGGCAGCAGGAAGCTGCCGCCCCAATCCGGGTGCAGGCCGATCCGGACGAACACCTGCCCGAACGCCGCCCGCTCGGAGGCGATCCGCAAGTCGCAGGCCAGCGCCAGGTTGGCGCCGGCCCCCGCGGCCACGCCGTTGACCGCGGCGATGGCCGGCTTCGGCATGCGCCGCAGCAGCCCGAGAATGCCATCGCGGCAGCGGTTCGAGCGCGCCTCCCAGCGGCGGATTGCCTCGAGGCTTTCGCGACGGTGGGCCTCCTTGAGATCGCCGCCGGCCGAGAAGGCGCGCCCCGCACCGGTCAGCACCACCGCGCGCACCGCTCCATCCGCCGCCAGCCGCTCCAGGCAGGCCAGCAGCTGCTCCCGCAGGGCGGTGCTGAGCGCGTTGAGCGCGTCCGGGCGGTTGAGCGTCACCAGCGCCACCCGGTCGTGCAGCTCCACCTTCAGGTGCGGCTCGGCGGGCATAGGCGGGGCCGTGAAGGGAGGGTGGCGGCGGCTCAGGCCTGCTCGACCCGGATGGGGGTGCCGGCGCGCACCTGGGCGAGCTGCTTCACGTCGCCCAGCGCCCGCCCCCAGACGTTGACCGGCGAGGCCAGCCGGATCTCGTCGCCCCGGGAGGCGGGCGTGCGACCGAAGCCGATGGCGATGGCGTTGCCGGGCGGCCAGTAGGCCAGCTCGCCGGCCTGGACGACCTCGCGCGCCCCCGGCTCCGGCGTCGCCGCGACGGGCGTGGCGAAGTACACCTCCTCGCCCCAGGTGCTGGCGCGCGCCTCGAAGGGGAGCGCCCCCCAGAGCGCGGCGCCGGTCGCGGTCTCGAACACCTCCGCCTCGAGCACCAGCGTGCCGAACGTCATCCGGAGCTTGCGCATGGTTCGTCCCCGCTCGGATCGGCTGCCGTGTCCGCGGCCGCTACCGGGGCCGGCCGGGATCGACGACAAACTGCTGCCGGCGACCCCGTTTCTATACTACACTACGTCCCCCGATACACCGGGGGCGGGGGCGCACGGGTCGATGACCCACGAACCGAGGCGGGATCGCACCTATGAACGTCGGCATCGTCGGCCTGCCCGGAGCGGGCAAGACCACCATCTTCAACGCGCTGACCGGCCTCCGCGCCGATACGGGCTACGGCGGCAAGGGGCGCGACCACATGGGCACCATCAAGGTGCCCGACCCCCGCGTGGACACGCTCACGGCCATGCACGAGTCCAAGCGCAGCGTCTACGCCGAGATCGTGTTCACCGACGCCGTGGGTCGGCCGGAGGGCAGCCGCCCTGGCGGCGGGCTCGATCCCCAGGTGATCCAGGGCATGCAGGGCTGCGACGCCCTGGTGGTCGTGCTGCGCGCCTTCGCCAACCCGGCGCTCGCGGAGGCGCCGGAGCCCCTGCGCGATCGCTCGCGCTTCCTCACCGAGCTGATCCTGAGCGACCTGGGGCCGTTGGAGAACCGCCGCAGGCGCATCGAGAAGGAGGCCGGCCGGAGCCGGGAGAAGGCCCTGCTGGAGCGGTGCATCGCCCACCTGGAAGCGGAGCGCCCGATCTCGAGCCTGACCCTGAACGAGGAGGAGCGGGGCCAGTTGGCGGGGTTCGGGCTGCTTTCCGCCAAGCCGCTGCTCTACCTGCTCAACCAGGAGGAGGCCGAGTTCCCGCAGGGTGTGCCGGCCCCATTGCAGGCGGCCGCCCAGGCCGAGGGCTACACGCTGATGGGCATCAGCGCCAAGATCGAGATGGACATCGCCGAGCTGGAGCCCGCGGAGCAGATCGAGTTCCTGCGCCCCCTCGGCGTGGAGCAATCCGCGCGGGACCGCTTCGTGCGCAGCGCCTACGCCATGCTCGATCTCATCAGCTTCCTCACCACCGGCAAGGACGAGAGCCGCGCCTGGCCCATCCGGCGCGGCACCACCGCCCAGAAGGCCGCCGGCAAGATCCACTCCGACATCGAGCGCGGCTTCATCCGCGCGGAGGTGATCGCCTACGACTCGCTGGTGGCCCTGGGCGGCGAGAAGCAGGCCCGCGATGCCGGCAAGCTGCGGCTGGAGGGCAAGGAGTACCTCGTCAAGGACGGCGACGTGATCACCTTCCGCTTCAACGTCTGAACGGCGGACCGCATCACCCGCCAGCGCCGCATGCCGGCGGCGCGGCCTCACCCACCCCGGCCCTCGCTCTCCCTGGGGGCGAGGGAGGGAGCGACCTGTTGCCCACCAGCGTGCTTGGTACGCCCCCTCTCCCCCAGGAGAAGGGGCAGCCGCGCCAGCGGCGGGGGTGAGGCCGCCGGGGCAAGCCCTACTCGCGGGTGGGTATTGAGGAGGTCTCACTTCGAAATCACCGCCCTCGCTTGCGCGGCCGGCGCGGCGCCGCGGGCCGGGCACCCGCCGCGCCGCGCTGCGCTCGCGCCGCCCGTGGCGACTGCCCGGGCATCCCCTGCTCCGCCGGCGTCCGAGCGGTCGCCGCTTCCGCCCCCACCCCGTGCTCCCGACGCCGGGCCAGGAAGGCCTCGAAATCGGGCGGCAGGGGCATGGTGAACCGCAGCGCGGCCTGGGAGCGGGGATGGCGGAACCCGAGCTCGCCTGCGTGCAGCATGATGCGGGGCGCCCCGCCGGGCTCCGCACCGGGCGGTCCATGGCGCGGCCCATGGTGCGGCGCATGCCGCGACACATGGCGCGGGCGGTTGTAGACCGTCTCGCCGCAAAGGGGATGGCCAGCCTCGGCGAGATGGATGCGGATCTGGTGGGTGCGCCCCGTTTCCAGGCGGCATTCGACGAGCGTGCACCCGCGCAGGTGTTCGAGCGGGCGCACGTGGGTCACCGCGCGCCGCGCCGGGACGCCGGCGGCCGGCCCCGCCACGCTGCCGCGCAGGCCATCGCCCCGGTTCTCCACGAGGCGCGATTCGATCCGCCGCACCCCGCGCAGCTCCCCCAGCACCAGGGCCAGGTAGCGGCGCTCTACCGTGTGCAGGCGGAACTGGGTGCCCAGCTCGCGCTCGGCCTGCCGGGTGCGCGCGAACACCAGCACGCCGCTGGTGCCGATATCGAGCCGCTGCACCACCCGCACCGGCCGTGGCGGCCCCTTGGGCGCCCGCGCGCCCTCCCGGCGCTTGATGAGCGCCGGGACGATCTGCTGGAGCGAAGCCGGCAGCTCTCCGGCGCCGCGGCGCTCCAGCTCCGCCGGATGGCGCACCGAGGCCAGCCCGGCCGGCTTCTCGACCACCACCACGTCGCGATCCAGATAGACGATCCGCACCTGGGCGGTGAGATCATCGTCGCGGCGCGCGGCCATGGCGGGGGCACGGGTCTGTGGGGGCAGGGCGCAGCGGCTCGGCCCGCTTCCGCACGGCCGCGCTCGCCTTCGCATCATGCCGGCATTGGGCCGCGTTGAAAACGGGTGGCGGCGACCGGCGGCGGATCGGTCGGAGACCGGGCGCCGCTGGGGTTGGCCGCGCCCACCCCGGCCTTCCCGCTCCTGGTGGAGAGGGAGGGAGGTCCGGGCTGGGCACCGCCAAGGGCTGATGGACGCCCCCGCTACCCAAAGAAGCCCGCCCCGAGCGCAGCGAGAGGAGGGGGCATCTGCGCAGCGGCAAACAGGGCTTTCGCGTCGCCATGACCTTGCCGTAACCGATCGGGTCTACCGACAGTGTGGATTGACACGCCCGTCGGGATTGGCGGACGATTTCCCAGTCGTTTGACAAGGCCTCCGGCCAAACGGCAATCGGGGCGGGATGGAGGCTAATCGTGCATGCGGCGAACCAGGTTGGAACGATGCAAAAGGGGTACTGACATGACGAACCAGAAACCGATCCTCCAGCAGGGTGCCGTACTGATGGTGATCGCGGCCCTGGCCTTCATCGGCTACGCCGTCGTGTTCCTAATTCGCAATTTCACTGGCACAGGATTCGAGCTCGGTGTGGAGACGCTGAACGGCGTCACGCGGGACAACCTCAACGCCCTCAATCCGGCCATCGTGCACTACATCGGTCATCTGCACGTGGCCACGGCAGGGTTTATCGCTGCCACCGGCATCGCCGTGGGCGCGCTGTCCTGGTACGGTGTCCGCCGCGGGGAATGGTGGGCCTGGATCGCGGCCGTCATCACGCCGGTGGTGGGGCTGGCGGTGGCCCTGCCCTATCACTACACGGGCACCTTCCAGCACGACTGGGTCACCCACCTGGGCCCCATCTACGTGGCGACGCTGGTGTTCGTGGTAGGCGCCCTGCTGGCGCTGCGGGCGATGACGAGGCGCGCCTGAGGCGAGTGGCAGCAAATCCTCACCCGCGCGCCGGTCGGCGCGGTACCTCTCCGCCCGGTGGGGAGGGGTACCCGCAGGGCGGGGTGGGGACGCCAATGGGCCGCAGGGCAAACGCATTCTCCGCGCCACGACGCATCAACACCGATCCACTCGATCTTACGCTCGACCGGCGAATCCCCACCCCCGTCCGCTCCCCACCGGGGCGTAGATGGCCCGCCGCAGGCGGTCCGCGCCGCCAAGGGGCCTTCATTCGGCTTTTCCCGCCCGGCCGGCGCAGGTAACATGGAAGAAGGGGCCTCACAACGGGAGCGCGCCATGCGCGTGCTGGTGCTCAACAGCGGCAGTTCCTCCGTCAAGTATCTCCTGGCGGAGGTGGAGGGGGGTGGAGCTGGAGAGCCCGACGTGCGACCCGTGCTGCGCGGCCGCATCGAGCGCATCGGCGTCCCCGGCGGCGTGGCGGCCGACCACCGCACGGCGATCGCGGAGGTGCTGCGCCGGGTGGTGACGCCTGGCGAGGCGCCCGTCGCGGCCGTGGGCCACCGCGTGGTGCACGGCGGCGAGCGGTTTTCGGCGCCGGCGCTCGTCGAGGGCGCCGTGTGGGAGGCGATCGCCGCCGCGGACGACCTCTCCCCGCTGCACAACGCGCCCTGCCTGGCCGGCATGCGTGCCGCCGAGGCGCTGCTGCCCGGCGTGCCGATGGTGGCGGTGTTCGATACGGCGTTCCATGCCGGGCTGCCGGAGGCCGCGCGCACCTATGCCCTTCCGCGCGCGCTGGCCGAGCGCCACCGCATCCGGCGCTACGGCTTCCACGGCACGTCGTACCGGTACGTGCTGGGCCGCTATGCCCGGCTGGCGGGGCTGCCCGTGGCCGAGGCCACCGTGGTGGCGTTCCATCTCGGCAACGGCTGCTCCGCCACCGCCATCCTGCGGGGGCGTTCGGTCGAGACCTCGATGGGCGCCTCGCCGCTGGAAGGGCTGGTGATGGGCACGCGCTCGGGCGATCTGGACCCGGCCATCGTCGGCCTGCTCGCCCGCAAGGAAGGGTTTCAGGCGGAGCGATCCGTCCACCTGCTGAACCGCGAGTCGGGGCTGCTGGGGCTGGCCGGCCGCAGCGACGTCCGGGACCTGCTGGCGCGGGAGGCGCAGGATGGGGCGGCGCGACTGGCGCTGGCGGTCTTCTGCCACCGCGCGCGCAAGTACCTGGGCGCCTACCTGGCGGTGCTGGGCGGCGCCCAGGCCGTGCTGTTCACGGGCGGGATCGGCGAGAATGCTGCGCCGATCCGCGAGCGCATCTGCGCCGGGATGGGCTGGTGCGGCATCGCGCTCGACCCCGCGCACAACCGGGCCGTGGCCGGGGAGGAGGCGTGCGTGAGCCCGCCCGGCACGCCCGTGCCCGTCTACGTCATCCCCACCGACGAAGAGCGCCAGATCGCCCTGGAGACCGCGGGGGTTCTCGCCCCACGGGCTGCGCCAGGGTAGCGCGCCGCGTGAAGCGCCCCGCGGCGGCCGGTCGTGCGCCGCGCAGGGAACGCACCCGCCGGAGTGGCGCCGACTGGAATCGCGCCAGGGCGCGAGCAATGCGGAAGCCATGGGCTCCCCCTGCGCGGGAGCGCACGGCAGGAGGGACGGAAGGAGCAGAGACCCACCCGCAGTCGGCCGCATCCGGCCGGGTGCATTCTGGGAGGTGCCATATGGCCGCCGTACTGGGCAAAGACGAGCTGACGCGCATGGACGCCTACTGGCGTGCCGCGAACTACATCGCCATCGGGCAGATCTACCTGCTGGACAATCCCCTGCTGCGCACGCCGCTGCTGAAGGATCACGTCAAGCCGCGCCTGCTGGGCCACTGGGGCACGGTGCCGGGGCTCAATCTGATCTACGTGCATCTCAACCGGGTGATCCGCAACCAGGACGTCAACGTGATCTACGTGACCGGACCCGGTCACGGCGCGCCGGGCATCCTGGCCAACACCTACCTCGAAGGCACGTACCGGGAGCGCTATCCGGAGATGACGCCGGACGAGGAGGGCATGCGCAAGCTGTTCCGGCAGTTCTCCTTCCCCGGCGGGGTGCCGAGCCACACGGCCCCCGAGACGCCGGGGTCGATCCACGAGGGCGGCGAGCTGGGCTACTCCGTCTCCCACGCCTTCGGCGCGGCCTTCGACAACCCCGATCTGATCGTGGCCTGCGTGGTGGGCGACGGCGAGGCGGAATCGGGCCCCCTGGCCACGGCCTGGCACTCGAACAAGTTCCTCAACCCCGTGCGCGATGGCGCCGTGCTGCCGATCCTGCACCTCAACGGCTACAAGATCGCCAACCCCACCGTGCTCGCCCGCGTCAGCCACGAGGAGCTCGATCACCTGTTCCGCGGCTACGGCTACGAGCCCCACTTCGTCGAGGGCGACGACCCGCCCACCATGCATCAGCAGATGGCCGAGACGTTGGACCGCGTGTTCGCCCGCATCC
The DNA here is from genome assembly GCA_016204605.1 of Candidatus Lambdaproteobacteria bacterium. Classification (GTDB taxonomy): domain Bacteria; phylum SAR324; class SAR324; order SAR324; family JACQKK01; genus JACQKK01. The sequence continues at coordinate 7,865 of JACQKK010000078.1, forward strand.
GCGCCATCCAGCAGGCGGCCCGCACGCAGGGCGCCACGGAGCGGCCGCGCTGGCCGATGATCATCCTGCGCACCCCCAAGGGCTGGACCTGCCCCAAGGAGATCGAGGGGGTGCCCGTGGAAGGCACCTGGCGCGCCCACCAGGTGCCGATGAGCGATGTGTTCGACCACCCCGCCCGCATCAAGATCCTCGAGCAGTGGATGAAGAGCTACCGCCCCGAGGAGCTGTTCGATGCGAAGGGGGGGCTGCGCGCCGAGTTCGCGGCGACCGCTCCCAAGGGCGACCGGCGCATGGGCGCCAATCCCCATGCCAACGGCGGCGCCCTGCTCAAGGACCTGCGGCTGCCGGACTTCCGCAAGTACGGCGTCGACGTGCAGCGGCCGGGCGAGACGATGGGCGAGGCCACCCGGGCGCTGGGCAACTACCTGCGCGACGTGATGAAGCTCAACGCCGACCGGCGCAACTTCCGCGTGTTCGGCCCGGACGAGACCGCCTCCAACCGGCTGGGCGCCCTGTTCGAGGTCACGGAGCGCACCTGGATGGCCGACCGCCTGCCGCTCGACGATCACCTCTCGCCCGATGGCCGGGTGATGGAGATCCTCAGCGAGCACACCTGCCAGGGCTGGCTGGAGGGCTACCTGCTGACCGGACGCCACGGCTTCTTCTCCTGCTACGAGGCGTTCATCCACATCATCGATTCGATGTTCAACCAGCACGCCAAGTGGCTCAAGGTGACGCGCGCCCATATCCCGTGGCGGGCGCCCATCGCGTCCCTGAACTACCTGCTCACCTCCCACGTCTGGCGGCAGGACCACAACGGCTTCTCCCACCAGGACCCGGGCTTCATCGATCACGTCGTGAACAAGAAGGGCGAGGTGATCCGCGTCTACCTGCCGCCCGACGCCAACACCCTGCTGGTCGTGGCGGACCACTGCATGACCAGCCGCAACAAGGTCAACGTGATCGTGGCGGGCAAGCAGCCCGCGCCCCAGTACCTCGACATGGAGAGCGCCATCCGCCACTGCATCAACGGCATCGGCATCTGGGACTGGGCCAGCAACGACAAGGGCGGCGAGCCCGACGTGGTGATGGCCTGCGCGGGCGACGTGCCCACCCAGGAGACGCTGGCGGCCGTCTCGATCCTGCGCAAGCACGCGCCGGAGTTGAAAATCCGCGTGGTGAACGTCGTGGACCTGATGAAGCTCCAGCCGCCGAGCGAGCATCCCAACGGGCTGCCCGACCGCGACTACGACATCCTGTTCACGCCGGACAAGCCCATCGTCTTCGCCTACCACGGCTACCCCTGGCTCATTCACCGGCTGACCTACCGGCGCACCAACAAGCAGCTCCACGTGCGGGGCTACAAGGAGGAGGGCACCACCACCACCCCCTTCGACATGGCCGTGCTCAACGACGTGGACCGCTTCCACCTGGTGAACGACGTGGTGGACCGGGTGCCGAAGCTCGGATACGCGGGGGCCTATATCAAGCAGTTCGTCCACGACCGGATCATCGACCACAAGGAATACATCCGGCAGCGCGGGGAGGACATGCCCGAAATCCGCGACTGGACCTGGGGCAGCGGCAAGTAGCCCGCCCGGTCTCCCGCGCCGCCTCCCGCCGCGAGGCGCGGCACGCCCAAGGCGACAGGCCGGTCCCGAGCTACTTGGCCTTGGGATCGGCCTCCAGCACCCCCATCGTGTTGCCCTCGGTATCCTGGAAGTAGGCGAGCCAGCCCACGCCCGGCACCGCCATCTTGGGCAACGCCACCTTGCCGCCGCTGCTCGTGATCTTCTTCAGGATCGCATCCACCGACTTCACGGCGACCGTGTTGTAGGTGGAGCCCTGCGGATGCTGGCGCTTCATGATGCCGCCGTTGATGCCCGGCTCGCTGTCGGGGCCGGTGGTGGCCATGTAGTACTCCATGGGGCCGTCCCACTTGTCGATCTTCCAGCCGAACACCTTCGTGTAGAACGCGCAGCAGCGACCGGTATCGTCCGCGTGAATCTCGAAGTGCACCACTCGGCTCATGGCAGTCTCCTTGCGGCAGGTTAAGGCTTAACCAATTGGTTAATGAATAGCTTCTACAGGGAATCGTCCCCTGGGGCAATCCCCCGGTGCTGCTCACTGCGCCGGCTGGCGGCCTCACCCACCCCGGCCCTCCCTCCCCCTTCAGGAGCGGGAGGGAGCCACGAACCAGCCACCGGCGCGGGCTGCCATCACCCCTCCCCACTTGGCGGGGAGGGGCAGGGATGGGGAAGCTGCAGCCGCGCCAGCGGCGGAGGTGAGGCTGCGGTACCGGCCCGCTTAATTCCACCAATCTGACCCACTACCCGCTACTCACCACGTCGGCATTTGCATCCGGCACACGGCGCGCCGTGATGATAAGGTCGCATAGGGGTGCCGAGCGGTAACCTGGCCTGCAGGGCATCCACAACAGGGAGCGGCGTGCGATGAACGTGCTGGTGGCCGGCGGAACCGGCTTCGTGGGGCACGCCCTGGTGCGTCACCTGCTGCTGGAGGGTCACGGCGTGACGGCCCTGGTGCGCGATCCGGTCCGCGCGCGGCGCGCGCTGCCCCTGCCGGTGCGGTTCCACCGCTGGGACGCCGCGTGCGATCCCGTGCCGCCGGAGGCGCTGGCGGGGAGCGAGGCCGTCGTGAACCTCGCCGGCGAGCCGATCGGGCCGGGCCGCTGGAGCGCCGAGCGCCGGCGGCGCCTGCGCGAGACGCGCGTGGGCGCCACCGCCCGGCTGATGGAGGCCCTCGCCGTGGCGCCCGGCGTGCGGGTCGTCGTCTCCGCCTCGGCGGTGGGGTACTACGGCGACCGCGGGGAGGCGGAGCTCGGCGAGGCGGAGCCGCCGGGGCAGGGCTTCCTGGCCGACCTGTGCCGCGACTGGGAGCGGGCCTGCCTGGCGCCGGCGGTGCCGGCCGCGGCACCTGCCGGCCCGCCCACGGCAGTCCGCTGCGTGGCGCTGCGGATCGGCATGGTGCTGGGGCGCGGCGGCGGCGCGCTCGGCGTCCTGCTGCCCCTGTTCCGCGGCGGCCTCGGCGGGCCGCTCGGCAGGGGACGGCAGTGGCTGAGCTGGATCCATCTGGCGGACCTGGTGCGGCTCATCGCGGCGGCGCTGGCCGAGCCCGGCTGGCGGGGGGCGGTCAACGCCGTGGCGCCCGACCCCGTGCGGCAGGCCGAGTTCGCCCGGGCGCTCGGGGCGGCCGTGCATCGGCCCGCGCTGCTCCCCGCGCCGGCGTTCGCCGTGCGGGCGGCGGCCGGCGACTTCGCCGAGAGCGTGCTCTCCAGCCAGCGCGTGCTGCCCAGGGCCGCCCTGGCGGCGGGCTTCCGCTTCGCGCATCCCGCGCTGCGGCCGGCGCTGGACGAGCTGTGCGACGCCGCCGAGCCGGGGCTGGAGCGGTTCCACGCCGATCTCTGGCTGCCGCGCGGCGTGGGGGAGGTGTTCCGCTTCTTCGCGGAGCCGGCGAACTTCGGGCGGATCATGCCGCCCTGGCTGGGCTTCGAGCAGGCGGGCGCCCCGCCGCCGGAGCTGCACGAGGGGGCGCTGCTCGACTACCGGCTCCGGCTCTACGGCGTGCCGGTGCGCTGGCAATCCCGCATCGAGGCCTGGGAGCCGGGCCGGCGGTTCGTGGACGTGCAGACGCGCGGCCCCTTCGCGCTCTGGCACCACACCCACCTGTTCCGGCCTCTGCAGGACGGTACGCTCGTCAGCGACGACGTGCGCTACCGCCTGCCCGGCGGGCCGCTGGCCAGAGGCGTCGCCGGCTGGAAGGCGCGCGCCGATCTGCGCCGCGTCTTCGAGCACCGCCGGCGGAGGGTCGAGGAGCTGCTGGCGCAATGACGGTTTCGCAGACCACGCCGCGGGTCGGGATCAGCGCCTGCCTACTCGGCCAGCCCGTGCGCTACGACGGGGGAGACAAGGCGCAGCCCTGGCTGATCGGGACGCTCTCCCGCTTCGTCACCTGGGTGCCGCTCTGCCCGGAGCTGGAGATGGGGCTCGGGGCGCCGCGCGAGAGCATGGGCCTCGCGCTCGACCCCGCCACCGGGGATGTGCGCCTTCTCACCACCCGCAGCCGGCGCGACCTGACCGGCCTGGCCCGGGCCACTGCCGAGCGCCTGCTGCGGGACGCTCCGGCGCTGGACGGGTACATCCTGAAGAGCGACTCGCCGAGCTGCGGTCTGGCCCGCGTGCCGATCCGCCGCGAGGGTGGCCGGCTCCGCAATGCGGCCACGGGTCTGTTCGCCGCCAGCCTGCGCGAGCGCTGCCCGGCGCTGCCGCTGGTCGAGGAGGGGCAGCTGCGCGACCCCGCTCAGCGCGGGCATTTCCTGACGCGGCTATTCGCCGCCCACCGGCTGCGCCGCCTGGCGCCCGGCGGCGAGGCGCTGCGGCGGTTCCATCGGGGGCACGAGTCCCTGCTGCTGAGCCACAGTCCCGGCCACTGCCGCACGCTCGGCGCCCTGCTCTTCGGCGCGGAGCAGCGCCCCGCCGCCGTCGTGCGAGCGGAGTATGCCGCGACGTTCGCAGCGGCCCTGGCGCTGGTGAGCACGCCCCCCAAGCGCGTCCACGCGCTGCGGCACCTGCTGGCCACCCTGCGCGCGCGCCTCGCACCGGCCGAGCAGGCAGAGGCGCTGCGCGTCATCGGGGCCTACCGGCAGGGCCGGATGCCGCTCCACGCGCCCCTGCGGCTCATCGAGCGACTGCTGCACGACCACGGGGCGCCATGGGCCGGCGCGCAGGCGATCTTCCATTCGTACCCGCAAGAGCTGGCAGAGTGACGCGCGGGCGAAAGCGAATCCGAGACGGTCCACGCTCGACTGCCTGCGATGGCCGGAGGGGCTGCACTCGGCGGCCTCACCTCCCGCCACTGACGCGGCCGTGGCGTCCCCACCCCTGCCCCTCCCCACCAAGTGGGGAGGGTGATGGCATCCCGCGCCAGTCGCTGGTTCGTGGCTCCCTCAATCTCCTCTGGGTGAGGGTGCCCTGGGGTGGGTGAGGCCGCCCGCAGAGGCGCGCGTTCTCAAACCGAGGCACTACCCTTCGCGAGCCCCCGAACCTGGAGGCCGGGCGCTGCAGGCGCTCGTCGGGGGGAGCTTTTCGCCGGCAGCGATCGGTACCGTGTGGCGCTGCCGGGCGGGCGCGTCAAGCCGCCATGACGATAACCGCCACGCCAGCCGCCACGGCCGCCAGACCGGAGGTCAACCGGACTTCCCTGCGCCCCACCGCCGGCAGTTTCTCCAGCAGAATGAGCACGGCCAAGGCGGCGACCCAGAGGAGGTTCATCACACCGCCGAGGAACAGCAGCCCCATCAGCGCCCAGCAGCACCCGATGCAGTAGGCCCCGTGGTGCAGCCCCATCGGCGCTGCGCCACCCACACCCTGGCGCCAGTGTTGTGCCAGGAAGGCGAAGGGCGCCTGGCAGTGGCTGAGGCATGCCCCCTTGAGCGGGCTCCACTGATACAGCCCGGCCACGATCAGCAGCGCGCCGCCCAGGAACGGGCTGGTCGCCACCAGCATGGGCGAGAGCAGGGCGAGCCGCTCCAGCGCCCACGTCAGGCCGGTGGCGGCCAGACTGAAGCCGCTCCAGGCCGCCAGATAGCCCATTACGAACAGGCCGACCGAGGGGACGAAGGGCTGGCGGGGGGCGGTGCGGCGCACTACCGCCGCGTAGATGAGCACCGCGGGGACGGCGCTGGGGAGCATCATCGCCACCATCATCACGGCCCACATGCCGAAGGTCAGCAGCAGGTCGGCGGCGCCCCAGGGCTTCATGGCCATCGCCGCCGCGGGGTCGGCCGAGGCCATGGCCTGCATGCGGGCGGCATCCCGCAGCAGATAGACCCAGGCTATCCCCGCCACGCCGACGAGCCCGGCCAGGACGACCAGCCGGTCCCGCGTGGCCAGCGGCGGCACTCCCGCAGCGGGTGGCTGTGCCGGCTTACCGGTGTCGGATGCGCGCATCGTCCGCCCGGAATCAGACGGCGAGGCCGCCGGAGGTGAGCGTCGCATCCGCGAAATGCGCATGGCTGTTGGCGAAGTCGAGGGAGATCGCGCCGCGCGCCTTGGTGGTGCCGCTGGCCACTTCCGCCAGGCGAAACTCCTTGCCCATCGGCAGGTCGATGCGCGCGCGGTGCTCGGCGCCGGTCACCGGGTTCTTCAGCGGCTCGACCGACGTGTCCACCACGCCGGGGACGCGCAGGCGGGCCGTCCGACGCCCCATGTCCAGCTCCAGCTCAATCGGCTTGAACAGCGGATCGTGGTAGGTGGTGCACATGGCGCGGTAGATCGTCAGCATGGACGATCCGGGCTCGGCCCCCTCGCCCTGCAGGATCGCCGCCAGGGCTTTGCGCTGCACGGCATCGGCGCGCTCGTCGACGATGGACTGCATGCTGCCGTTGCCGCGGTGGATCGGCCCCGGCCAGCTATAGAGATTCACGGCCAGCAGACCGTCCAGCCGCGTGTCTCCGAAATGCCCCTTGTCGATCCGCCAGGCCAGGACGGCCTTGCAGGTTCCATCGGTCGGCAACGCAACGTATTGGCACGGGCAACCATAAGCGCAATTGCAGTTCGTGAGGTGAGTACCTTCGATGCTCCAGTTTGTCGCTGCCATGTTCCCCCTCCCTTGCACCGATGTGTGCTGCTCTATCGTACGACTCGTGTTGCGTGCGGAAGCGCCGGCGGCCACCCACAAGCGGCAGGCTCCGCGACACCGACGATATCTACGTTATCCTTAGGAATGCAACTGTGCCGTCCATGGCGTCAGACTCCGGTCATGCCATTCGGCCAGGGCCGGACACCGCGCCCCGGCGCGGCCTATGGCCCGGGGGGCGGGGCGCCGAGCTCCACGCGGTAGCTTTGCGCGGCGCCCTGGCGCATGGTCTTGACCGTGACCACATCGCCCGGCACATGGAGCTCGAGGGCGTCCAGCACATCGTCAGTCTCGTCCACCGGGGCATCGTTGATGGCGACGATCACGTCCCCGAGCAGGATGCTGCCGTCGGCGCCGCGCACCATGCCCTTCATGCCGGCCCGGTCGGCGCCGCTGCCGGGGATCACCTGGGAGACGATCACGCCCTTGACCTCGAGCGTCTCGGCGAACTTGTTGTGGGCGAGCGCGATCCCCACCACCGGGCGGATCATGCGCCTGTAGCGCACCAGTTGCGGGACGATGCGGCGGATGGTGTTGACGGGCACGGCGAAGCCGATCCCCACGCTGCCCCCGCCGCCCGGGCTGAGGATGGCGGTGTTCATGCCGATCACGTTGCCCTGCGAATCGAGCAGGGGGCCGCCGGAGTTGCCGGGGTTGATCGAGGCATCGGTCTGGATCACGCCGCGCACCCGCCGGCCGCTGGGCGACATGATCTCGCGGTTGAGCGCGCTCACGATGCCCGTGGTCAGCGTCAGGTCCAGGCCGAAGGGGTTCCCGATCGCGAGCACCTTCTGCCCCACCTCGAGCCCGTCGGAATCGCCGGGCGGCAGCGGGTTCAGCCGCTCCGGCGGTGCCTGGATGCGGATCAGCGCGATGTCCTTGTCGGCGGCCACGCCCACCACCTGCGCGTCCCACACGCTCTGGTCCTGCATCTTCACGACCAGATCGGTGGCGCCCTCGATCACGTGGGCGTTGGTGACGATGTAGCCCTCCTTGCTGAGCACGAACCCCGTTCCCGCGCCCACCGGCACCTCGATCTCGTCCCGCGCGAACGGGGGCCGCACCCGCTGCCGGTTGGTGATGAACACCGTCGCCGGCGCGGCGGTCTTGAACACGCGCACCGTGTTGGCCTCGTCCGGCGAGGCGTACTTCGAAACCGGCGCCTGCGGCTGCACCTGCGCCTGCGACACGCACCCGGGCCAGAGGGCCAGGGAAACCAGCCCGAGCGCCATCCACCGCCAACTCCCTTGAACCATGGCCATGCTCCCGCAGCGAAGAGGGTCGGCACAGGGCCGAAGCCGGCGGCGCACCCGGCACGCGGCGCCGTCGCATTCCACATCGGTTGATGTTAGGCCCCGGCCGAGCGAGGTCGCAAGCTCCGCGCGTGGAGCGGCAGTGTCTCAGTTTGCCGGAATCATGCAGGGTATCGCCGCGGCCTCACCCCCGCCGCTGACGCGGCTGCAGCGTCCCCACCCCTGCCCCTCCCCACCAAGTGGGGAGGGGTGAGGGCATCCCGTGCCGGTGGCTAATCCGGGCCTCCCTCCCTCTCAGTCAGCGGAGAGGGTGGGCCGGGGAGGGTGAGGCCGCCGGCACGGGAGTCCCGTTGCAACTTGAACTACCCACGGAGCCTGGTAGCGACCGGGGGAGAGCCCCCTGGGGCCACCACGTTTCGCATCCAACTTTTAGGGGAAAAGTGCTAAAGAGGGGGCTCCTCAGGCAGCCGTCCCGTCCCGCAGGCCAACCCGAACCCAGGGAGATTCACGATGAAAGCAGTTGACGCCATAGCCCAGATTCTCAAGCAGGAGGGCGTCCAGGTCGTTTTCGGCTATCCGGTCAACCCGATCATCGAGGCCTGTGCCAAGGTGGACATCCGCCCGGTGATCGTGCGCCAGGAGCGCACCGGCATGCACATGGCCGACGCCATGAGCCGCACCTCGAGCGGCGAGCGCATCGGGGTGTTCTGCAGCCAGCACGGGCCGGGCACCGAGAACGCCTTCGGCAGCGTCGCGCAGGCCTATGCCGATTCGGTGCCGGTGCTGCACCTGCCGGCCGGGTACTCGCGGGCGATGATCAACGTGCGCCCCAACTTCAACGCGTTCCTCAACTACCAGCACGTCACCAAGTCGTGCGAGCAGGTCAGCCTGGGCGTGAACGTGCCCGATGCCCTGCGCCGCGCCTTCACCCAGGTGCGCAACGGCCGCCCGGGCCCGGTGCTGGTGGAGATCCCCCGCGACGTGTTCCAGGAGGAGGTGCCCGAGCCGCTCAACTACAAGCCCGGCCTGCGCGCGCGCGTGGCGCCCGACCCCCGCGACGTCGAGACCGCGGCCCGCGTGCTGGTCGAGGCGCAGCGGCCGGTGATCTACGCCGGCCAAGGCGTGCACTACGCGAAGGCCTGGGGCGCGCTGCGCCAGTTGGCCGAGCTGCTGGGGGCGCCGGTGACGACGAGCCTCCAGGGCAAGAGCGCCTTCCCGGAGAACCACCCGCTCTCGCTGGGCTCGGGCGGCCGCTCCTATCCCCGCGCCGTCCACGAGTTCCTGGCCAATGCCGACCTGATCTTCGGCATCGGCGCCAGCTTCACCGCGACGAACTACGCCGTGCCCATGCCCAAGGGCAAGCGCTACGTCCAGTCCACCATCGACGCGGCGGACCTGAGCAAGGATGTCGCCATCGATTACGCCGTGCAGGGCGATGCGGGCATGGTGCTCGAGGCGCTGCTGGGCGAGGTCAAGGCCCGCCTGAAGAAGCCCCGCGATGCCGCGCCGGTGGCGAAGCAGATCGCCGCGATCAAGAAGGAATGGCTGGGCCAGTGGATGCCGAAGCTCACGCATACCGGGACGCCCATCAACCCCTACCGCGTGATCTGGGACCTGCTGCACACGGTGGACGTGGCCAACACCATCATCACCCACGACGCGGGCAGCCCGCGCGACCAGATTTCGCCGTTCTGGGAGCCCATCAGCCCGCTCTCCTACATCGGCTGGGGCAAGACCACCCAGCTCGGCTACGGCCTCGGGCTGGCCATGGGCGCCAAGCTCGGCCACCCGGACAAGACCTGCATCAACGTCTGGGGCGATGCGGCCATCGGCATGACCGGGATGGATTTCGAGACCGCCGTGCGCGAGCGCATCCCCATCATGTCGATCCTGTTCAACAACTTCTCCATGGCCATCGAGCTGAAAGTCATGAAGGTGGCCACGGAGAAGTACCGCAGCACCGACATCTCCGGGAACTACGCCGACATGGCCAAGGCCTTCGGCGGCTACGGCGAGCGCGTCTCGAAGCCCGAGGAGATCATCCCCGCCATCAGGCGCGGCCTGCAGAAGACGAAGGAAGGCACGCCCGTGCTGCTCGAGTTCCTCACCACCCAGGAGACCACTATCTCCGACTTCGCCCCGCCCGCGGGCTGAACCCCCACCCCGGCCCTCCCCCGCAAGGGGGGAGGGAGAGGAGCGCGGAACCTCACCCTCTCCCCAGGGAGAGGGGGAAGCCGCGTCGGCGGCGGGGGCGAGGGCGGTGCGCTACTTCTTCTGCTTGTCAAGCTCCGCCTGAACCTCGGAGAGCCTCTGCTCGTTTCTCTCTATATCCAGATGGGCGTCCAACTCCCGAAACAGTGCCAGGGATTGCACCAGGTACTCCTTCGCGCGAGGCAAGTCTCCATTATCTCGGTACAGCGTACCCAGGTTTTCATACTGGCTGGCCATGCCTAGCTTGCGGCCCAGCCGCTCGCTAATGGCGAGGCTCTTGCGGTGCATCTCTTCGGATAGAATCAGGTCGCCGCTACTATGGTAGACGACGCCAAGGTTGCCGTAGTCGCTGGCCATGCCCTCTTTGCGGCCCAGTTGCTCGTCGATGGCGAGGCTCTTGAGGTGCATCTCCTCGGCATGTTTAAGGTCGCCAAGAGTCTGGTACATGTTGCCTAGATTGCCATATACGGAAGCCATGCCTTCCTTGTCGCCCAAATTCTCGAACGTGGCTAAACTTTTACGAAACACTTCCTCGGCGCGATTGAGGTCGCCACTAGCCAGATACACGATGCCAAGGTTGTTATACCCGCTTGCCATGCCTTTTTTGCGGCCTAAATGCTCATAGAGTGCAAGGCTTTTGACCTGCATCTCCTCGGCTTGCTTGAGGTCTCCACGAATGACGTACAAGTTGCCTAGGTTCCCGTACACACTGGCGATGCCCTCTTTATCACCCAATTCCAAGACGATTCTGAGGCTCTTTTTGTACATCTGCTCTGCTTGGTTCACGTCGCCGCGGGTCTCGTACACGACGCCCAGGTTGCCGTAGCCCACAGATTGCCATTCGCGATTTCCGGCGCGGTTACCGAAAGCTATCACGGTTTGGAAGGCGGTCGCAGCTTTGTCAAATTCTCCGACTCGGAGTTGGAGATGGCCGAGCATGTTCCAACCGTCGGCATCAGCAGGGTCCAGCTCCACAGCGCGCTGGTAAGCCGCAAGCGCCTTCCTTGTGTCGTGCAGGTACGCCAGCGCGCCAATGTGGCGGTGCGCAGCGGCGGCTTCCTTAAAGGCCGCCTTACCCTGGGCCTCCCGTGTTTTGGCTACCGCTTCAAATATCCGTTCCGCAAGTGCGGGATTGCCCTGGTCCAATTCCCGTTGAGCTTGCTCTAATGTGCTGCGGTTTCCGGTCTCATCCGCCGCACGCGGGAGTGCTTTCTTGGCTTCATCAAGTTGGCGCTTGAGGTCGTTTCTTTCCCGTTCGAGGAGCGCCTTTTCGCCTGCGAGTTTTTCAACGCGGTCCAGGATCGCCGTTTGGCCAGTGGGCTCGACGGGTTTTCTTCTGTCCATCAGCCAGGTCGTGACTGTCCAAGTCCCCCCAACAAAGGCGATGAAAAGCGCCACCAGTGCCGCAGTGCTCGCTTTGTGCTTCTCGCACCACTCTACGAGACTGGCGAAGCGTTGCCGAATCGTCATGGTTGGCCCCCTACGCGACGGACTGAATGCTCGTTCGCATTCCTTGAATAACACACGCCCGCCTACAAGGCATTCCGGCGAGAAGTCGGTCAGGAGGGGTGGTGCGCGTGGGAACGCAGCCGCAACCGGGCCAGTGCAGTGGTGGCAGCGGCCCTCCGTTCCCCCCTCTCCCCGGGGAGAGGGGGCCAGGGGGTGAGGTCCCCGCCTATATCCCCGTCGGCCAGTTGGCGAGGAGGCGCTCGCTGCGTCCCGCCTGGCCGCTGGGGCCGCGGGCGCGTTCGAGGGCGCGAATCAGCTCGATGCGGGTCTCGCGGGGGTCGATCACGTCGTCGACCAGGTTCAGGCCGGCGGCCTCCCAGGGCTTGTTGAGCTTGTTGATCTCGTCGAGGTACTGGGCGCGGGCGGCCTCGGGGTCGGGCGCGTCCTTGATCTTGCGGCCGTAGACCACGCTGACGGCCCCCTCGGGCGCCATGAACGAGACGTCGGCGGAGGGCCAGGCCAGCAGGCAATCGGCCTCCATGCGCGCGCC
>JACQKK010000004.1 GCA_016204605.1 Candidatus Lambdaproteobacteria bacterium
CCCCACCTGCTGGGGAGGGGCAGGGGTGGGGACGCGCACGTCGAAAAGCCCACGTCACGCCTGTTCGACCCGCGACCCGCGGATGAGCCACAGAAGCACACGCGAGCCATAGGTTAACACCCATGCCACCAAGTGGGGAGGGGGAACGCGGCGCTCGTCCGCGGGCGGCCGATACGGGGCTCCCTCCCTCTACGTCAACGGAGAGGGAGGGCCGGGGTGGGTGAGGTCCGCGCCGTCCCCGGCGTCACTCCGCGGCACGCCTGGCCAGGTGGTCGGCGAGCCGCTGGCGGAGGTCGGCCAGCCGGACGCGATACTCCAGGGCGAGCGCCACCTTGGTCTGGATCTCCTCGTCGCCGAGGGGCTGCTCGGCATGGTGCGCGACGAGGTCGCAGGCGAGCTTGCCGATCTGCGGATAGAGCCGGGCGAGGTGGTGCTCCAGCTCGAGGATCGCCATGCGCAGGCGAACCTCCATCCGGGTATCGCCAGTGATGGACAAGTCTTCGCCCTGAGGGCGGTCGAACAGTTGTTCCATCTCGTGGCGCGCCGAACGGGAGGTCGTGCGCAGCAGCGTCAGCGTCCAGGCGATCGCCTGGGGCGCGAAGTCGCGCAGCTTCCGCAGCCCCATCGTCAGGGCGCCCTTGTGCTGTTCGGCCATGGGATATCCGTCGCGGTGTGAACCTGAGCGGAACCTGATCTCCCTTCAGCATCACCATGTTAACGAAGCGGCATGCAAAAGGGAACCCGCTCCGCGGGCTTATCCCAAGGGCATCCCAGGCGCCTGTGCGCTGTGGCAGCCGATTCCCGGGCCATCGGCCTCGGGAATGCTCCATCTCCCGCCGTTGGCCCATGGGCCGGTTGCGCGCAGGCGAGCCCGCAGGCGTCCCCACCCCTGCCCCTCCCCACCAGGTGGGGAGGGGGAAGGTCGCTGTTCCGCCCTGGGAGCCGGTACGGGGCTCCCTCCCGCTCCCCGGGGAAAGGGTGCGCCGGGGCGGAGGAGGTTGCGCGGGGCTACAGCCAGCGGGCGAGACTGCCGCGGTGCCGGGCCGCGGCGCGGTAGGCGAGCCGCACGAGGGTACGCAGCCCGGGCGCGCCCAGCAGCCGTGCCAGCCCGGGGTGGCCGAGCACGGCGAGGAGCGCGATCACCGCATCGCCGCCGCCCCAGTAGCGGCCGTCGGGTGAGCGCAAGTGGGCCTGCCGCGAACTTTGCGCCCGCACCGCGGTGGGAAGCCACGCCAGCGCGCCCTGATAGGGGAGGGCCGCCACGCGCCCCGCGCGGTCCGCGCGCAGCACGCGCTGCACCGCGCGCCGGCAGACGCCGCACTCGCCATCCCACAGCAGCGCCCAGCGCCGGGCGAGCTCGGGGGGCGGCGGATGGGGCTCGGGGTAGGCTTGCGCGCGCACGGGGACACCGGAATCGGCTGCGGGCGTCCCCACCCCGCCCCGCGGGCACCCCTCCCCACCGGGTGGGGAGGAGACGCGCGGGCCGGGCCGCAGGGGGTCAGAGCCCGGGCCGGCCCTCCTGCTTGAGTTGCTCCAGGTACATTTCGCGAGCGAGGACGTACACCTGATATCCGTTGACCAGCGGGCCGAACTTGGCGCGCACCCGATAGCGGTACTCCATCAGCTCCGCATCGGTTTCCTCCATCTCGCAGCTCAGCACTTCCACTTCGATGGCCACCATCCCCAGCGCGCTCATCAGCAGCCGCGTCCCCAGCTCGAACGAGACGTCCGAGTAGAACGCGATGCCGTTGACGGAGATGTTGAGGATGCTGAAGGACTTGGGTCCGAGGTGCGCGAAGATGCGCGCGCCCTTCTCGAAGTGATAGCGCGGCTCCGCACGCCGCTCTTGGTCTGGGTAGGAGTCCATGCCTTCGATCAGGGCGGTGAGTTGTTCCGGTATCGGGTGCCCTTCTCGCCCTTGACCGGGCTCGTGCTTGACCATGAGATACTCGGCCCGCCAGTGCTCGAGCTCGGTCTCGTGGTTCCACACGGCGAGGGGACGGTTTCGGTTCTCGTCGCGCTGCTTTTTCATGTTCCGCAGTCCTCGATGTTTGTCAACCGAATCACTCGCTTCCCGCCCAGCGTGGACGAGGTTGGACGTCGCAATAAGAGACCGCCGGCCGTGCCGGTGGCCCCGGTTCTCGTTGTTCCGGCTGGGCTTCCTCCGGTGGGGCTGCGAAAGCAAAGCGAGCGCGCCGCAAAACCAGGCGCTTCCTGCGCACGAGGGCCTTAGCCGCCCCGCCCCTCGACCGGGGGAGAGGGAGGGAACTTCGGACTGGCCGTCTGCGCGGATCGCAGTCCCCACCCCGGCCCTCCCCCGCAAGGGGGGAGGGAGAACCGCTCAGGAACACGATCGCGAGCGTACCCCGAGTAGCCGGAGAACACTCCGTTTCTTGATGGCCCGCACCGACCCGCGGGAGCCGGAGCGAGACGTCGTCAGCGGTCTCGAAGCGGCACGTCCCCCATACGGACGAAACGGCTCCCCAACCGTTCGGTTCCCACGCCGCATCTGAACCCTCCGCTCCTCTGGCGGAGGGCGACGCCTGGTCGCGGGGTGTTCCGCCCGCGCGACCGCATCATCATAGCAGATCGAGCGCCCGGCATAACGCCCCGGGGCAAACGCAACGTCGCCCCCGAGCCGGACTTGATGAGGCGCACCGGGGGGTGCGCATGGCCCGCAAACCCCTACCCCCGGCCGCTCCCCGCCTCCGCACACGGCCACTCCGGCGCCCCCGCCTCCGGACGCCCGTCGCGGCGCCCCGCGCCGGCGGCCGCTCGCCCGGCGGGTGGGTGCCGGGATGCTCCGCACGAGCCCGCCGGCGCGATCGGCGCGGCGGAGGGGGTCGCTGCGGGAGGGCGCACCGTTGGGTGCGTCAGCGCCCGCGGGCGGTTCCGGAGGGCACGAGCTCCTCGAGCAGGCGTCGCCACGACTCGCGCTCGCGCTCGGGGGTGAAGCGGGGCGCCACGCGGCCGATCTGCCCGGCCAGCGCGGCGAGGAAGGCGGGCTCCGCCTCGATCCGGGCCATCAGGCGCGCCAGCGCGGCCGCATCGCCGACCGCGAAGTAGCCGGCGTAGCCTTCCCCCAGCAACCCCACCGTGCCGGGAATCTCCGAGGCCAGCACGGGCAACCCCCCCGCGGCCGCCTCCGAGATCACGTTCGCCCCGCCCTCCATGCGGGAGGAGAGCACCAGCGCGCGGCTGCGCGCCATCAGCCGCCGCACCCGCGCATGGGGCAGGTCGCCCAGCCAGCGGTAGCGCGGGTTCGTCGCGGCCTCTTCCCGGGCGCGAGCGCCCATGGCCTCGTCCAGGGCCCCGCCCGCGTGCAGGACGCGGATGCGGGAGGAGCCGGGCAGCAGCCGCGCCGCCTCCGCCGCCCGCAAGGGGTCCTTCTCGCCCCGCAGATGGGCGACCACGCACAGGTCGAACCGGCGCAGGGGGTGCGTCGGACGCGCGGGAAGCGGCACCGCCGACTGATGGATCACCCGCAGCCGACCCTGCACCTCGGCCGGCAGCGCCCGCGCCGCGAGGTCGTGCAGGGCCACCAGCCGCGAGGCCAGCCGCAGCGATTCCTGCGCCTCCGCGCTGCCGGGCAGGTCGCGGTAGAGGTCGGTGCCCGTGAGCGCCACCACCAGCGGGGCTGCGGGGTGGCGCCGGCGATAGTCGCGCAGCGCCGCATGGCTCCGCTGGGCATGCAGGGCCACCATCACGTCGCAGGGCTGGCCCGCATAGGCTCCGGCGATCTCCACCCGATGGCCGAGCGCCCGCAGCAGCCGGGACCAGCGCAGCGCGGTGACGCGGTTGCCCAGCCGGCTGCGCGGCGGCGCCGGGCAGATCATGAGCACCCTCATCGGCGGCGCGCCGGGCCGAACCCTGCCCGGAAGCCTCCGCCCACGTCGACGCGCAAGCCGGAGCGACGGGCAGGCGGGGGCGGGGCGCCGGCGGGGCGACGCGGGCGGGTCGACCCGACGGGCGACCGGGCTCGCGCCCATCCGCGCGGCGCGGCGGGGTCGCGGGGTGATCGGGGGATGGCTTCGGCCATGGCAGGGTCGCAAGGGGATGCAGGGGGATCGGCGCGGGCCGCGGCCGGAGGTCGCGCCCCACCTCGCCAGGCTGCACCTTAGCACGCTCTCCGGCCGCTGCGGTACTGCGGCCCGGGCAAGCCGGGAAAGCGCAAGATCGATCGCCGGGGCGGATCGCCCTCGCAACCTCACCCTCCCCGACCCTCCCTCTCCAAGAATTGGAGAGGGAGGGAGCTGGTTTCGGCCACCAGGGCGGAATACGGGGCTTCCTCCTCGCCAATTCTTGGAGAGGGGGTCAGGGGGAGAGGTCGCCACGGGATCTCTCCCACCCCGATCCGCCCTTTCCTCACGGAGCGGGAGGCAGCCTCGTATCGGCTCCCAGCGCGGACGAGCGCCGCTTTCCCCCTCCCCACTTGGTGGGGAGGGGCAGGGGTGGGGATGCGGGGGGGAGGGTGAGGCCGCCAACCCGGGCGTGCCATTTCAAACTGAGTCACCGCCGCCGCACGAGCCCGGCCGCGCCCGGGCTATGCCCGCCCGGCCGCCAGCCGGCTGAGCACGGTCTGGAGATGGCGCTCGTCGAAGGGCTTGTTGAGGAAGAAGCGGGCGCCCCGCCGTTCGGATTCCAGGGCCGTGGCCGGCGAGCGCATCGCGCTGAACAGCACGACGGCGGCGGCGGGGTCGATGTGCAGCATCTCGTCCAGCGCCTCGAGGCCGTTCATGCGCGGCATGATCACGTCCATCAGCACCGCATCGGGGCGGAGCTGGGCGAACGCTTCCACCGCGGTCTGGCCGTCGCGCGCCTCGCCGACCACCTGGTGGCCCAGGGCGGCGAGCAGGCGCCGCAGGTACTGGAGCGGCTCGGCGGCATCATCGACGATCAGGAACCGCATCGCGGCCCTCGGGGCAGACAGACGGTGAAACCGCCTTGCATGGGCTCGCGACGGGTCGCGCAAGGCTGTGGGCGCTTGAGGTCAGGGCGCATTCGTCCTGGCATATCGGCAGGGTCTGCGATATAAGTCATACACTCTCTGGCAACGCTCGGCACGGCGGAACGGTCCTCGGCGCGGCGGTCGCCCCGCCCCGGAGATCGCGGTTCCGATCCTGGTGCCGGGCCGAAGGTGCCGCCAGCCATTCGCCTACCCCAATCTCGCGTTCGGCAGATACGCCCCGTGCAGTGTCAGGGCGCATTCGATCCGCGGGGAACCTCCGCCAGACTGGGAGACCTCCCATGCCTCGAGGGATTCACCCCGAATACCACAAGGCTCTGCTCGACGCGGCGCGGCACGATCCCGCCACGCGTCGCGTCAAGTTCAGCGAAACCTGTCACTCGTACTTCTACCGGACGGGCGAGTTCGTTTACAAGATTCGCAAGCCGAGCCCGGCCCAGTCCAGTCTCGCGCTGAAGGAGGCATACGCGCAGAGCGCGCTCGCCGCCGGCGCCCGCTGGTCGCCCGAGGTGTACCTGGCGCTGGTGCCGATCGTGCACAGCGCCGACCCGCCCGGCTTCGCGCTGGGCGGCGCGGGCGAGCCGGTGGATTACGCGCTCAAGCTCGCGCCGCTCTCGGAGGCCCACTGGCTCGATCACCTGATCGAGAACCACAAGCTCAACCCGACCGCGGTGGGACGGGTGGCGCGCTATCTGGCGACGCAGCATCAGGCCCATCCGCTGGGAGCCCAGGCCGCCACGCTCGGCCGGCCCGAGCATTTCCGGGAGCTGTTCGAGGAGCTGCTCTACCAGATCAGGCAGTACCTGGACGTGACGCTGACCCAGGCCATGCTGGACATGGTGGTGCGGCCCCTGGACAAGTTCGTCGAGGACTCGCGCAAGCTGTTCCTGCGCCGCATCAAGAAGGGACGCATCGTCGAGGGTCACGGCGCGTTCACGCCGGCGCACGTCCATGTCAAGGGCAAGGACGTGCGCGCCATCGCGCCGCTCGAGAGCCCGCAGAAGTATCGGCAGCTCGATGCGGCGAACGACGTGGCCACCATGTGCGTCGAGCTGGCGCGGCTCGGCGCCGATGGCGAGAGCGAGCTGTTCGTGCAACGCTACATCTCCGCCGCCCACGATCGGGACCTGGTGCGCATGCTCCCGGCGTACAAGACCTTTCAGGCGCTGCGCCAGGGGTTGGCCCAGAGCGAGCAGCTGATCGAGGATCGCAGCCGGGGCGATGCGGAAGGCGTAGCCGCCGCCCAGCGCCTGGCGCAGCACTACTACTCGCTCGCCGTGCGCTTCGCGCGCGAGATCGGCAGGGCGCCCGAAGCCAAGCCCGCCCACGCCGCCCCCTAGGGGGCGACGGCTCCCGCGGCGGGCGGGGCCGAGGCGGCGGCGCGCCGCAGCGGCCCGGCCGGCGGGCCCAGCGCCACACCCACACCCCGAAGCCGGTGCAGCGGCCATGGACGAGGAGACCCTGAAGGCCCAGCGCGATGCCCAGAACCGGCGCAAGCTCGAGGAGCATCTCGCCAACATCCGCCGCCACGGAGGCGTGCCGCCCCAGGAGCAACGCCGCCAGGAGGAGGCCACCTTTCAGCGCGACTGGGAGCAGTGGAAGCGGGTCTGGGGCGGGCGGGTCATCCACCTCGATCGCGGCGAGGCCGACCCCGATGCGGATTACAGGCTGCTCGGCCTGAAACGCGGCGCCAGCCGCGACGACATCCGCCGCGCCTACTATCGGCTCGCCAAGCAGCACCATCCGGACCGCGGCGGCAACGTGGATCGCTTCCTCGCGCTGATGCAGGCCTTTCAGCGCCTGCACGGCAAGTGATCGCGACCGCGACGGGGACCTCTCCCCCTGGCCCCCTCTCCAAGAACTGGAGACGGGGAAGATCGCCGTTCCGCCTCCGTGGCCGAAACGAAGCTCCTCCCGCTCCGTCGACGGAGAGGGAGGGTCGGGGAGGGTGAGGTCTCCCCCGCGTCCCCACCCTTGCCCCTCCCCACAAGTGGGGAGGGGGACGCGCGCTCATCCGCGCTGGCGGCCGATGCGCAGCCCCCTCCCTCGCCAATTCTTGGAGAGGGAGGGTCGGGGTGGGTGAGGTCGCGCCGCCGGCTCACACGATCCCGTTCGTGCCCCGCCGCACCACCCCGGCTTTGACTTTGGACCGGGCTGGGCTTATCGCTACGGAAGGCCGGAGCGGGTCGGGGCGGGGCTCTTCCCCTCGCGACGCCCGGATTTCGCGGAGGAAACACCATGGCTAAAGCGGCAGGGGACGGCGCCTTCAACCCGGTCGAGCTGCAGATGGGCTCGGCCCGGGCCTACAAGACGCTGCAGGAGCTGGCACGGCAGCCCTACGACCTGACGCGCCCCGGCGCGTTGAGCCCGGAGCGCATCGGGGCCCTGCGCGCCTCGGCGTGCGGCTTCGACCTGCTCTACGGCACCGAGCGCGTCGAGCCGCGCACGCTGGAGGCGCTGGAGACGCTCGCCCGCGAGACCCGCGCCCGCGAGCAGTTCCGCATGCTGATGGCCGGCGAGGTGATGAACCGCATCGAGGGCCACGAGAGCGAGAACCGGCGCGTGCTGCACTTCGCCAGTCGCGACGCGTTCGACGATCTGCCCGCGCCGTTCGATGCGGGCAAGGCCGGCGATGCCGCGTTGGCCGCCCGGCGCGAGCTGGAAAAGCTCAAGAAGTTCCTGCGCCAGCTCGAGTGGAAGGAGGTCGTCAACGCCGAGGGCCAGCCCTTCACCGACCTGGTCAACGTCGGCATCGGGGGTTCGGACTTGGGGCCGCGGGCGCTGTACCTGGCGCTGCTGCCCTACCGGCTGCCCGGCCGGCGCGTCCACTTCGTCTCGAACGTGGACCCGGACGATGCGGCGCAGGTGCTGGCCGGCCTCGACCTCTCCCGCACGCTGGTCAACGTGGTCTCGAAGAGCGGCTCCACGCTGGAGACGCTCACCAACGAGTCCCTGGTGCGCCACGCCTTCGAGCAAGCCAGGCTGCCGCCGGAGAAGCACTTCCTCTGCGTCACCGGCGAGGGCAGCCCGATGGACAACCCCAAGCGCTACTTGCGCTCGTTCTACATGTTCGACTACATCGGGGGGCGCTACAGCGCCACTTCGATGGTGGGCGGGGTCTCGCTCGGCTTCGCGCTCGGCTACGACAAGTTCACGGAGCTGCTGCGCGGCGCCCGCGAGGTAGACTTGCACGCGCTGGAGCAGCGGCCCGGGGCCAACCTGCCGCTGCTGATGGCGCTGCTCGGCATCTGGAACCGCAACCTGCTCGGCCTGCCGACCCTGGCCGTGCTGCCCTACAGCCAGGGACTGGTGCGCTTCGCCGCCCACCTGCAGCAGCTCGACATGGAATCGAACGGCAAGGGGGTGACCCGGCGGGGTGCGACCGCCGAGGAGCCGACCGGCCCGATCGTCTGGGGCGAGCCCGGCACCAACGGCCAGCACGCCTTCTACCAGCTCATCCACCAGAGCCGCACCGTGGTGCCCTGTGAGTTCATCGGCTTCCGCCAGAGCCAGTACGGCCAGGACCTGGACGTGCAGGGCACCACCAGCCAGCAGAAGCTGCTCGCCAACCTGCTCGCCCAGTCCATGGCGCTGGCGACCGGCCAGCAGAGCGCCAACCCCAACCGCACCTTCCCCGGCAACCGCCCCAACTCCGTACTGATCGCCGACCGGCTCACGCCCAAGGCCATGGGCGCGCTGCTGGCCCTCTACGAGAACAAGGTGGCGTACCAGGGGCTGATCTGGAACATCAACTCCTTCGACCAGGAGGGGGTGCAGCTCGGCAAGGTGCTGGCCACCCGCCTGCTCGACCACATGACCGGCAGCAAGCCCGCCGCCGAGATCGAGCGCAAGGACCCCCTCGCCCACGCGCTAATGCGGGCCGCGCGGGTGCTGTGAGGGTGCACCGGGTCCAGGCGCCCTGCCGCCGGACGGGCCCGTCCCCCCATCCCCGCGCCCGCTCGGGGCGGCCACCGGCGCCGAACAGCCGGCTCAAGTTGCGGCAGGCGATGACCCCACGCCGGTCGAGGCGGGCGTCCGGTCGACGCGCGAAAGGAAGCCCAGCATGCAGAAACCCCGCTTCAAGCTCACCGTTGCGCTGCGCCTGTTGCGGAAGCACAGCTACCTGACTGAAGTCGGCTGGTTCGAGGCGTACAAGGCACACCTGCCGGTGGACGCAGCCGGGCAACCCATCCCGATGATCGCCTATCCCTGCTTCGAGCTCCTCAAGCGCCGCGTGCGCAGCGAGATGGCGGTGTTCGAGTACGGCAGCGGCAACTCCACGCTCTGGTGGGCTGCCCGCTGCAAGAAGGTGGTCACGGTCGAGCACGACGCCTCCTGGTACGGCCGGCTCGCCGACCGCATCCCCCCGAACGTCACGGCCCTGCACGTGCCCGTGGATGCGAGCGGCGCCTACTGCCGCAAAGTGCTCGACTACCGCGGCGCGTTCGACATCGTCATGATCGACGGCATGGACCGGGAGCGCGTCGCCTGCGCGAAAAACGGCCTCGAGGCGCTGACGCCCGCCGGCGTGATGGTCTGGGACGATAGCGAGCGCGAGCGCTACCGCGAGGGGTTCGAGTTCCTCCACGCCCGCGGCTTCAGGCGCATCCCGTTCGTGGGCATGTCGCCCAACACCATCACCGTCAAGGAGACGAGCGTGTTCTACCGCCCGGGCAACGTGCTCGATCTCTAGTGCAGGGACAGCAGGCTCCAGGGTGGAAACAGTCCGCAGGAGCATGAACCGCCCCGCCGCAAGCGGCGGGGTCGTTCGTTGCAGAGTGTATCGGCCTACGCCAGTTCCCCCCGCAGCACGGTGACCGCCTGGCCGCCGAGCAGGACGCGCTCGCCCGCCAGGGTGACGCGGATCACGCCGCCGCGCGCCGAAGCCTGGTAGGCGGTCATCGAGGTCTTGCCGAGCTTCGCGCCCCAGTAGGGGCCGAGGCAGCAGTGAGCCGAGCCGGTGACCGGGTCCTCCGGGATGCCGACGGCCGGCCCGAACACCCGCGAGACGAAATCGTAGGCGGCGTCGCTGGAGTGGGCCGTCACCACCGTCGCGCGGACGGGCACCCGCTTGAGCCGCTCCAGGTCGGGCTTGAGCGCGCGCACCTCGGCATCGCTCGCCAGTTCGACCAGCACGTCCATCCTGTTGCTGCCGACATTGTACTTGCCCACCCAGCGCGGCGTCGCGCCCAGGGCCGCCGCGAGGTCGGGCGGCACGGTGCCCGGCGCGGTGCAGGGCTCGGCGGGCCGCGCGGGGAAGTCGAGCATGATCCATCCGCCCGCCTCCGCCCCTGCAAGGCGCGCCGTGAGCTGCCCGCTGCGGGTCTGGAAGCGCGCCTCGGCGGCGGGCGCCAGCCGGCCCGTCTCCCACAGCACGTGGGCCGAGGCCAGCGTGGCGTGGCCGCACAGGTCGACCTCGACCTCGGGGGTGAACCAGCGCAGGCGCCACTCCCCGGCGCCGCCCTCCGGATGGAGGAACGCGGTCTCGGAGAGGTTCATCTCGCGGGCGACCGCCTGCATCCAGGCCGCCTCGGCCGGCCGTTCGAGCAGGCACACCGCGGCCGGGTTCCCGGCGAAGGGGCGCTCCGTGAAGGCGTCCACCTGAAAGAGCGGGAAGGCCATCTTGCTCCGGGGGTTCGGGTGAGCGGGCGAGGGGTCAGGGCCTCCAGGCTGGAGCTCCGATTCTGCCGCGCCGGCCGGCGTAGCTCAAGGGTGGGCCTCACGGCGCCCCACCCCTGCCCCTCCCCACCAAGTGGGGAGGGGGAAGCGCGCTCATCCGCGCTGGTGGCCAATACGGCGCTCCCTCCCTTTCCCTCCGGAGAGGGAGGGTCGGGGAGGGTGAGGCCGCTCGGGCGATCCCTCGCCTCACCCCCGCGGTCGCGGCTCGCCGGCGGGAGCGCCGGCAGGCTCTGCTGCCGTTCTCCCTCCCCCCTTGCGGGGGTGGGCAGGGTGGGGGGTCAGCAGCGCCCAGCCCATCACCAGGGCCTCCGCGGCGAAGGAGACCGTCAGCATCAGCAACCCCACCACGGCGCCGTTGGCTCCGGCGAAGGCGAGCGAGCCCAGGCCCACCGCGATTCCGGCCGCGATGCGCGCCAGGG
>JACQKK010000083.1 GCA_016204605.1 Candidatus Lambdaproteobacteria bacterium
CTCGATGCAGGGGTGCGCCATCATCGCCGTCAAGATCGAAGGCGTGGCCCACGAGTTCGAGGGCATCAGCGGCATCCAGGAGGATGTGGTGCAGATCATCCTCAACCTGAAGGCCGTTCAGCTCAAACAGCTCGACGAGGGTCTGCACGAGTTCGAGCTGGTGGGCGTGGGTCCGAGCAAGCTCACTGGCGCCGATATCGTCACCGGCGGCAAGGTGGAAGTGCTGAACCCCGGCCAGGTGATCGCCACGCTCGATGAAGGCGCGTCGCTCGAGATGCGCATGTGGGCCACGATGAACAAGGGCTACGTCACGGCCGAGGAGAACCACGCCGATTCGCTGCCGAGCGACGTGATCTACCTCGATTCGGTGCACACGCCGATCAAGCGCATCAACTACGAGGTGCAGCACGCGCGGGTGGGGCAGAAGACCGACTACGACAAGCTGATCTTCGAAATCTGGACCAACGGCGCGATCGAGCCCCGCGACGCCCTCGGCTATGCGGCCAAGATTCTCAAGGAGCACATGACGATCTTCATCCACTTCGATGAAGAATCCTCCGATGACGATCCCAGGCTGGATTCGAGGCAGACGGTGTCGTCGGCGAACGAGAACCTGTACCGGCCCGTCAGCGAGCTCGAGCTCTCGGTGCGGTCGATCAACTGCCTGCAGAACGCGAAGATCGAGACCATCGGCGAGCTGGTGCAGAAGACCGAGGCCGAGATGCTCAAGACCAAGAACTTCGGCCGGAAATCACTGAACGAAATCAAGCATATTCTCTCGACCATGGGGCTGAGCCTGGGCATGAAGCTGGACGGGTTCGATCCCAAGGTGAAGCCGCAACCCGGCGCCGGAACCGGCGAGTTCGCCTGATTGGAGTGAGTCCCGATGCGACACCTGAAATCCAGCCGGCCCCTCGGGGTCTCCCGTTCGCACCGGCGCGCCATGCTGCGGAACCTCGTGACCTCCGTGCTGGAGCACGAGCAGATCCGCACCACTCTGGCTCGCGCCAAGGCCCTGCGCTCGCCGCTGGAACGGATCATCACCCTGGGCAAGCGCGGCGATCTCAACGCGCGCAGACAGGCGCTGACGTTCGTCAAGTCCAAGGCGGCGATGAGCGCGCTGTTCGGGGACTACGCCGAACGCTACAAGGAACGTCCGGGCGGCTTCGTGCGCGTGATCGCCCTCGGCCCGCGCCGCGGCGATGGCGCGGAGCTGGCCCTGGTGCAGTTGGTCGGCGGCACGAAGGACCCCTTCGAGGGCGGCAAGAAGGGCGCCACGCCGCGCCGGCGACGCCATGCCGCCCCGGCCGAAGCCGCGCCGCCCGCCGCCCCGCCTGCTGCGGCGGAGCCCAAAGCAGCGCCGGAGAGCGCGCCCCAGACCTGAGCGACGCCTGCTCCGCGAGTCGCGGGGCAGGTGCCTGGGTCACCCGCCCGTCATCCCCTCCCCCGATCGATCGCCTGCCCGGATACGGTCGCCGGCGGCTGCCCTGTGGGCGCCGTCGCTCGATACGCGGCTAATGGTGCAGGATCTGGCTGAGGAACAGGCGGGTGCGTTCTTCGCGGGGGTTGGCGAAGAACTGCGCCGGGGGGGCCTGCTCGACGATCTGGCCGCCGTCCATGAAGATCATGCGGTCCGCCACCTCGCGCGCGAAGCCCATCTCGTGGGTGACGCAGATCATGGTCATGCCGCCGGTCGCGAGCTCGCGCATCACGTCGAGCACCTCCTTGATCATCTCCGGGTCCAGCGCGGAGGTGGGCTCGTCGAACAGCATGATGCGCGGCTGCATGGCGAGCGCCCGGGCGATGGCCACCCGCTGCTGCTGCCCGCCGGAGAGCTGCCCGGGAAACTTCTCCGCCTGATCGAAGATGCCCACCCGCCGCAGCAGCTCGTCGGCCAGCGCGGAGGCCTCGTGCTTCGGCAGCTTGCGCACCCAGACCGGCGCGAGCATCACGTTGCCGCGCACGGTGAGGTGGGGGAACAGATTGAACTGCTGGAACACCATCCCCACCTCGCGGCGCACGGTCTCGATGTTCTTGACGTCGTTGGTGAGCTCGGTGCCGTCCACGATCAGGTCGCCGCGCTGATGCTCCTCCAGCCGGTTGATGGTGCGGATCAGGGTGGATTTGCCGGAACCGGAGGGGCCGCAGATCACCACCACCTCCTGGCGGCGCACCTCGAGGTTGATGTCCTTCAGCACGTGGAACGCCCCGAACCACTTGTCCACGTGGCGCATCTCGATCATCAGCGCGCCGCGGTCGTTCGCCATCGCCTTGCCCATGCCCTCTCCTATCCCGCCCGGGTCTGGAAGCGCAGCTCGAGGCGCCGGCTGGCCTGCGACATGCTGAAGCACAGCACCCAGTAGATGATCCCCGCGAACACGTAGGCCTCCACGATCCTGCCGAGCCAGTTCGGGTTGGCGGTGGCGGTGCGCGCGATGCCGAGCAGGTCGAACAGCCCCACGATGGCCACCAGCGACGTGTCCTTGAGCAGCGCGATGAACGTGCCCACCATCGGCGGGATGACGATGCGCAATGCCTGCGGCAGCACGATGAAAGCCGTGGTCTGCCAGTAGGTCAGCCCCAGCGCGGCGGCGGCCTCCTCCTGCCCCCGGGCGAGGCCCTGCAGGCCGCCCCGCACCACCTCCGCCATGTAGGCCGCATAGAACAGGGTGATGCCGATCATCGCCCGCAGCACCTTGTCGGGGTTGAAGCCCGAGGGGAAGAACAGGGGCAGCATGATCGAGGCCATGAACAGCACGGTGATCAGCGGCACGCCCCGGATCAGCTCGATGTACCCCACCGAGAGCGCGCGGATGACGGGCAGCCGGCTGCGCCGCCCGAGGGCCAGCACCACCCCCAGCGGGAAGCCGAACACGATCCCCACCACGGCCAGCAGCAGGGTGAGCATCAGCCCGCCCCACAGGCCGCTATCCACCGCGGCGAGGCCGAGGGTGGCGCTGCCGCCGATCAGCGCGAGGATGGGCAGGGGCGCGAGCAGCCAGCACGCGAGCAGCCAGCGTGTGCGCGTGCGCCGCCAGAGGGTCAAGAGGCCCAGGGCCACGACCAGCAGCAGGGCCAGCGCCGGCCGCCAGCGGGCGTCATGGGGGTAGGCCCCCACGAAGAACAGCGGCCACAGATCGCCGATGAACGCCCAGCAGGCGCCCTGGCTGCCCGCGCAGGCCTTGGGCGTCGTGCCGAAGCCGGCCTGCACAATCCCCCACCCGATCAGCCCGGCGACGATCCGGTAGAACAGCCAGCCGAAGCACAGCGTCAGCAGCGTGTCGTACCAGGTGCGGAACAGGTTCCGGCGCGCCCAGCCCCACACGCCGATTTCGCGGCGCGGTGGCGCGTCGTCCGCCGCGAGGGCCTGAGGATTGGAGACGGGCGCAGTCATCGCTGCACCAGTTGCACGCGGGCGTTGTACCAGTTCATGCCCATCGAGATCAGCAGGCTGATGGTCAGGTATACGGCCATAGTGATGCCGATCACCTCGATCGCCTGGCCGCTCTGGTTCAGCGTGGTGCCGGCCACGCTCACCAGCTCCGGGTAGGCGATGGCGACCCCGAGCGAGCTGTTCTTGGTGAGGCTCAGGTACTGGCTGGTCTGGGGCGGGATGATGACGCGCAGGGCCTGGGGCAGGATCACCAGCCGCATGACGTGGCCGCCCCGCAGCCCCAGCGCCTGGGCCGCCTCGCGCTGGCCCTTCGAGACCGCCTCGATCCCGCTGCGCACGATCTCCGCGATGTACGAGCCGTGGAACACCGAGAGTCCCAGCACCAGCGCGGTGTACTCGGGCGTCAGCACCATCCCGCCCTGGAAGTTGAAGCCGCGCAGCTCCGGGTGCGCCAGCGTGAACGGCGCGCCCAAGACCAGGCCGCTCAGCGCGGGCAGGCCGATCAGCATGCCGAGCGCGGGCAGCACGACGGGGAGCTGGCGCCCCGTGCGATCCCGCTCCGCCCTGGCGTGGCGCGTCCACAGCATGGCGGCGATCACCGCCAGGAACAGCGCCAGCAGCATCGGCGCGAGCCCCGCCTCGGCCTCGGGCCGGGGCAGATACACGCCGCGGTTGTTCAGGAACACGTTCGGCGCGACCACGATGCTCTGCCGCACCGAAGGCAGGGTCTGGATCACCGCGAAGTACCAGAACACGATCTGCAAGAGCAGCGGGATGTTCCGCACCACCTCCACATACAGGGTGGCGAACCGGCGGACGAGGAAGTTCGAGGAGAGCCGCGCGATTCCGATCAGCAGGCCCAGCACCGTCGCCAGCACGCAGGACACCAGCGAGACCAGCACGGTGTTGATGAGACCCACGATCAGCGCCGTGCCGTAGGTGCTCTGCTCCGTGTACGTCTCGGTACGGATCGTGCCGTGCGTCACGTAGAGCACGGCCCCCGGCAGGAGCAGCAGCAGCGCCAGGCTGGCGGCCATTCCCCACCCGCTGCTCCAGAGCGGGCGCCGGCGCCGCCCCGCGACCCAGGCCAGCAGGATCACGACCAGCAGCCCGCCCAGCGCCGCCGCCATGAAGGCGAGGAAGCCGCCCTCCAACCGGGGAATCGGCACGACCTCGGCGATGCCGAAGCCGGCCTCGTTCCTGAGGAAGCCGAAGCCCGAGGAGATGCCCCGCTGGCGCAGGTTGGTCAGCGTGTTCTGGAAGATGACGAACCCCGCCCCGACGGCCCCGGCCAGCACGACGGCCTGGTAAAACACCGCGCGCACCTGGGCGTTGCGCCAGATCGCGCTGCGGCTGATCGGAGCGCCTTCGGCCAAGCGAGGTCTCCGTGGGAGTGCAGGGGGTTGGGGAGGATGCGACGAGCCGCGAGCGGCGCGGCGACGCCCGGCAGGCGTCGCCGCTCGGGCCGGTCTAACGGAACGGCGGCGAGAACAGGATGCCGCCCTTGCTCCAGAGCTGGTTCAGGCCGCGCTCGAGCGCGAGCTTGGTCTGCGGCCCCACGTTGCGGTCGTAGATCTCGCCGTAGTTTCCGACGGCCTTGATCGCCTTGAGCGCCCAATCGGCCCCCACGCCCATGTCCTTGCCGAGCGAGCCGGTCGTGCCGAGCAGCCGCTGCACCTCGGGATTCTTCGATGACTTGGCGACCTGGTCCACGTTGGCCTTGGTGACGCCCAGTTCCTCGGCCGTGATCAGCGCGTTCACCGTCCAGCGCACGATATCCGCCCACTGGTTGTCGCCGTGGCGGGTCAGCGGCCCGAGCGGCTCCTTCGAGATCACCTCGGGCATCAGCACGTGCTCGCCCGGATTCTTGGCGGCCGAACGCAGGCTCGCCAGTTGCGACTTGTCGGAGGTGTGCACGTCGCAGCGGCCTGCCTCGTATGCCTTCAGGGCGTCGTCGGCCTTCTCGAACAGCACCGGCTTGTACTGGAGCCCGTTGGCACGGAACCAGTCGGCCAGGTTCAGCTCGGTGGTGGTGCCGGTGGTCAGGCACACCGAGGCGCCGCCCAGCTCCTTGGCACTCTTGACCCCCAGGCTCTTGCGCACCATGAAGCCCTGCCCGTCGTAGTAGGTGGTGGCGACGAAGTCGAGGCCCAGGTTGGTGTCGCGGCTGATGGTCCAGGTCGTGTTCCGCGACAGGACGTCCACTTCACCCGATTGCAGCGCGGAGAAGCGGTCGCGCGGCGTCAGCGCCCGGAAGCGCACGTCGACCCCGAGGGCGGCCCCAACGGCGCGGCAGAAGTCCACGTCGAAGCCGGAGTAGTTGCCCTGGGCATCCACGTAGCCGAAGCCCGGCAACTCGTTGTTCACGCCGCAGATCATCTGGCCGCGCGACCTGATCGTCTCGAGCGTGGTTGCCGCGGAAGCCGGTATGGCCCCGAATGCCACCACCGCGCCCAGCATGGCCAGGAGACCCCAGCCCGTGGCGATTCGCCCGTCTCGCATCATGGTTCCTCCTTTGCCGGCGTGCAGCGGCTGCTGGAGACGTCCATCCTCCGAACGCGCCGCCCCGCCGACCGCGTGAGTCCATCCGCCCCCGTTTGCGGGCGGATGGCGAGAGTGATTTGCGACCCCGTTTCTGCCAACAGAATCGACCCAGGATGAAACGGAAACGGCCGTCATGTCAAGGCATTCCGGAGCGGGGCACACTGCGGGGGGCGCCGGGGCGCCATTTGCGGAGCATGCGGGGGCAGGCGACCCGTGGCGCGGGCGAGTGCGCTGTCACGGCGCACCCCCGATCTCCCCCTCTCCAATTCTTGGAGAGGGGGCCGGGGGGTGAGGTCGCGGGCGCCGCCGTTCGCGGCCAGCCGGCCGGCCCCGCGCCATGCCGCGGGTCAGCAGGCGCGGGTCAGCGGATGGGGGGTGCGAACAGGATGCCGCCCTTGTGCCAGAGCTGGTTCAGTCCCCGTTCCAGCTCGAGCGGGGTGGATCGGCCCAGGTGACGCTCGAAGATTTCGCCGTAGTTGCCGACGGCGCGGATGGCCCGCAGCGCCCAGTCGGGCGGGAGCCCCAGCTCGGCCCCGCTGCTGCCGGTGGTGCCGAGCATACGTTGCACCTCCGGGTCGCGGCTGGAGCGGGCGGCTTCGGCCGCGTTGGCCTGGGTGACGCCCTTCTCCTCGGCGATGACGAGGGCGTTCAGCACCCAGCGCACCACGTCGCCCCAGCGGTCGTCGCCGTGGCGGGTGAGCGGCCCCAGGGGCTCCCGGGAGATGATCTCGGGCAGGATGACGTGTTCCCCGGGCCGCTGCATCACGGAGCGCTGGGCGGCCAACGCCGAGGCATCGGTGGTGTAAGCGTCGCAGCGTCCCGCCTCGTAGGCCGCGCGGGCGGCCTCGGACTTCTCGAACAGCACCGGCTTGTAGGCCAGTCGATGCAGGCGAAACCAATCGGCCAGGTTGAGCTCGGTGGAGGTTCCCGTATTCAGGCAGATGGAGGCTCCGCCCAGCTCCCGCGCGGAGCGCAGGCCGCTCGCGCGCCGCACCAGGAACCCCTGCCCATCGTAGTAGTTCACCCCCCCGAAGTTGAGGCCGAGCTGGGTATCGCGGTTCAGGGTCCAGGTGGTGACCCGGTAGAGCACGTCCACGGTGCCCGCCTGCAGCGCCGTGAAGCGCTCCTTGGCGCTGAGCGGCACGGGCTTGAGCGTGACGCCGATGGCCGCGGCCAGCGCCTGGCAGAAGTCCACGTCGAAGCCCTGCATCCGGCCCTGGGCATCGAGGTAGGCGAAGCCGGGCAGCGACTCGGCTACGCCGCACAGGAGCGCGCCGCGAGCCTTCACGGTCTCGAGGGTACCGGCCCGGGCGCCGGCGTCGGTCAGGGCGGGCGTCGCCGCGATGGCGAGCGCTGCCGCGACCGCCGCCTTGACCGTGCTGTGCCGAAGCCACGACCCCCGGCGCGCACCAGGCAGCGCTGCCCCGGGCCGGCCCGGTGCCGGCCTCAGCGCCGGCCTCAGCGCCGGGCCCCTGCCGCGCCTCGGCAAAGGCTCGCCGCCCGTCGGCACGGTGGATGGGTCGCTCCGGCTGTCCGCTCGTGAGGGCTCGGCTCGCGAGGGC
>JACQKK010000074.1 GCA_016204605.1 Candidatus Lambdaproteobacteria bacterium
GTATTGCACCAGGTGGGGAGGGGGAAGGCGGCGCTCGTCCGCGCTGGCGGCCGATCCGCAGCTCTCTCCGCTCCCTGGGGAGCGGGAGGGCCGGGGAGGGTGAGGTGCTGCGCTGGGACCTCACCCCCTGGCCCCCTCTCCAAGAATTGGAGAGGGGGAAGATCGCTGTTTCGCCTCGGTGGCCGATCCGCCGCTCTCTCCCTCTCCCTGGGGAGAGGGAGGGCCGGGGAGGGTGAGGTGTCCGCGCCGCGTCCACGTCGCCGCGAGCCCCGCCCCGTCGGGCATGCTGTACGTGGGCGTGGTACACGTGGGCGTGGTACACCTGGGACGTGAAGCGGCGCCGCCGCCCATGGAACCTACCCACCATGGCCCCCGCCGCCCCGAGCATTCTCCACGCGCTCCACGGTCATGGCCCGGCAACAAGTCCCGATCGATACCTATTTCGGCTTCTTCGCCCGCTCGGTGTTCACGGCGCTGGCGGGGTCGCTGGGGCAACGGTCGGGCGTGCGCGTGGCGGTGGCGCGGGTGTTCCTTTCCACCACCAACACCCTCAAGCTGCGCTGGAGCGAGGTCGAGTGCGTGCTGCTGCCCACGCTGGCGCAGCCCACCGATCTGCCGTTCGTGCTCGCCCTCACCCCGCGCGACGTGACCGCGCTCACAGCGCTGGCCCAGGGGCGCACCTCGCTGCAGCGGCTGATGGAGGAGGCGGTCGGCTCTACCATCGAGCCCTTCAACTTCATCGGCAAGTCGCGCAACAAGCTCCAGGAGCTCCAGTTCTCCCGCAACGTGACGGGGCTCACGGCGTCACACCTGCGAGGCGAAGTCTCCTACACCATGGCCGAGGCCAGGCTGCGGCCGGGGCGCGGCGAGATGTTCTCGGTGCGGCTGCTGGTGAGCGCGGCCACCCGCGACGCGATCGAGACGCGCGCCGAGGACAAGGCCACCCAGCGCGCCCTGTTCGCGGTGAACCTGGGCGCCTACCAGTGCCAGCCCCAATGGGAGCCGCCCCCGCCCCCGCCCGAGCTGGAGCAGGGCACCAGCCTCTCGGAGACGCTGCTGCACGGCTGGCTGCAGAGCCTGTTCGGCCGCAACGACGGCACGATGGCCAACACCCTGTTCCGCCAGCCGGCCGCGCTGCAATCGGAGCTGGCGAAGCCCGAGTCCCTGCGCGAGCTGGCCCGGGCCGAGAGCGGCCTGACCGTGATCCGGCTGGTGCTCAACGAGGCCATGGCCCAGGAGGTGTTCGTCGCCGTGCCCCTCGCCACGGAGGAGGCGCTGATGGCGCTCAGCCGCTCCGGTCAGCAGCGCTTCCTGGGCGACCTGTTCCGGGTGCTGTTCGGCGAGGCGGGGCAGCTCTGGGAGCGCTTCGCCGGGGCGCCGGCCGCCTGGAAGCACTTCGGCGTGCGCAAGCTGCCCGCCGATGCCGTGCGGCTGCTCGAACAGCGGCTGGAAGGCGGCGGCCTCGTCGTGCGCCAGACGGCCCGCTTCGACGAGGGCACCCTGCGCTGGCTGCTCGCGATTACCCCCCACGCCTGGCACGCGCTGATGCGGCTCGCCGCCCGGGGCATGGCGCGCGATGGGCTCTGGGGCGAGGGCCAGGCGCCCAACCGCCAGGCGATCTTCAACGCCACCGGCTGGCAGCGCGGCACGGTGCCCTGGCCCACCGTGCTCACCTTCTGCACGGAGCGCGACCTGCAGGAGCTGATCCGGCGGCTGGGCCAGGTGGGGCTGAAGGAGGCGCACCTGGCCGGCGTGGCCGCCTCGCTCAAGGGCGACTGGCGCCAGCGCTGGTTCGATGCCATGCCGGTGATGCTGCGCGAGCGGGCGCAGGCCTACCCGCTCGCCCCCGGCGAGGCGGCGCTGCGCGACCTCGAGCTGACGCGCGTGCTGATCGAGCTGACCCGGCAGGATCGCCTGCCCGAGGGACGGCTGACTGCCTGGCTCGCGCTCTACGGGGAGATGGTCTGGAGCCGGCGGCAGGCGCTGCTGGACCGGCTGCTGCCCCTGCGCCATCTGGTCTACGGCATGGACCGGGTCTCGCTGGGGCGGCTGATGTTCGATTGTCCCAACGCCGTCGTCATCGAGATGCTGTGCTGGGCGGAGTTCATGGTGCTCGATCAGGTGCGGCGCGCCGTCTCCCCCGGCTTCGGCATCCGCCTGCTCGAGGAGATCGGGGTGCGGCGCGTGCGGGCCAGCGCGTATGCCTGCCAGGAGGCCCAGCTCGCCGTCTACCGCCAGGCGCAGGAGGGGCTCGCGCGCGGCCGCTACCTGATCCGCGCCACTCCCGCGCGGCAGTTGCGCGACCTGCTGCGCTGGCTGGACGACCCCGCCATCGCCGCGGGCCCCCGCGCCGCCGCCACGGCGGCCGGGTAATTCCATTCAAATCAATCACAGATGAAAACTCCGTGTCCCTGAGGAGCGCGAAGCGCGTCTCGAAGGGCACGGTGGTGCAGGCCGCGGCATTCGAGACGGCCCGCTATGCGGGCCTCCTCAGGCACGCGGATTTTTCATACCGTTGAGTTGGAATCGGAATAAGACACGCTCACCCCTCCTCCGGGTAGCCCAGTTCCGTCAGGCGGCGGGGGTCGCTGCTCCAGTCCTTGAGCACGGCGACCCGCA
>JACQKK010000075.1 GCA_016204605.1 Candidatus Lambdaproteobacteria bacterium
GCCTCGTTGACCTTCTCTGGGTGGGCTTCGAGCGCCCTGTTGACCTCGATCACCTCGCCCGCCACCGGCGCATACACGTCGGCCACGGACTTGACCGATTCCAGCACGGCCACGCCGTCGCCCGCCTGCACCTTGCGCCCGAGCTCGGGCAGCTCCACGAACACGATGTCGGTGAGCTGGTGCTGCGCGAAGTCGGTGATGCCGATGGTCGCAGTGGCGCCCTCGACCCGGAGCCACTCGTGCTGACTGGTGAAGCGCAGGTCTTCGTAGGCCATGGGGCGGGGAGGTCGCTGGCAAAATGCGCGGCGGGACGCGCGGGAAGCGGAAGGCGCCACCGGCCGGCGGCGGGCCGCTGGGCAGGGGGGCCAGGACGGGGCGACTACAGCCCCTTGAACACCAGCGTGGCGTTGGTGCCGCCGAAGCCGAACGAGTTGGACATGGCGGCCCGGATCGGCCGTTCCTTGGCCCGGTTGGGGGTCACATCCAGGTCCACTTCGGGATCGAGGTTCTCGATGTTGATGGTGGGGGGCACCAGCCCGTTTTCCATCGCCTTGATGGTGACGATCGCCTCGACGCCGCCCGCCGCGCCCAGCAGGTGGCCGGTCATGGACTTGCTCGAGCTGAGCGAGACGCGCCTGGCGGCATGGCCCATCGCTTCCTTGACGGCCTTCACCTCGTTGATATCGCCCTGGGGCGTCGAGGTGCCGTGGGTGTTGATGTAGTCCAGCTCGTCGGGCACCAGCTCGGCATCGCGCAGCGCCATCTTCATGGCCCGGCACGGCCCGTCGGTCGAGGGGGAGGTGATGTGGTGGGCGTCGGAGCTGAAGCCGTAGCCGGCCAGCTCGCAGTAGATGCGCGCCCCGCGCGCCCTGGCGAACTCGTAGTCCTCGATGATGAGGATACCGGCGCCCTCGCCCATCACGAATCCGTCGCGCGCCTGGTCGTAGGGTCGCGAGGCGTGGGTGGGGTCGTCGTTGCGGGAGGAGAGGGCGTGCATGGCGGCGAAGCCGCCCACGGCCAGCGGGGTGACCACGGCCTCCGAGCCGCCCACGATCATCACCTTGGCGTCGCCGCGCTCGATGATGCGGGCCGCGTCGCCGATCGAGTGGTTCGATGTGGCGCAGGCCGATGCGGTCGAGGTGTTGTAGTTCCTGCAGTTGAACATCAGCGAGATGTACCCCGACGCCATGTTGCTGATGACCATGGGAATGAAGAACGGCGTGATGCGCCGCGGCCCCTTTTCCAGCAGGACTTGCTCGTACTTCTCGATCGAGGTCAGGCCGCCCAGGCCGACGCCCACCGACACCCCCGTGTCGTAGGAGAGCTCCTCGGTGATGGTGAGGTTGGCGTCGCGCACCGCCTCGGCCGCGGCCACCAGCGCGTACTGGATGAAGATGTCCATCTTCTTCAGATCGCTGGTCTCGATGACCCCGGCAGGATCGAAGCCCTTGACCTCGCCGGCCATCTGGCTGCGGTAGTCCTTGGGATCGAACTTGGTGATGCGGTCGATCCCGGAACGGCCGTTGGCGATCCCCTCCCAGGTGGTGGGCACGTTGTTGCCCAGCGGCGAGATCGCGCCGAGCCCTGTCACGACTATTCGCTTGCGCATACCCTCACTCTTGGCATTCCTGACTCGGCGTCCGGGGAGGGAACCGGGCCACGCGACCGGACGGCAGCGGGGTGGCGGCCGGCGCGGGCCACGCCGCGCATCCGGCGGCCGGAGGCTCCCGCACGCGGGGGGACGAACTCAGGAGTTCTCTTGGATGTAGTCGATCGCGGACTGAACCGTGGTGATCTTCTCCGCGTCCTCGTCGGGGATTTCGATCCCGAACTCCTCCTCGAACGCCATCACCAGCTCGACCGTGTCCAACGAATCGGCGCCCAGATCATTGACGAAGTGGGAGGCGGGCTTGATCTCCGGCTCCTCCACGCCCAACTGCTCGGCGATGATCTTGCGTACGCGGGCTTCAACGTCCATGCAGCCTCCTCCTTGCTCGATGTTCAGACCGCCCTGCCCGATGGTCGGACCGCCCTGTGCCGTGGGACAGCGCCGTGAGACAGCATTGTGCGGCGGGAATGCCCTTGGCTCTAGGGGGCGCCGGGCATCGCCGTTCGCTGGCAGTATCCACTTGCCGTGGGGAAAGTCAAGACCTCGCTAGGATTTCACACCCACGCGGAAAATCAATACATTCCGCCATTTACGTGCAGCGTGGTGCCCGTGATGTAGGCGGCATCGTCGCTGGCCAGGAAGCGCACGGCCTTGGCCACCTCGACCGCCGTGCCCAGCCGGCCCAGCGGCACCTGGGCCAGAATGGCCCGCTTCTGCTCCGCGCTCAGCCCGCGGGTCATGTCCGTGTCGATGAAACCCGGCGCCACGGCATTGCAGGTGATGTTGCGCGACGCCAGCTCCTTGGCGATGGATTTGGTGAAGCCGGTCACCGCCGCCTTCGACGCGCTGTAGTTGACCTGGCCCGGGTTCCCCGTGAAGCCCACCACCGAGGTGATGTTGACGATGCGCCCGTAGCGTTTGCGCACCATGCCCCGGATCACGGCGCGGGTGATGTAGAACATGCCGTCGAGGTTGGTCGCCAGCACCTGCCGCCAATCCTCGGGGGTCATGCGCAGCAGCAGGCCGTCCTTCGTCACGGCGGCGTTGTTGACCAGCACGTCGATGGCCCCGAAGGCCTCGCCGGCGCGCCTGACCACGTCCTCGGCCTGCTCGGCCGAGGCGGCATCGGCCTGGACGGCCAGGCACTTGCGGCCGAGCGCCTCGATCTCGGCCTGGGTGGCCGCCGCGGTGCTCGGGGTGCGGTTGGTGAAGACGATGTCGCAGCCTGCGGCCGCCAGCTCGAGGGCGATCGCCTTGCCGATGCCGCGCCCGGCGCCGGTCACCAGGGCCACTCGCTGCTGCTCGCTCACGGGTACACTCCCGGATCGTGTGGAGGGTTCGGTTGCGCCGGGCCGGAGCTCAGGCGCCGAGGGCCGCGAGGGTGGCCTTGAGCGACGCCTCGTCCTGGACGCTCAGCGCGGGCACGGCCCGGTCGATGCGCTTCATCAGGCCGCCCAGCACGGTGCCGTGACCGACCTCGATCAGCCGATCGACGCCGCCCCCGATCATGGCCTTGACGCCCGAATCCCAGCGCACCGGCGCGGTCACCTGCCGCACCAGCGAAGGCGGAAACGCCGCCGCCTGCGCGAGGAAGGCGTTGTCCGCGTTCGCCACCACGGGCGCCGCCGCGTCCGCGAAGCGCAACTCGGCCAGCACCTCGCGCATGCGCTCCGCCGCCGGCTGCAGTAGGGCGCAATGGAAGGGCGCGCTCACCTGGAGCAGGCGGCCCTTCGCCCGCGCCAGCACCCGCTGCACGGCTTCGGCGTTGCCGGAGATGACGATCTGGCCGGGGGCGTTGAAGTTGGCGGGGGAGACCACCTGCCCCTGGGCCTCCTCCCGGCAGAGCGCTTCCAGCGCGGCGCCCTCCATGCCCAGGATCGCCGCCATCGCGCCCACGCCGGGGGGCGTGGCCTCCTGCATGAAACTGCCGCGCCGGTGCACCGTCCGCACGGCGTCGGCGAACGCCAGCGCGCCGGCGGCCACGATGGCCGAGTACTCGCCCAGGCTGTGGCCAGCCAGGCTCAACGGCGCGACCGGCGCCCGCTCGGCCAGCAGCCGGTAGGCGATCACGGAGACGGTCAGGATCGCCGGCTGCGCGTTGTAGGTCAGGGTCAGCTCGTCCTCGGGCCCGTGGAGGCAGAGCCGCTTGAGATCATAGCCCAGCGCGTCGCTGGCCTGCGCGAACAGCTCCCGCGCCAGCGGATGGTTGGCCGCGAACTCCTTGCCCATCCCGACCTGCTGGGAGCCCTGCCCCGGAAACATCAGCCCGATCCCCACGCCTGTCCTCCCGAAGGGTGCACGTCACGCGCTGCGTCGCAGCTCGTCCGCCCCCGGCAGCGCGTCCGGCGACCGGCCCGCGGGGGGCTATCTGCCGGGATTGACGGCCGGGCCGCCGGGCCTGCCCCCTGCGCCGCCGGCCGTGGCCGCTTGGGGCCGGGCCAGCTCCGCCGCGATCCGCTCGACGAGCCGCAGCTCGACGCAGCGCCGGGCGAGCCCGATCGCGTTCTCGAGGGCGCGGGCCGTCGCAGCACCGTGACACACGACGCCCACGCCGTTCAACCCCAGCAGCAACGAGCCGCCGATGGTGCGGGGGTCCGTGCGGCGCGCCAGCTCCCGGAAGATGCCCCGCAGCAGCCAATATCCCAGCCGCCCCACCGGCGAGCGGGCGACGAACCGGCGCAGCAGTTGCGGGTTCTGCACGGCCGCCGCCTCCGCCGTCTTCAGCACCAGGTTGCCCGTGAAGCCATCGCACACCACCACGTCGGCGCCGCCGCGGAAGACGTCGCGCGGCTCCACGTTGCCGATGAACGCGGGCTCCTCCCGGCGCAGCAGGTCGTGGGCCAGGCGCGTCAGCTCGTTGCCCTTGCCGGGCTCGCCGCCGTTGCTCAGCAGCCCCACCCGGGGCCGCGCGTTGCCGACCACCACCCGCGCGTAGAGGGCGCCCATGCACGCGAACTGGAGCAGGTAGTGCGGCTTGCAGTCGGCGTTGGCTCCGCTATCGAGGAACACCGTGGTGTCGCCGCCCCTGGGCAGCAGCGTGGCGATGGCGGGCCGGTCGATCCCGGCCAGCGTGCCCAGCACGAGCTTGCCCGCCACCATCGTGCCGCCCGAGGAGCCGGCGCTGACCACGGCCTGCGCCGCACCCGCCCGCACCAGCT
This sequence comes from Candidatus Lambdaproteobacteria bacterium, assembly GCA_016204605.1. Classification (GTDB taxonomy): domain Bacteria; phylum SAR324; class SAR324; order SAR324; family JACQKK01; genus JACQKK01. The sequence goes on from JACQKK010000075.1 coordinate 4,768, forward strand.
CGAAGCAGACCCGGATCGATGCCTCCGCCTTGCGCCGCACCAGGGCCGAGGGCGGGTCGCCCATGTCGAGGGTCTGCGGGGTGTGGTGGATGGCGAGCCGGGACACGGCCGAGGCGTGGCGCGCCAGCTCCGGCTCAAGCGCCTCGCGGTCGCCCACCAGGATCACGCGGCATTCCGGTGCGCGGGTGGCCCAGACCGCCGCTTCGACCGGAGCGCGCGGGGCGAAGTCGCCGCCCATCGCATCCAGCGCAATCACGGTCATGGCGCCCCCCAGGGGTCGCAGGCCACCGCGGCCGGCGGAGGGCAGGTTGGCCCCGCATGCTCCGCCCGGCGGCCGGCCGTCAGATGCTCTCCGCCTCGATCACCGCCCTGCCCAGGTAGTGGCCGCACTGCCGGCAGGCGTGATGGGGGCGGATCAGCGCGCCGCAGTTGCTGCACGAGACCAGGGTGGGCCGCTTGAGCGCGTGGTGGCTGCGCCGGTGGCCCTGCACCCGGCGAGAGGTGCGCACCTGTGGAACCGCCATGAAGTCCTCCTCGATGATGACCGCGGTTCGTCAACGCCGCGGGGGCAACCACTGCTTGAGCTGGGCGAAGGGATGATCCTCCCCGCGGTCGCCGCGCGAGCCGTACAGCTCCTCGGGTCGCTTGCCGCAATGCGTGCAGCGCCCCCGCGCATCCTCCTCGCACACCGCCTGGGGCACGAGCAGCAGCGCCTCGTCCTCGACCACCTGTACCAGGTCGATCTCGTCGCCCTCGTAGAAGCTCACGTCGAGGTCGCCCGGGTTCAACTGCACGTCGTGGCCGGGCCGCGCCGGGTCCCGGTCGTGGGCCAGCGTCAGGGACACGGGCTCCTGCACGTCGATCCCGACGGGCACCAGGCACCACTGGCAGGGCACCTCCAGCCGCCCCGCAAGCGTGCCCTCGATCTGCACCACGTCGCGCCGCCGCTTGAGCCGCAAGCGCGCGTCCAGATCGGCGCCGCCCGGGTCGAGCGCCTCGGCCAGCCGCGGCAGCGCCGTCGAGCTCAGGCGCAGGCGCTGCTCCAACCCCTCGGGCGGAATCTTCGAGACCGTGATCTTCATCGCACCTCGGGCGCCCGCCCGCAGCCAGCGCTACCGCCCCGCGTTCCGTCGGATTCCCGATCGGCCGGCGGACCGCAAACGTTAATGTTAGGTTCGGCCCTCCGGGTTGTCAACATTCGTGACGCTGTCGGCAGGGCAAGTCCAAAGTCGTCCGTCACCTCATGCCGTCTGTGGGCGTCAGGGTCGCGGCGATGGCCTGCGGAGCGCTGCCCGGCGCCCTCCGGCCTCCCTCCCCGGAGTGGATCGCTGTGGCGTCGGGCCGGCAACCCC
>JACQKK010000076.1 GCA_016204605.1 Candidatus Lambdaproteobacteria bacterium
GATCGCCCGGATGGAGGCCGCCCAGATTGGTGCGCGCCAGGGTCTCTGGCGCGAGGCCGAAGGTGAGCCGCGGCCCGTCGATCGCGGTCACGGTGAGGCAGGCCCCGTTCACGGCGATGCTCTGCCCGGGCGCCGTGCCGGAAGCGACGCAGGGGCCGCTCAGCACGAGCCGCCAGCCGCCCTCCTGTTCGCCCAGGGACTCGACGGCGCCGACTTCTTCGATGATCCCCGTGAACATGGACCCCGGAGTTGTTGCCGAAACGGCGTCGCGGGCGGGGCCGGGGAGCGGATCGCCCGCCGGGACGCCCGCCGCGATGCTTAACTGAGCGCCCCCCGAGCGGCTCAGCGCGCCGGCTTGGCGCGCAGGTTGTCGTCGTCGCGGCTGGTCTTCTCGCAGATCAGCCCGTACACCGCGCTCGCGCCGGCCCGGTAGAGCAGCCCCGCCACATAGTTGAGCGTGGTGCCGGACTGGTAGATGTCGTCCACCAGCAGCACCTTGCGCTGCCGGAACGCGTCGGGATCCACCTCCACCGACCCCCGAATGTTGCGCAGCTTGGCGGCGAGCGGGCGGTTCTTGGTGGCGGGCCGGTCGCGCACGGTGCGGATCGCGTCGCTCAGGTCGAGCAGGCCGCGCGTCCCCGCGATGCGCCGCGCCAGGAAGGCCGGCAGGTGGTAGGGCCGCCCGCGCTTGGAGGGCGGGGCCGCGGCCACCACGTCCGCGCCGTCGTAGCAGCGCATCTCCTCCAGAAACCGCAGGCCCCGCGCGACCAGCCCCTCGGCCGCCTCCAGCACGGCCGGCGTGGCTACGTCGGTGAGGGGCTTGGCGCGAAAGCGCAGCCGGCCGGTTTCCGTACGGAACGCCTCGGGGTGCCCGAGCGCGCGGTCGTAGTCCAGCGCAAAGCACAGGTCGAGGCAGTCGCGGATCGCCACGTAGCGGCCCACCGTCTCCAGCCAGTGCCGGGCCTCGGCCAGCCGGTGCGCGGCGGTCTGCCCGCCCTTCAGCGCCAGCACCCAGAGCCCCTTGCCGTTCTCGCGAAAGTGGGACTGGCGAAATCCGGCTTGGCGCGGGCCGCCCATCAGGCGGAAGGCCGGCTCCAGCGACTCGCGGAAGGGGAGCACCAGGCGCAACGGGGCGCCCGGGCGGTCGCCGCCCTGGAGCGGATCGGCCCATTCCGTGGCGAGCTGCACGCGGCGCGGCCTCCAGCGCTGCATCGCCAGAATCTGTTCATCGGTGATGCGGGTTTTCGGATTGGCGCGCGCGGTCATCTCCGGTCAACCGTTGGGGGTCAACCTCTCCACTCGCATCTTCCCCTTCCCGCGCCTCCGGAAGCAACTCTATTCCGCCCCTGCGCATCCGCGGGCGCCGGGTCTGATTCGGGATGGCAATGAATCCGGAGTAGCAATGAATTCGCAGTGGCAATGGCCCGCGCGGCTGCTACGATCGCCCCAGGGCGGCCTGGGCGGCCGTCCGGCGATCCTCTCCATCCCCGGCGACCCATGCGCGCGCTCCGACAAACCAAGAACGCCGATCAAGAGCCCCACCCTGTCACCCGCCACGGGCGGGTGACGCCCCTCCCCAAGACATGGGGAGGGGAAACCGAAGCCTCGGCAGAGGACCTGGTCGGGCGCTCCAAATCCGATTCCAGTTCCGCGAAGCCTCGCACGCGGGCGGCGGCAGCGCCTCCTCTCAGGGCCGCGTCCAGGGCGGGGTTTCAGGAGGCGTTGCTGCGCTGGTTCGCCGGAGCGCAGCGGGCGCTGCCCTGGCGCGAGGGCTACGATCCCTACGCGGTGTGGGTCTCGGAGATGATGCTCCAGCAGACGCAGGTCGATACCGTGCTGCCCTACTTCGCCCGCTGGATGGCGCGCTTCCCCACCATCGAGGCGGTGGCCGCCGCCCCGGAGGAGGACGTGCTCAAGCTGTGGGAGGGGCTCGGCTACTACGCCCGCGCCCGCAACCTGCACCGGGCGGCGCGCCAGGTGGTTTCCCTCCATGAGGGCCGCCTGCCGGCGGAGATCGCCGCCCTGCGCGCCCTGCCCGGCATCGGCCCGTATACGGCGGGGGCCATCGCCAGCATCGGCCACAACCTCCCCGAGCCTGCGGTCGATGGCAACGTGGGCCGCGTGCTCTCGCGCCTGTTCGCGCGCGCGGCCTCGCCGCGCGAGCCGCGCGGGCTGGCGGCGCTGCAAGCCCTCGCCCGGGCGCTGATCCCGGCCGGTCGCGCCCGCGCGTTCAACCAGGCGCTGATGGAGCTGGGGGCGCTGGTGTGTCGCGACCGCGCGCCCGGCTGCCTGCTCTGCCCGGTGCGCGCCCACTGCCGCGCCCACGCCCAGGGCGCCCCCGAGCGCTACCCGCCGCGCGTGGCCCGGCCCGCCCGCCCGCGGGTCGAGACGGCCCTCGTGGTCGCGCAGCGGGGCGGGCGGCTGCTGCTGCGGCGCCGCCCCGCGCGGGGGCTCTGGGGAGGGCTGTGGGAGTTCCCCTGGGTCGAGCTGGCGGCCGGGGAGCCCCCGGCAGGCGGTCTGGCGCGACTGCTGGCGACCCTCCCCCTCGGGGAGGCCGCCCGACCGTCGACGCTGGGGGCGGCCGCGGTGCTGGGGACGGTCGCCCACGGGCTGACCCACCGCGAGCTGCGCTTCCACGCCTTCGCGCTGGAGCTTCGCGACGGCATCCCGGCGCCACCGGCCGACGCGGATGCGGATGGAGCGGGCGCCGAGGCGCGCTGGGTCACCCGTCCCGGGCTGGCCGCGCTCCCCCTGGGCCGCCCCATGCACAAGGTGCTGGCGCTGGCCGATCGGCATGTTTCGCGCCCCCCGGGCTTGCGCGCGGGCGCGGCCTCCGATTAAATGCCGCTCAGCGCTTCGCCGAAGCGGGCGGGGCCAGTCCGGCATCTGAACCCGGCGGTTTCCGGCACCTCACCTTGCGGGCCAATGACCCAGACCATCGGCATCCTGTGCGGCGGGCGGAGCGGCGAGCACGAGGTTTCGCTGCAATCGGCGCTGAGCATCCACGGGGCGCTGGATCGCTCGCGCTATGCACCGCTGCTGGTGGCGATCGACAAGGCGGGCCGCTGGCGCTGCGGCTCGCCCGAGGCGCTCGTGCTGGACCCGCAGGATCCCGCCCGCATCCGGCTCGCGCCCGAGACCCCGGAGGCGGGGCAGGTGGTGCCCCTGAGCGAAGGGGGCCGGCTGCTGCTGCTGGACCGGCCGGCCTACGCCGAACGGGCGCGGCTGGACGCGGTGTTCCCGATCATCCACGGCACCGATGGCGAGGACGGCGCCCTGCAGGGGCTGCTGCGCATGCTCGATGTGCCGTTCGTCGGCTGCGACGTGCTGGGCTCCGCCATCGGCATGGACAAGGACGTGGCCAAGCGCCTGCTGGCGCAGGCCGGTCTGGCCTGCGCGCCCTGGCAGACGCTGCGCGCGCCGGAGCTGGCCGCGCCCGAGGCGGCCGGGCGCTGGTTCGATCGCCTGCGGGAGCGCTTCGGGCTGCCCCTGTTCATCAAGCCGGCGCGCCTCGGCTCCTCGGTGGGGGTGAGCCGGGTGGAAGCGCCCCAGGCGTTCGTGCGCGCGGTCGCGGAGGCCCTGCGCTACGACGAGAAGGTGCTCGTCGAGCAGGCTGTCCCCGGCCGCGAGGTCGAGTGCTCGGTGCTGGGGAGCTTCTACGGCAAGGAAGCGCCCCGGGCCTCGCTGCCCGGCGAGGTGCGGCCCGTCAGCGACTTCTACACCTACCGCGCCAAGTACCTCGATGCCGAGGCCGCCGAGCTGGTCGTCCCGGTGCGACTGGGAGACGAGCTGGAGCGGCGGGTGCAGGCCCTCGCCGTGCGCGTGTTCGACGTGCTCGAATGCGAGGGCATGGCGCGCGTCGACCTCTTCCTCAAGCAGGACGGCGCACTGGTCGTGAACGAGGCCAACACGCTGCCCGGCTTCACCGCGATCAGCATGTACCCCAAGCTGTGGGCGGCCTCCGGGCTGCCCTACCCGGCCCTGCTCACCCGCCTGATCGAGCTGGCCTTCGAGCGCCAGCGGCGCCGCGCCGCCCTCCAGCGCGAGTACGAGCGGGGGTAATTCCAGTTCCAATTCAAGAGCTCAAACCAGGACGAGCGTCAGGGGCGCTGCCCCCGACACCCCCGCTGGGGCCGAGGGCGCCAGGCCCCAATAGGCGCCTGCGGCGCGCTTGCGCGCCACAGGCGCATTCAGGAGGTGCAGCGAGCCATGCTCCTCCGCAAAATTCTCGCGATTTCGGATTGGGATTGCGAAGGAACAACGGATCGGGATTGCGTAGGAACTACATCGCGCGCCGCTTCCGCAACACCGTGCCCGGCGTTGCGCCCGTGTGGCGGCCCTGGCGCACCACCTCGACGCCGTTGACGACCACCGTCTCGATGCCGAGGGGGGGCAGCCGGGGCTCGGCGTAGGTGGCGCGGTCGAGCACGGTGGCGGGGTCGAACACCACCAGGTCGGCCGCGTGGCCCGGCGCGATGCGGCCCCGGTCGCCGAGGCCGAGGATGGCCGCGGGCAGGCCGGTCATCTTGCGCACCGCCTCGGGCAGGTCCAGCTCGCCCGCCTCGCGGCCGTAGTGGCCGAGCACCCGCGCGAAGGTGCCGCAGTGGCGCGGGTGGGGCTTCGAGGCGGTGGAGCCGCCCGGCACGTCGAGGCAGATGCCGTCGGAGCCGATGGCGATGGCGGGATGGCGCAGGATGCGCCGCAGGTCGTCCTCCCCGATGCTGAAGAACACGCCGAGCGTCCTGGCCCGGTCGGCCTCGATCAGCTCCAGCAGCAGATCCACCGGCTCGCGCCCTAGCCGCCCGCCGAGCGCGGCCAGGGTCTGCCCGCACCAGTCGGGGCGGGAGGGCGAATCGGAGACCATCGCGTCCTCCCAGCGCGTGGCGCGCAGCGCGCCGGCGGCGAACCCCTCCAGCAGCTCGTGCCGGATGCGTGCGCGCGTCGTGGCATCGGTCAGCCGCCCGACCAGCGCCGGCACGCCGCCCTCGTGCACCCAGGCGGGCAGCAGCGTCTTGAGCCCCGTGCTCGACGCCTCGTAGGGGTACTGGTCGGCGTGCAGCGCGATCCCCGAGCTGCGGGCCTCGTCGAGCAGCGCCAGGGCGCGGCCGGCGCCGCCCCAGTTGGGGCGGTTCAGCACCTTGAGGTGGGCGATCTGCACGGGCGCGCCGGAGCGCCGGCCGATCTCGATCGCCTCCCGCATGGAGCCGAGCAGCCCCGCCGCCTCGTCGCGCTGGTGGGTGAAGTAGCCGCCGCCGTGGCGCGCGGCGACGCCGGCCAGCGCCACCAGCTCGTCGGTGCGGGCGTAGCAGGAGGGCGCGTAGATCAGCCCGGTCGAGAAGCCGAAGGCCCCCGCGCCCATCGCCTCCGCGACGAGCGCCTCCATCCGCGCGAGCTCGGCCGGCTGCGGAGGGCGGTCGTCCATCCCCATGGCCGCGCAGCGCACGGGGACGTGGCCCACCAGCGGCACCAGGTTGACGGCGAGCGGCGGCAGCGCCGCCAGGAACTCCGCGAAGGTGCGCCAGGAGTAGGCGAGCCCCGTATCGAGGAAGGCCACCACCTCGCGCAGCAGCGGCAGGCGCTCGGGCGCCACCGGCGCGGGCGAGAAGCCGCAGTTGCCGGTGACCTCCGTGGTCACCCCCTGGAGCGTCTTGCCCGGCGCGGCGGGGTTGAGCGGCAGGTTGAAGTCGTCGTGGCTGTGGATATCGATGAACCCCGGCGCCACGGCCCGCCCCCCGGCCTCGATCACGCCCTGCGCCGCCTGGCCCGCCAGATCACCGATGGCGACGATGCGCCCCTCGCGCAGGCCCAGGTCGGCCCGGTATGCGGGGGCACCGGTGCCATCGAGCACCTCGCCTCCCCGCACGATGCAGTCGAACATGGACCCTCCCCACGTGGAATGGGAGCACTATGCCACGCGCTGCCGCCGGGGCCAACCGCGCCGGCGCGCGCCGGCGGGGGTGAGATTGCGGAAATCGAATTACGGCGCGGGAAGCGCGGCGCGCATGGCCTCCAGCGGCGGCTCGCGGTCGGTCCAGAAGCGGAAGGCGGCCCCGCCCTGATAGAGCAGCATGCCGAGGCCGTTGGCGCGCGGCAGGCCGAGGCTGCGCGCCTGGGCCAGCAGCGGCGTCTCGATGGGGTTGTACACGATATCGACCACCGCCTCCCGCACGCCCACCCGGGCGAGGTCGACGAGGCTCCGACCCGCCCCCGTGGGGCTGGAGGCCATCCCGAGCGTGGTCGAGTTGACGACAAGGTCGGGCGCCAGGCCGGCCGCCGCCTCGGGCGAGAGCGCCTCGACGGCGGCGGCGGGATAGCGCGTGCGGGCGTCGGCCACCAGCGTTGCTGCGCGCTCCGCCGTGCGGTTGGCGATCGAGAGCCGGGCCACGCCGGCGTTGAGCAGGCAGAAGGCGATGGCGCGCGCGGAGCCTCCCGCGCCCAGCAGCAGCACGTGCTTGCGTTGCGAGGCCCAGCCCAGGTCGCGCCGCAGGGAGAGCAGGAAGCCCTCGCCGTCGGTGTTGGTGCCGATGAGCCGGGCGCCCTCCCGGCGCACGGTGTTCACCGCGCCCAGGGCCTGGGCATCGGGGAGGATGCGGTCCAGCAGCGGGAGGATCGCCTGCTTGTGGGGCACGGTGACGTTGAACCCCTCCACGCCCAGGGCCGCCAGGCCGCGCACCGCCGCCGCCAGCCGATCGGCCGCCACCGGAAACGGCACGTACACCGCATCGATGCCGAGGGCGCGGAAGGCCGCGTTCTGCATGGCGGGGGAGAGGCTGGCCTGCACCGGGTCGCCGATGATGCCGTAGAGGCGGGTGGCGCCGGAAATGGCGGGCGGCTCCCTCACTCCCCCTCTCCGAACTTGTCGTTGATGAGTCGCAGGATCTCGTCGACGGCGATCTCCTCGTCGGAGCCCTCGCCGGTGACGGTGAGCGCCGTGCCCTTGGTGCCGGCCAGCATCAGCACTTCCATGATGCTCTTCGCATCGGCCTCTTCGGCGTCCTTGCCCAGCCGGAGCGCCGAGGAGAACTGGTTCGCGGTCTGCACCAGCTTGGCCGCCGCCCGGGCATGCAGCCCGAGCCTGTTCTGGATGGTGATCTGAGCCGATTTCATGGGGTCGGTCGCTGGCGGATGGCCGCGGCGCAGCGCCGCGCCGGGGGCGCCCCGGGCGGCGGCGGAGTGGGGGTGCGGGTGGCTGCGCGCCGGCGGCGGACGCGCCGCCCCGGCGCCGGCGCAGGGTGGAAGGGACGCGGATTCATTTCACGGCGCGCTTGAAGTCCTCGGCCTTGTCCGTGCGTTCCCAGGTGAACTCGGGCAGCTCGCGACCGAAGTGGCCGTAGGTCGCGGTCTTCCTGTAGATCGGGCGCAGCAGATCCAGGTGCTCGATGATGGCGGCCGGCTTGAGGTTGAAGATCTCGCGCACTACGGCCGCCAGGCGGTCGTCGGCGACCCTGCTCGTGCCGAAGGTATCCACCGCCACCGAGACCGGCTCGGCGAACCCGATGGCGTAGGCCACCTGCACCTCGCAGCGCCGGGCGAGGCCGGAGGCCACCACATTCTTGGCGACGTAGCGGGCCATATAGGCCGCGGAGCGATCCACCTTCGAGGGGTCCTTGCCGGAGAAGGCGCCGCCGCCGTGGCGACCCATCCCACCGTAGGTATCGACGATGATCTTGCGGCCGGTCAATCCGGCATCGCCATGGGGCCCGCCCACCACGAATCGGCCGGTGGGGTTGATCAGGTAATGCGTCTTGGCCGTCAGCAGGTTGGCTGGCACCGTGGGACGGATCACCTTCTCCGCGATGTCCTGGCAGACGGTATCGTAGCCCACGTCGGCCGCGTGCTGCGCGGCGATGACCACCGTGTCCACGTGCACGGGCTTGCCATCCAGGTAGCGCACGGAGACCTGCGACTTGCCATCGGGACCGAGGTATGGAATCTCGCCCGCATGGCGGACGGCCGCCAGCCGCTCGGTGAGGCGATGGGCGAGGTAGATCGGCGCGGGCATGAGCTGGGGTGTCTCGTCGCAGGCGAACCCGAACATCATGCCTTGGTCGCCGGCCCCCTGCTCCTTGAACAACCCGCGTCCCTCATCCACGCCCTGCGCGATATCGGGCGATTGCTTGCCGACGGCCACCACCACGCCGCAGGTGCGGTAGTCGAAGCCCAGGTCCGCGTGGTCATAGCCGATGTTTCGTACGGTCGTACGGGCGATATCCTGGTAATCGACGGTGCCGCGGCTGGTGATCTCGCCCGCGATGACCAGCAGCCCCGTCGTGGCGAGGCACTCGCAGCCCACCCTGCTGCGGGGGTCCTGCTCGATCAGCGCATCGAGAATGCCATCGGAGATCTGGTCGCAGATCTTGTCGGGGTGGCCCTCGGTCACGCTTTCCGAGGAGAAGACCATCTCCTTCATGCCAGTCCTTTCCGAGTGACTGCGGATGAAGCGGCCCGAGAGCGCAGGGCTGCCGCGCGGCTCGCCGGCACCCGTTCATCCAGGGATAAGGCCGGGCGGTAGCCCGGTTCGCGTCAGACCGCTCAGCTTATGCCATTTCTCCGTCGTTTTCACGGGAATTGTGATGCCGCGACCTCACCCCCGCCGGCTCGCGCCGGCTGCCCCCTCTCCAAGAATTGGAGAGGGGAAGAGAGGCGCAGGGAGCAGGCGCGGGCTTCACGGCGCGCGAATTCCATACTTCTTCGCCTTGCGGTAGAGGGTGGCCCGGCCGATGCGGAGCAGGGCCGCGGCCCGGGACATGTTGCCGCCGGTGGCCAGCAGGGCTTCGCGGATCGCCCGCCGCTCGGTCTCGGCCAGCGACGTCACGGCGAAACGCTGCGCCGCATCGCGCGGGAGATTCTCGGCCGCCCCCGGCGCGATCGGCGCCGCCGCGGCCGGCAGCGAGAGCAAGGGGAAATCCTTGAGCGTCAGCACGGGCGAATCGGCGAGCACGACGGCGCGAAAGATCATGTTCTCGAGCTCCCGCACGTTGCCGGGCCAGTCGTAGTCGCGCAGCAGCGCCAGCACCCCCGGCGCGACGCCCAGCACGCTCTTGCGCTCCTGGGCCGCGAACTGGCCCAGGAACCGCTCCACCAGCTCCGGGATATCCTCGCGCCGCTCGCGCAGGGCCGGCAGGCGGATGGGGAACACGGCGATGCGGTAGTAGAGATCCTGGCGGAAGCCGCCGCGCATCACGGCCTGGGCCAGGTCGCGGTTGGTGGCGGAGATGATGCGGACGTTGACCGGAAACGCCTTACCGCCGACGGGCTGCACCTCCCGCGTCTGGAGCACCCGCAGCAGCTTGGCTTGCAGGGCGAGGCTCAGCTCGCCGATCTCGTCGAGGAACAGCGTGCCCTCGTGGGCCTCGGCGAACTTGCCCACCCGGCGCTCGCTGGCCCCGGTGAACGCCCCGCGCTCGTGGCCGAACAGCTCGCTCTCCAGCAGGGCTTCGGGGATGGCGGCGCAGTTGATGGCCACGAACGGGCGGTCGCGGTAGCTGCCCTGGAAGTGCATCGCCCGGGCGAACAGCTCCTTGCCCGTGCCGCTCTCCCCTTCCAGCAGGATGGTGATGTTGCGGTCCATCACCTTGTGGACGAGCTTGAGCACCTGCGCCATCGCGGCGCCCCGCCCGATCACTTCGGGGAAGTCGGGGCGGCCTTCGGTCAGGCGCGCCCGCAACTGCTCGACCGTCTCCTTGAGACCGATGGTATGCAGGGCGTTGCGGATGGAGAGCCGGAGGTCGTCGAAGCCCCGGGCCTTGCCCACGTAGTCGTAGGCGCCGTCCTTGAGGACGAGCACGCCTTCTTCCAGGCGCTCGTCCGCGGTCATGGCGATGATGCAGGCCGCCTTGTGCGTGCGCTGAATCCGCCGCAGGGCGGCGATGCCCCCCTCGCCCGGCAACTGCATGTCGAGCAGCACCAGGTCCGCCGATCCCAGCCGTTCGAGGGTTTCCAGCGCCTCGTCGCCGTCGGCGGCGGTGGTCACCCGGCAGCCTGAGCGCCTGAGGTGGAATTCGAGCAGGCGGCGCGCGCTCGCCTCGTGATCGACGACGAGGATCACCGGCGCCCGGTGCAGCCCTTCGGGGAGGAACGTCTCCCACGGGTACGGCGTGCCCTCGGGCATCGCTCGGCGCTCCATCGCGGCTGGCCCGCGGTACGCGAGAGACCATGGGGTGGCAAGGGCCGGCGTGGCGGGCCAGCCTCACCCACCCCGGCCCACCCTCTCCCGGTGGAGAGGGAGGGAGCCACGAACCAGCCACCGGAAGGGGCTGAGGGCCTCCCCCTCTCCCCCAGGAAGCCCGCCCCGAGGCAGCGAGGGGAGGGGGCCGCCGCGCCAACGGCGGGGGGTGAGGCCGCAGCGACCCCGCCCCGGCGCGGGACTGGCCTCTCCGGATATGCCCGGCCGCGCCCCGAGTCAAGCCGCTCGCTCGGATAGACCGGCGGAGCGGGCCCGCGACGGGCCAAGTTGCCCGCGCGCTTCGGATCGGATAGGACTTGCGAGTGTTCCATTGCGCTCGAAAGGGCTTCCTGCCAGCAGGAGTGCCCATGTTGCGGCGTGCATGTTGGTTCTGCCTGGGTCTTGCGCTGTGGCTCCCTCCATCAGTGCAGGGCCAGCGACCGATGGAGCAGGCGGCCCTCGGGCCGGTAGCGGTCATCGGACAGATCAGCGAAGGGGAGAAGGCGGTCCTCTATACTGGATTGCAGGCCGCGCTCACCGATCATTATCGCCTGATTCCCCAGAGCGACTATCGGCAGGCCGAGGAACGGGCGTTCCGCGAGCTGGATGCCGCGCGCTGCACCGAGGAGGCGTGCGTCCGCAAGATCCAGGAGCTGTTGCAGGTCGAGCGGCTGATCCTGCTCCAGGTCGTTCGCGAGCAGAGCCTCACCCAACTCAGCCTGACGATGTTCCGCGGCGAGCAGCGGCTCGTGCGCGCCGACCCCTGCGTCAATTGCTCGATTGCCGAACTTGCGGAGCGAATCGGCAAGCTTGCCGGGGCACTCGTCGCAACGGACCTCGGGCAGCGGAATGAACCCGCGACTGCCGCGGCGGCGCTGCGCTCTCCGCAGCCGGCCGGGAGCGCGCCGGTCATCGTGCCGGCCGCGCCACCGCAGGCCACCCCCGATCGGCAGGCGGGCGCCGAGCCGACCCCAGTCGCTGCCGCGCCACCGCCATCACCGATCGCCGCGGCACAGGAACAATATGAACAGGGCCGCCGCTTGTACGATTCGACCACTGGGCGTCAACGCGAGCCACAGCGGTCGATCGCTCATTTTAGCGAGGCGATTCGCTTGGACCCGAAATACGTCTCCGCATACGTGCAGCGTGGCAACGTATACCGATTAGAGAAGGACTACGGCCGGGCCATGGCGGACTTCGACATCGCCATCGAGCTCGACCCCAATTCATCCGCCGCCTATTCGGCACGGGGCATCGTACATCGCGCGACTGGACATCCCATATGGGCCATTGCCGACTACGACAAGGCGATTCAACTTGATCCCAAGAACGCCGCGGCATTCAACAACCGCGGCCTCGCGTACGTGGCGGTCAATCTGGAGGAGCTGGCGATTCGAGACTACGATGAGGCGATTCGCCTCCGTCCCAACAACGCGTTGGCCTACAACAACCGCGGGAGCGCGTACCAGAAGCTGGGACAACGCGGACGTGCATATCAAGACTGGCGCAAGGCGTGCGAACTCGGGCGCAAGGACCGCTGCGAGTGGCTGCGCAAAAACCCGGAGTGAAGGCGCGGAGCGCGCCGCTTGAAGGTATTCTCCCCCTGCGCCCCCACAAGCCCCACATGCCGCGAAAAATCCTGTTGACTTTTAGCACTCGCATGAATAGAGTGCTAATAATTTCAGGGCGGCCAGCAGGCCCCCCGCCGCGATTGGCGCGAGGGTCGCGTCCGTGGGGCGGGGGGTGGGTCGAGGGGTCCGGTTCACCGGACCAGACAGACCGATCAGGCTGGCACCCAAAGTACCCTTAGCGCGCCGCATCCCAAGAGGCGGTACCACCCCATCGATTCGGGAATTCGAGTATCCCGCAGCCTGGGGTGCAGCCGTCATGGAATGTCCGCACGCTATCCACCCACTCGAACGTCGGAAACCCCTATGAAGATCAAACCCCTGCAGGACCGCGTGATCGTCGAGCGGTTGGCCGCCGAAGAGCGCTCCGCCGGCGGGATCATCATCCCCGATACTGCCAAGGAAAAGCCGCAGGAAGGCAAGGTCGTCGCCGTGGGCAAAGGCAAGCGCCGCGAGGATGGGGGCGTCACGCCCCCCGATGTGAAGGCCGGTGATCGCATCCTCTTCGCCAAATACTCCGGCAGCGATGTGACGATCGACGGCAAGGAATACATCATCATGCGTGAGGACGACATCCTGGGCGTGCTGTAACCGGCGGCCCGGGCACCCTTTTTCCCTTTCTTGATACAGAGGAACCACTCCCATGGCAGCGAAAGAACTCGTATTCAGCGTGGAGAACCGCACCCGTCTCCTGCGCGGCATCGCGAAGCTGGAGAACGCGGTGGCGATCACGCTGGGCCCGAAAGGCCGCAACGTGGTGATCGAAAAATCGTTCGGGGCGCCCCTGATCACGAAGGACGGCGTCACGGTAGCCAAAGAGATCGAGCTCGAGGACAGGCTCGAGAACATGGGCGCCCAGATGGTGCGCGAGGTGGCCTCGAAGACCTCCGACCAGGCCGGCGACGGCACCACCACGGCGACGGTGCTGGCGCACGCGATCGTGGTGGAAGGGAACAAGAACCTGGCCGCCGGCGCCAACCCGATGGACCTCAAGCGCGGCATCGACTTGGGCGTGCAGGGCGTGTGCGAGTACCTGAAAAGCATCGCCCAGAAGGTCGTCGAGTCCAAGGAGATCGCTCAGGTCGGCACCATCTCGGCCAACAGCGACAAGACCATCGGCGACATCATCGCCGATGCGATGAGCAAGGTAGGCAAAGACGGCGTGATCACGGTCGAGGAAGCCAAGAGCGCCGAGACCACGCTCGATGTGGTCGAGGGGATGCAGTTCGACCGCGGCTACCTTTCCCCCTACTTCGTCACCGACGCCGACCGCATGGAGGCCGTGATCGAGGAGGCCTACATCATCGTCACGGAGAAGAAGGTCTCGAACATGCGCGATATCCTGCCGATCCTCGAGCAGATCGCCAAGTCGGGCAAACCGTTCCTGCTGGTCGCCGAGGATGTGGACGGCGAGGCGCTGGCCACGCTCGTCGTCAACAAGATCCGCGGCACGTTGCGGGGCGCGGCCGTCAAGGCGCCCGGCTTCGGCGACCGCCGCAAGGCGATGTTGCAGGATCTCGCCATTCTCACCGGCGGGGCCGTGGTCTCGGAAGAGATGGGGATGAAGCTCGAGGATCTGCGCCTCGATCAGCTCGGCCAGGCCAAGCGCATCACCATCGACAAGGACAACACCACCATTGTCGACGGCGCCGGCAAGAAAGACGACATCAAGGCCCGCATCAACCAGATCCGCGCCCAGATCGAGGAGACCACCTCCGACTACGACAAGGAGAAGCTCCAGGAGCGGCTGGCCAAGCTGGCCGGCGGCGTGGCCGTGATCCACGTCGGCGCCTCGACCGAGGTCGAGCTCAAGGAGAAGAAGGCCCGCGTCGAGGACGCCCTCAACGCCACCCGCGCCGCGATCGAGGAAGGGATCGTGCCCGGCGGCGGCGTGGCCCTGCTGCGGGCGACCGGGGCGGTCGAGAAGGTCATCAAGGACAAGAAGCTCGAGGGCGACCAGCTCGTCGGAGCCAGGATCGTGCTGCGGGCCATCGAGTCGCCGCTGCGCAAGATCGTGGAGAACGCCGGGGTCGAGCCCTCCCTGATCGTGGACAAGGTGCGCAACAGCAAGAACGTCAACTTCGGATTCGATGCGGCGCGGGAGGAGTACACCGACATGGTCAAGGACGGCATCATCGACCCGGCCAAGGTGACCCGCATCGCCCTCGAGAACGCGGCCTCCGTGGCGGGGTTGATCCTCACCACCGAGTGTGCGGTGTTCGAGAAGCCCAAGTCCAAGGAGAACGGCCACATGCCTGGCGGTATGGGCGGCGGCGGCATGGGCGGCATGGGCGGCGGCATGGACATGATGTAGGCCCGCGGCGATGTAAGCCTGCGGCACAGTGCAGCCCGATGTACCGGGGGCTCCGGCCCGGCCGTGCAGGCCGGCCGGGCCCCTTTTATTTTGGGTGGCCTGTACCGGATGGCGGCGCAGTGTGGCTGCCGGCTGTCGCCGAAGAACCCCACGCCCGCACAATTTCGTTGAGGATCGGGCCGAGGTGGGGGTAGGCTTTGACGGTGCAGTCCCCGCGGGAGGGAACCCGGCGGGCAACCCGTTCCATCACTCGACAGGCATGGGCATCATCATCCAGAAGTTCGGCGGCACGAGCGTGGGCACCGGCGAGCGCTTGCGCCAGGTCGCCGCCATCATCCAGAACACACTCCATCAGAATCCGGTCATCGCGGTGGTCTCGGCCATGAGCGGCACCGTCAAGACCGAGGGCACCACCTCCCTGCTGCTGGAAGCGGCGCGGGCCGCGGCCGCCGGCGAGCCGTTCGACGAGGCCATCGACCGCGTCGAGCGCCAGCACCTGCTGGCCCTGGACCGCGCCGTCGAATCGCCCGAGCTCGAAACCGACCTGATCGCGTTCGTGCAGAACGAGCTGCTGCGGCTGCGGACGTTCCTCGAGGCGATCCAGGTGATCCGGGAGATCTCCCCGCGCTCGATGGACATCGTGATGGCGACAGGCGAGCGGCTCAGTTCGCGTCTGCTGGCCGGCGTGCTCGAAGACTGCGGCACCCCCACCGACTGGCTGGACCTGACCCACGCGGTGCCGGAGCAGGAGACGCAGGTGGACCCGCCCTTCTTCCGCCGCCTGCAGCAGCGGCTGGCCGAGCAGTGCCGGCCGCGCAACGGCCGCGTGCCCATCATCAGCGGCTTCTTCGGGCTGGTGCCGGGCGGCCTGCTCGCCGCCGTGGGGCGCGGCTACACCGATTTCACCACGGCGCTGATCACGGCGGGGCTGGGCAAGGGCGTGGCGGAAGAGATGCAGGTGTGGAAAGAGGTCGACGGCATCTACACCGCCGACCCGCGCAAGGTGCCGACGGCCCGCGTGCTGCGCTGCATCACGCCCGCCGAGGCGGCCGAGCTCACCTACTTTGGCTCGGAGGTGCTGCACCCGTTCACGATGGAACGGGTGACGAACGCCGAGGTGCCGATCCGCATCAAGAACACCTTCAGCCCTGAGAGTCCCGGCACCCTGATCGTGCAGCGCCCCGCCGGCGAAAAGCGCGGACCCGTCACGGCCGTCACCAGCAAGCGCGGCATCACCACCTTCACCATCCAGTCCCACCGCATGGTGAACGCCTATGGCTTCATGGCCGGCGTGTTCGGCGTGCTCCAGCGCCACGGGGTGGTGGTGGACCTGATCTCGACCTCCGAGGTCAGCGTCTCCTGCACCGTGATCGACAAGGCTTCGCTGCTGCGCGCCAAGGCGGATCTGGAGCAGCTCGGCAAGGTCTCGATCGAGAGCGGCCGCGCCATCCTGTCCGTGGTGGGCGAGGGGATGAAATACACCCCCGGCACCGCCGGCAAGATGTTTTCGGCCCTGGGGGCGGTGAACGTGAACCTCGAAATGATCACGCAGGGCTCCTCCGAGATCAACATCTCCTGCGTCGTGCGCGAGGAGGATACCGAGATCGGCCTGCGCGCCATCCACGCGCAGTTCATGGAGCGCGAGTAGCCCTCGCGCCGCCCATGGCCGCCTCCCCCGCCACGAAGCGTCGCCGCGTCGCCCAGCATCCGGTCAGGCCGGCCCGTGGCCGCGCGGCCTCACGACGGAGCCCGGCCCCGCGCGGGAGCACGGCGGCGCGGCAGAACACCGCCCCGCGGCAAGCCGCAGCGCCGCGGAGCAGGGACGCGGCGGGCACACGGCTGACGCCCGCGCAGGCGGAGCGGATGTTCGCCCGGTTGGCCGAGGCCATCCCCGCCCCGCGCTCGGAGCTCGCCTTCCAGACGCCGTTCGAGCTGCTGGTGGCGGTGATCCTGAGCGCCCAGGCCACGGACCGCTCGGTGAACCTGGCCACCGGGCCGCTGTTCGCCCGGCACAACACGCCCGCGGCCCTGCTGGCGCTCGGCGAGGCCGGCTTGCTCGGCTACATCCGCACGATCGGGCTGGCGCCCACCAAGGCCCGCAACCTGATCGCCACCGCCCGCTTGCTGATGGAGCGCCACGGCGGCGAGGTGCCGCGCTCGCGGGAGGCGCTCGAGGCCCTGCCGGGGGTCGGGCGCAAGACGGCCAACGTGGTGCTGAACGTGGCCTTCGGCGAGCCCACCATCGCCGTGGACACCCACGTGTTCCGGGTGGCCAACCGCACGGGGCTCGCGCCCGGGGCCACGGTGCTCGCGGTGGAAGAGGGACTGCTCGCCATCACGCCGCCCGCCCACCGCCGCCACGCCCACCACTACCTGATCCTGCACGGCCGCTACGTCTGCAGGGCGCGCAAGCCCGACTGCCCGAACTGCGTCCTGGCGGACCTGTGTCCGTACCCCGATAAGACGTCGGCGTGAAGCAGGGCGGGCCGGATCGGCTGCCGTCCGTGCCTGTAGGCGCCTTGCGAATCAGGCGCGACCCCGCTGCTGACCCTCTGTTCCCAGGCTGGGTTTTCCGGTATTGCAGCATGGGGTGACGATCGGTGAGGAGGGCCGGTCATGGCCGAGCTGTACGCCATCGTGGGGAGCATGGAGCGGGCGCGCTTCATGCTGGAACAGCAGGTGCCCTACCTGCAATTGCGGTTCAAGGAAGGGCCGCTGGAGCCCCACCGCGCGGAGATCGCGGGGTGGCCGCGCCGGTATCGCCGCACCCGCCTGATCGTCAACGACGATCCGGCGTTCGCCGAGTCCGTCGGCGCCTGGGGGGCGCATCTGGGGCAGGAGGATCTGGAGCGCCATCCGCCGGAGCGCCTGCGCGGGCTCCGTCTCAAGCTCGGCATCTCGACGCACAGCGATGCGGAGATCGCCCGCGCCTTGACATATTCCCCGGCGCTGCTAGGGTTTGGGCCGATTTTCGCCACCAGCACCAAGGACGTGAAACACCCGCCCACCGGCGTGGCGCGGCTGCGCGAGGTGGTGGCGCGGGTGCCGCTGCCGATCGTCGCCATCGGCGGGATCGGCGCTGCCAACCTCGATGCGGTGGTCGCCACCGGGGTGGCCCTGGTGGCCATGATCTCGTACCTCGACGCCATCACCTCCCGCGCGCAGATGGAGGCCCTGCTGGCGCGACTGCGCGCCACGCCCGCCGCCGCGCCCGCCACTGGGCCGTTCGTCCCGCGCGCCTGACGCCGGACGGAAGAAGGCCCAACCCCAGGGGAACCCACATGACCGCGCCGTTGCAAGACATCCGCGTCGTCGAACTGGCCGAGGGCCTTGCCGTGGCCGCGGCCTGCGCTTACCTGGCCGACCTCGGGGCGGCCGTGGTCAAGATCGAGCCGCCCGGCGGCGACCCCGCCCGCGGGCGACGCCTGCCCTGGGCCGCGAACGGCGGGCCGCTGAACCCGGGCTTCCAGATGGACAACCGCGGCAAACGTTCGCTGACGCTGGACACGGGCCGGAGCGAAAGCGCCGAAGTGCTGGCGGAGCTGCTGCGCCGGGCCGACATCTTCGCCACCGATCTCGACCCCGAAGCGCAGGGGCGGCGCGGGCTGACCCTGGCGGCGCTGGCGGCCGTCAACGGGCGGCTGGTGCACGTCACCCTTACGCCCTACGGCTCGCGCGGCCCCGGCAACCGCCGCCCAGGCAACGACTACCACGCCTTCTGGGCGCGCAGCGGCATCATGGGCATGATGGGCGAGCCGCCCTCGGCCCCCTCCATGCAGCGCCCGGGCATGGGCGACCACGCCGCGTCCATCAACCTGGTCACCGCCACCATGGCCGCCCTGCGGCAGCGCGACGTCTCGGGGCGCGGGGTGGGCGCCGAGGTGACGCTGCACGGCAGCGGCATCTGGATGCTCGCCGCCGATATCGCCTCGACCCATGTCGCCCAGCGCAACTCCCCGCGCCAGGAGCGCCCGCGCGCCCTCAACCCCTTCCGCAACCACTACCGCACCCGCGACGGCCACTGGCTGTTCCTGGTGATGCCCCAGCCCAAGGTGTACTGGGCGAAGATCTGTCGGGCGCTGGGTCGCGAGGAATGGCTCGATGCGGCCCGCCACGGCAGCTACGAGCAGATGATGGAGCGCCACGAGGCGCTGGTGGGGGAGCTGGACCGGTTGTTCGCCGGGCGCGACTTCGAGGAATGGAAGCGGCGGCTGGATGCGGAGAAGCTGATCTGGGCGCCCGGGGCCGAGCTGCCCCAGGTGGTCGAGGACCCTCAGCTCCACGCCATGGCGTACTTCCCCGCGCTCGACGTCCCCGGGGCGGGTCGCCTGCGCACGGTGGCCGCTCCGGTGCGCATCGAGGGCGTCGCGATCGGCCCCCAAGGGCCCGCGCCCGAGCCCGGCCAGCACACCGACGCCATCCTGGGCGAGCTCGGCTACGACGCGGCGCGGATCGCGCGCCTGCGCGGCGCGGGGGTGCTGGGCTGAGCGCCGGCAGGATCCCCTGCGGTAGCCCCCGGGCTCCGCTGCGACTCGGAACGGCCGGCGAGCGCGCACCCTCAGCGCCCCTCGAGCAGCCTGCCGTGGTGGAGCAGCAGCTCGACCTTGCCCCGATAGGTCTGCACGAATCCCTCCAGCCGGACGGCGGCCGGGAGCGGCCAGCCGGCGATCCCCAGCCGCTCGGCGGTGCGGCCGAGCGCGACCACGCGCAACGGCGCCAGAGCGGCGCCGCCGCGGGCTCCGGCCAGGGAGAGCACCCGCACGCCCTTGCCGAGCGGCTTCACGCCGACGAGCCGCCCTTCGAGCGTCACGTAGCGCCCCACGTGCGGGCGGCCATCGAAGCGCTCGGCCCGCTGGAGGCCCGGCAGGAACAGCGGATTGCCGGGAGCGCGCGGCGTCTTGCGCTCGGACTTCAGGCGGTGCAGGTAGTGGCGGCGGGAGGTCTCGCTGCTCCAGATGCCCCGCCGCGCGCCGAACGCCTCGGCTTCGGCCTGGGCGTAGCGATCGTAGTCGGGGGGAAAGGAGAAGCGCGTGTCGAAGGTGCTGTGTCCCTGGCGGATCAGCTCCAGGTTGACGTTGCGGCCGCCGGCCGTCACCAGCGCCAGCGTGCGCCCATACGCGTCCTGGGGGCGGTCGCCCGCCAGCTCGAGGCGGAGGGGTGGGCGGGCCAGCAGCTCGGCCAGCGCCGCACGGGCGGCCAGCCCCCGCGGCACGTCGCGCCCCTTGTGCGATTCGGAGAGCTCGGGCGTGTCCACGAACAGCAGCCGCACGCGCTCGCGGGGGAGGTCCAGGCGTCCGTTGCCGTCGAGGTCCGCCTCGAAGGTGTCGCCATCCACCACCCGGGCCGGTGGGCGGCTTAGCTCGATCGTCAGGGCCGGCGGGGCCCCGCCGGCGGGAAGGGCGGCGCTCGACCCCGCGAGCGCCGGCAGCGCGAGCAGGAGCGCGGCAGCGTATCGTCGCGCTGTGCACTTGAATCCGCCCGTCGGGCGGCTGGCGGGATGGGTCGATCGCGGGGCAGCGGGCATGGTCGCCACGCGCTTGCGGCTCAGACCGAAGGCGAGCGCCCCGGTCGCAGGGCGAGCGGTTCCCCGTTGATCCGCGACTCGCGCGGCACGCTCGGGGAAAGGGGGAAGTGGTTGTGCAGCAGCCGCAGCACGATCGCCCGCGCCAGCCACCGGCCCGGCGGGAACAGCAGCGCAAAGCCCACCAGATCGCCCAGGAAGCCCGGCGCCACGAGCAGGAAGCCGCCCAGCAGCACCAGGGCCATGTCCACCAGCTCCCCCGTCGGCAGCTCTTCGGCGACGAGCCGGCGATGGATGGCGAGGAACGTGCGCAACCCCTGCCAGCGCACCATGAACGCGCCCAGCACCAGGGTGCCCAGCAGCCAGAACACCGTCACGCCGCTGCCGACGAACCGGCCCAGCGTGAGCAGCAGCCAGACTTCGCCGATGGTGTACAGCCCCAGACCCACGATGACGATCCACAGCCACATACGGCGTACACGGGCAGGCGAACGGATGCGCTCCACACTGCGGGGCCGGGCGGGTTGCAGCGCCGGCGCCACAGGTTGCGGGGACAGGATATCCCAGCCAAGGGCCGCTCCCTTGTCCCGCGGTTGCAACAATGATAGACCAAGTACCTTTCGGGAAACAATCATGGCGGCCTGGCAGCGGGTGGACGGGCTCATCCGGGGTCATGGTCCCGAGCGGTGGCTGGCAGGGCTCCGCGTTCCCACACCCCGATGCTTTCACCGCATGCAAGAACCTTGCACGCGGAGCCGCCCCCCGGCAGGAGGAAATTCCCCGACATGCGCACCATCAATATCGGTCTGTTCGGCCTGGGCGTGGTGGGCACCGGCCTGCTGACGATCCTGCAGAACAACCGCGACCTGATCCGGGCCCGGCTGGGCGCGGAGGTGCGGGTGAAGCGGATCGTCACGGCCCATCCGGAAAAGCCTCGCAGCGTGAACCTGGCGGGAATTCCCCTGGGCACAGAGCCGGCGGCCATCCTCGCCGATCCGGAGATTCCCATCGTCGTCGAGCTGATCGGCGGCACGGGCGCGGCGCGCGAGATCGTGCTGGGCGCCCTGGAGGCGGGCAAGCACGTCGTCACCGCCAACAAGGCGCTGCTGGCCGAACACGCCCAGGAGATCTTCGGCAAGGTATACGAGAAGGGCGCGTCGCTGGGGATGGAGGCCGCCGTGGCGGGCGGGATTCCCGTGCTGCGCTCCCTCAAGGAAGGGCTGGCGGCCGATAACATCCTCGAGGTCGCCGGGATCGTCAACGGCACGTGCAACTACATCCTCACCAAGATGGCCCAGGAGGGCGCGCAGTTCGCCGACGTGCTGGCCGAGGCCCAGCAGCTCGGCTATGCGGAGGCCGACCCCACCTTCGATGTCGAGGGCCACGATGCCGCCCACAAGCTGGCGGTGCTGGTGAACCTGGCCTACGGCACCACGGTGCCGTTCGGGGCGATCTACCGCGAGGGCATCTCCGGCATCACGCCGATGGATATCGAGTTCGCGCGCCTGCTCGGCTACAACATCAAGCACCTCGCCATCGGCAAGCTCGAGGACGGCCGGGTGGAGGCGCGCGTGCACCCCACGCTCGTGCCGCGCGACCACCTGCTGGCCTCGGTGAACGGGGTGTTCAACGCGGTGTTCCTGACGGGCGACAACGTGGATGCCACCATGTCGTATGGGCGGGGGGCGGGCGGCCTGCCCACCGGCAGCGCGGTGGCCAGCGACGTGATCGACATCGCGCGGAACGTGCTCAGCGGCATCCGCGGCCGCGTGCCGGCCCTGACCGTGGTGGCGGAGGCGCTGCGCGACCTGCCGGTGATGCCGATCGAGGACATCTCCTCCGAGTACTACCTGCGCTTCCAGGTGCGGGACCGGGCGGGCGTGCTGGCGCGCATCACCACGGTGATGGGCAGCCATGGCATCAGCATCCAGTCGATGATCCAGCCCAGCCAGGCCGACCATCCCGACGACCCCGTCCAGGTGATCCTGATCACCCATCGGGCCCGCGAGCGCGATATCCGGCGCAGCCTCTCCGAGATCGGCCCCATGGATTTCATCCTCGGCCCGACCCAGGTGATCCGCATCGAGCGCGTGGGCACCTGAGCGCCACAGCATTAGGTGCGGAGGAGCGGGGGCGCCGCCCCCGCGCGTTGAGCGCGACCGGCCTCGTCGCGCTCAACCTCCCGATGTCACTGCACGGCGGGCGCCACGGCGCCTTGCGTCGCCGATCGTTCGCGCCGGCGCGGCGAAGCAGGGCAAACGTAAAGTCGCGCGCAAGCCCGACAGAATGAGGCGGATCAGGGGGTGCAGATGGCCCGCGCAACTCTGCCCCCGGCCCCTCCCCGCCGGGGCGCCTCGACCTCTACGCACGCCGTGCCCGCCAGAAATGCCCGCACCCCATCCACGGTGCGAATCCGAGTCGTCATGACGGTCGGCATCCTCCCAGGATGCCCGATCCGTCGCCCCAGTCAGACCCATTCCCCGTTGGAATCACGAGTCTCGTTCAGACTCATCTCACTTTGGAAAAGGCTTGATCTTGCGATTTCGGGGGCTATTGGCGACAATTACGGGGCTGATCCGTTGACGACCCGCGCAGCGGGTGGCCTGACGCCTTACCTTTCAACAGAGCTGGGTACGGGAATGAAAAACATGCAACGGTACGGTCTGCGCGTGACCCCCTGGACAGGGCTGCTGATGGTGGTGGTGGCCGCGCTGGCGCTCGCCTCCTGCGCCGAACGGCGTGTGCAACGGCGCGATGTGAAGGAGGAGATCGACCTGAGCGGCCGCTGGAACGATACGGATTCGCGGCTGGTGGCCGACGAGATGATCAAGGACGTGCTCTCGTTCCCCTGGGTGCAACAGTTCAAGGATGGCCACGCCGGCAAGAAGCCCGTGGTGATCCCCTTCGGCGTGAAGAACCGCACCAGCGAGCACATCAACACGCAGACGTTCGTCAAGGATCTCGAACGCTCCTTCCTGCGCTCGGGCGCGGTGCAGGTGGTGGCCTCCCGCGATGAGCGCGAGAGCATCCGGGCCGAGCGGGCCGATCAGCAGGCGGGTCTCACGGCCAACCCCGCGGCCATCGGCAAGGAAACGGGCGCCGATTTCGTGCTCACGGGCGTGATCAACGCGATCAACGACCGGGAGGGCGGCCAGGAGGTGGTGTTCTACCAGACCAACCTGGAGCTGATCAGCGTCGTCTCCAACGAGAAGGTCTGGATCGGCGACAAGAAGATCAAGAAGTTCATCGATCGCTCCAAGACCAAGTTCTAGGCCCGCATGATGACCCGACTCCTCGCTCCCGCCGCAGGGTCCGCGCGCGTGGCGGCCGGCCACCGGGCGCTGCCCCTGGTCGCGTTCGCCCTGGCGGTGGCGCTGGGCGCATGCGCGCCCCACCGCGACCTGTATCCGCGGCTGGACGACCTGGCCCGCAACGGCCGCTACCTCGAAGCGGCCAAGCTGGTCGAATCCAGCAAGGACACGTACAGCGAGCGCAACGAGGTGCTCTTCAACATGGACCGCGGGGTGTTCTACCACTACGCGGGCGACTTTGCGAAGAGCAACGAGGCGTTCGAGCAGGCGGAGCGGCGCATCGACGAGCTGTTCACGGAGTCGATCACAGGCCATGTGGTGGCCTTCGCCGTCAACGACAACACGCTGCCCTACAGCGGGGAGGACTTCGAGCGGGTCATCATCAACATCTACCGCGCGCTGAACTACGCCCAGCTCGGCCAGATCGAGGCCGCGCTGGTCGAGGCGCGCAAGGTGGATCAGAAGCTCGACCTCATCAACCGGCAGTACGAGCCGGACAAGCGCAACGTCTACAAGGAAGATGCGTTCGCACGGTTCCTGATGGGCGTGTTCTACCAGATCGGCGGGTCGCGGGATGACCTCAACGATGCCTTCATCTCGGATCGGCTGGCCCTTGGCATCTACGAGAAGGACTTCTCCAAGAACTACGGCGTCTACCCGCCGATCGCGCTCAAGTCCAACTACGTGACCTCGGCCGCGTTCATGGGCGGCGAGGAGCTGGAGACGGCGCAGCGGCAGTTTCCCACGATTCCACCCCTGCGGCCGGCGGAGAAGCAGGGCAAGGGCCAGCTCTACTTCATCCACTTCGCGGGCCGCGGGCCCGTGAAGGTGGAAAACGCCATCCTGGCGCACATGCCCGATGGGTACCTGATGAAGATCGCCTTTCCCGGCTATGTGCGCTCGCCCTATGTGATCTCGGGGTCGCGCGTCGAGATCGGGGGCGGGCCGGCGATCACCCTCGACGTGGGCGAGCCGATCGGACCCATCGCCTTCAAGAACCTCGACAACCGCAAGACCCGGATCGCCGCCAAGGCCATCGCGCGGGCCACCACCAAATACCTCGCCACGAAGGCCCTGACCGGCGGCAGGCGCCGCGACGATATGGCCGGCGCCCTGCTGGGCCTGGCCGCCAACGTGGCCGCGGTGGCGACCGAGCAGGCCGACCTGCGCGCGTGGCAGACTCTGCCCGACCGCATCCTCGTCGGGCGGGTGTGGCTGGAGCCCGGCCGGCACCGCGTGCGCGTCATTTACACCGGCAGCGGCGGCGGCGTGGTTTCGACCCGCGAGCTGGGCGAGATCGAGGTCAAGCCCGGCGCCACGCGGTTCGTCCTGCTGCACACCAACAGCTGAGGCGCCGCGCCGCCCGACCCGATGCCGTTTTCCCCCCCGAGCCATGGCTCCTCCGGTGCCCCCGCCGGTCCCCAGCGCGTGCTGATCACGGTGACCGGGCCGGACCGGCCAGGGATTACCGCCGCCCTGACCCAGATCATCGCCGACGGCGCGGTGGAGATCGCCGACATGGAGCAGGTGGTGATCCAGGGGCTGCTCAGCCTCTCCATCGTGCTCGACTTCCGCGACGCGGAGCGGGGCGGCGAGCCTGTGCTCAAGGAGCTGCTGTTCGCCGCCAAGGCGATGGGGATGGAGCTCGACTTCCGCGTGCTGGCGGCCCACGAAGCCCAGCCGCGCCGGCTCCACCGCTCGGTGCTGACCCTGCTGGGCCAGGGGCAGCTGAGTGCGCGCGGCATCGCCCGCGTGGCGCAGGTGCTGGCGCAGGAGGGGTTCAACATCGAGTCCATCCAGCGGCTCGACGAGGGCCGCATCGGGAGCCTGGAGCTGATCGTGAGCTCGGACGACCCGGGCGGGGCGCGCACCCTCAAATCGGCTCTGCTGCCGGTCAGCCGCGACTGCGCGCTCGATATCGCGCTCCAGCCCGACAACCTGTTCCGGCGCATCAAGCGCCTGGTGGTGTTCGATCTCGACAGCACCCTGATCCAGGTGGAGATCATCGACGAGCTGGCCAAGGCCTGGGGCGTCGCGGAGCAGGTGCAGGCCATCACCGCCCGCGCCATGGACGGCGGCATGGACTTCCCGGAATCGCTCCGGCGGCGGGTCGCACTGTTGCGGGGCCTGGAGGAATCGGCCCTGGCGCGCCTGTACGAGCAGCTCCCGCTCACCCCCGGCGCCGAGCAGCTCATCCGCACCCTGCAGCGGCTCGGCTACCGCACCGCCATCATCAGCGGCGGCTTCACCTTCTTCTCGGAGCGGCTCAAGGCGCGGCTCGGCCTCGACTATGCCTTCGCCAACCGGCTCGAGCTCGCAGGGGGGCGGCTCACCGGCCGCGTGATCGAGCCGGTGATCGATGGGGAGGGCAAGGCGCGCCTGCTCGAGGAGATCGCCCGCCAGGAAAACCTGCGGCTGGACCAGGTGATCGCCATCGGTGACGGCGCCAACGACCTGCCCATGCTGCGCAAGGCGGGGCTCGGCATCGCCTTCAACGCCCGGCCCATGGTGCGGGAAGCCGCCGACCACAGCCTCAACCAGCGCAACCTCGACAGCATCCTGTTCCTGCTCGGCATCTCCCAGAGTGACCTGGCCGAGCTCGCCCGGGAAGGGTGAGGCCATCGTCCCCTCACCCCCGACCCCTCTCCCGCGTTGGGGAGAGGGGGAAAGCGGCGGCCCCACTCACCCCCGACCCCTCTCCCGCGTTGGGGCGACGGGAAAGCTCCCGCCGGCGGCCGCAATTGCCAACCCCGCAAGCGCTGGGATAGCCTGGACAGGCGCCCGGGCGGCGCCCCGCTGCGCCAGCGGGCGGATTCCCGGACACGGGCACCAGGGAGACGAGGGCCATGAGCGAGCGGGTCGACGTGGCGGTGATCGGATCGGGGCCCGGCGGCTACGTGGCCGCCATCAAGGCGGCCCAGCGCGGCCTCAAGGCCGTCGTCATCGAGAAGGAGCGGCTGGGCGGCGTCTGCCTGAACTGGGGCTGCATCCCCACGAAGGCGCTGCTGCGCAACGCGGAGCTCTACGAGACGCTGCAGGATGCGGAGGCGCTCGGGCTCACCCTCGGCAAGCTGGGGTTCGTGCCGGGGCGGATCGTGGAGCGCTCGCGGGGCGTGGCGGAGCGGATGAGCAAGGGGGTGGCCGCGCTGCTCAAGAAGTACAAGGTGCGGCATCTCCAGGGCACGGCCAGGTTCCTCGGCGCCCAGAGCCTCCAGGTCGAGGGGGAGGGGGGCAAGACGCAGGTGCTCCAGGCGACCGACACCATCGTCGCCACCGGCGCCCGACCGCGGGCGCTGCCCGCGATCCCGGTGGATGGCAAGACGGCCATCACCTACCGCGAGGCCCTGGCGCTGACGACCTTCCCCAAGCGCCTGCTCATCGTCGGCGCGGGCGCCATCGGGGTTGAATTCGCCTACTACTTCAACGCCTTCGGCGTCGAGGTGCACCTGGTCGAGCTGCTGCCCCATCTGCTGCCGCAGGAGGATGCCGAGATCGCCGAGCTGCTGCTCAAGAGCTTCCGCCGGCGCGGCATCCGCTGCTACCCCGCCACGGGGGTCAAGGAGTGCAAGCTGCGCAAGGGCAGGGTCGAGGCCCTGCTCGAAGGCAAGGGCGACCCCGTGCGGCTGGAATGCGACCAGGTGCTGGTGGCCGTCGGCATGGAGGCCCAGGTCGAAGGGCTGGGGCTCGACGCCCTCGGCGCGGTGCTGGAGCGCGGCTATCTCAAGACCGACGGGGCCATGCGCACCAGCGTGCCGCACCTGTATGCCATCGGCGACGTGGCCGGCCACCAGTTGCTCGCCCACAAGGCCTCCGCCGAGGCCGAGGTGGCCGTGGCCGCCCTCGCGGGCCACCCGGTGGCGCCGCTGGACTACGGCCAGATTCCGGCCTGCACGTACTGTCAGCCCCAGGTCGCCTCGCTGGGGCTCTCCGAGGCCCAGTGCAAGGAGCAGGGGCTGGCGGTCAAAGTAGGGCGCTTCCCCTTCCTCGCCTCCGGCAAGGCCCAGGCCATCGGCCACCCCGAGGGGCTGATCAAGCTGGTCTTCGGCGAGCCCCACGGCCGACTGCTCGGCGCCCACCTGATCGGCCCCGACGTCACCGAGCTGGTGGCCGAGCTCGGGCTGGCGCTGCGGCTGGAGGCCACGGCCGAGGAGATCCTCGCCACCGTCCACGCCCACCCCACCCTCTCCGAGGCGGTATTCGAGGCGGCCGGCGTGGCCTACGGGCTCAGCGCGAACTACTGAAGTCAACTCGAGTCGAGGGAAGAGGCGATGTCCGTTGCCCGCGACATGTTCGATATGGAGCGCCTGCCTCCCGCGCTGGACGCGTATCTTCGTCAAACGAACCCCTGGTGGGAACGGCGGCCAGGCCCGCAGCTGCCCCCCTACCGCCGGTGGGCATTTCACACCACGCTGCGCAAATTGGAGCTGGGACTCGCACCGATCACGGTAATCCGCGGTCCTAGGCAGGTTGGCAAGACTACGCTCCAACTGCAGATCATCGAGCAATTGGTGTCGCAGCAAAGCATTCCGCCGGCACATATCCTTCGGGTGCAGTTCGATGATTTGCCGTCTCTGCGTGGCGTGCAGGAGCCCATTCTTGCGCTGACCCGTTGGTTCGAGAATCGAGTGTTGCAGAAGTCCCTCAACGAGGCTGCCCGTGACGGTCAGCCCGCGTACCTATTCTTCGACGAGGTGCAGAACCTCCGCGATTGGTCTGCTCAGCTAAAGGCATTGGTGGATCACAACACGGTAAAGGTGCTCGTCACTGGCAGCTCGGCGCTGAGAATCGAATTGGGGCGGGATAGCCTGGCCGGGCGCATTACGTCCATTGAGTTGGGCACTCTGCTGCTCCGGGAGGTCGCAGAACTTCGATTCGGCAGCTCACTCCAACCGGTCTTGCCGGAAGACGGGCTCCAGCCTTTGCTCCGTCAGGACTTTTGGCAGGCGGTGCAGGATCAAGGGATGCGCAACAGAGAGGCGCGTGATCCCGCATTCGCCGCGTTCTCCGAGCGCGGCGGATACCCGATGGCCCAGGCTCGCGCAGAAATCCCCTGGCCCGAAGTGTCCGATCAGTTGAATGAGACGGTCATCAGGCGGGCGATCCAATATGACCTTCGCATGGGCGAGCGAGGTCGGCGCCGGGATGGGCAACTGCTAGAGGCCGTATTCCGGTTGGCCTCGCGGTACGCGGGTCAGTCTCCAAGCCGAGCCGTATATACGCGAGAACTTCAGGACGCTTTGGCTGCGAACATAGGGTGGCAGCGCATACGCGCCTACCTCCAATTCCTGGAAGGGACCTTGCTGTTGAAACTGGTGCAACCCTTGGAGCTTCGCCTGAAGCGCCGCCGGGGCAATCCTAAACTCTGCCTTTGCGATCACGGTCTGCGGGCGAGTTGGCTGCAGGAGGTTGTGCCCCTGCATGCGCAGGGCCTTGACGATAATCCGCATCTCACAGATCTCGCCGGCCACTTGGCCGAGAGCATCGTTGGCTTCTATCTGTGCGGATTGCCGCATCTCGATGTGGCGCACTTGCCCGAGCGCGACACCGACCCCGAGGTGGACTTCGTGTTGACGGTGGGGGAACGCAGGATACCCTTGGAGGTCAAGTACCGCCGGCGGATCGACCTTCAACGCGACACCTTGGGGCTGCGTGCCTTCATCGAAAAAACGGTCAATAACGCGCCGTTCGGAATACTGGTGACGCTGCACGATGGCGTCGTGATTCCCGATCCAAGGATAGTGCCTGTTTCCCTGCCCTCGCTGCTGCTGATGCGCTGAACAGCCCCTACCCCTTCACGCAGAGGAGCTGCTTGAGGGTGTGGCGCACCTCGACGAGGTCGGCCTGGGCGGCCATCACCTCGTCGATGTCCTTGTAGGCTTTCGGAATTTCGTCGAGCACGCCCTTGTCCTTGCGGCAGTCCACCCCCTCGGTCTGCACCGCCAGGTCCTGGACGCTGTAGCGGCGCTTGGCTTCGTGGCGGCTCATCTGCCGCCCCGCCCCGTGGGCGCAGGAGTGGAAGCTGTCAGGGTTGCCCTTGCCGACCACGACGTACGAGCGCGCCCCCATGGAGCCGGGGATGATGCCCGGCTCGCCCTTGCGCGCCGAGACCGCCCCCTTGCGCGTGACGTAGACCCGTTGGCCGAAGTGCAGCTCGCGGGCCACGTAGTTGTGGTGACAATCCACCCGCTCGGTGGTCAGCGCCGCCAGGCGGCGCTGGTCCTTATCGCCGAAGCGGTAATAGGCGATCTCGAGCAGGATGCGCCGCATCATCTCGTCGCGGTTGAACTGGGCATAGGCCTGCGCCCAGAACAGGTCGGCGAGGTAGTCGTCGAACTCGGGGTCGCTGCGCAGGAAATAGGCCAGCTCCCTGTCGGGCAGGGCGTCGAGCTCGCCCTTGCGCTGCATCAGGCTCCGCGCCAGCCGGATGTGGTGGTCGGCCAGCGCCTTGCCGATGTGGCGGCTGCCCGAGTGCAACAGCACCCAGGCGCGCCCCGTCTCGTCGTGGCAGACCTCGATGAAGTGGTTGCCGCCGCCCAGCGTGCCCAGCTGCAGGCGGGCCTTCTCGAGCAGAGCGGCCTTGAGCGCCGCCCTCAACCTGCCCGGCTGCACGTGCTCCCGCGCCCACGCCTCGGCCTCCGGGCTGACCTGCCCCGGCCGGTACTGCTCGAACCCCACCGGGATCGTGCGCTCGATCGCCTCGCGAATCCGGTGCAGGCGCCCCTCCTCCTCCAGCCAGGACCGGGTGAACGGCAGGCGCACGGCGCACATGCCGCAGCCGATGTCGACGCCCACCGCGGCGGGAATCACCGCGTGCGCGCTCGCCAGCACAGAGCCCACCGTGGCCCCCAGCCCCCAGTGGACATCGGGCATCACCGCCACGTGGTGGAACAGGATCGGCAATCGGGCCAGGTTGCGCAGTTGCCGCTCGGCCTGCTCCTCCACCGCCGGCGCCCAGACCTGCACCGGAAAGGACGTGTGTTCCAGCAGCCGCTGCGGCATACTGTCTCATCCTGTGCAGGGTGTGCCCCGGTGCCGTCCGGCCCCGATTGCGGCGCCTTGGAGATTGCATCGCCCGCGCCCGCCGCGTATAAATCGAACGGTGACGGTGAGGGCGAAAACGCGACAGCACCCCCGGGACCGTGGCCGCAGCGCGGCGGATCGGATGCAGCGATCGACACAGGCACACGTTAACCTGCCAGGGAGCCGGGCACAATCGGCCGGGAGCACGCGTGCTCCGGGACAGGCCACCATCGCTGGCGCGTAACCGTCCGGCGGCGCGCGGAGCTGCCCGCGCCGCCGCGCTCGAACGCGCAGCGCGAAAACCGGGGTGACGAGCGTGGGGCGCGGGAAATCCCTCCAGACCAACAAACGGCTCCTGGCGGATACGGTGGCGGCGCTCAAGCCCTGCCGCTACTTCAAGACCATGTCCGCGGACGTGCTGGGCGACCTGCTCCGCGAAGGCGCCGTGATCGAGGCGCCGGCCCGGACCGTGCTGATCCGGGAGGGCGCCCTCGACGACGAGTTCTACATCCTGCTCGAAGGCGCCTTGCAGGTGCTCTCGAACGGCAAGCTGATCCTGCGCCTCAACACCCCCGGCGACATCATCGGCGAGATGGCCATCATCAGCTCCTCGCCGCGCTCCGCCGATGTGGTCGCGGAGGTGGCTTCGCGGCTGGTGCGCATCTCCTCGGCGGTGATGAAGGCCGAGCCGGTGCAGCGCGACCGCACGCAGCAGCTCTTGACGGTGTTCTCCCACATCATGGCGGCCAAGCTCACGGAGACCTCGCAGCGCGCGAAGCTCTATGAGGATTCCGTGCTGGAAGTGCGGGAGATCGCCTCGAGCAACACCCGGCTCGAATCCCAGATCCAGGACAAGCTCCAGGAGATCGCCCTCTACTCGCGCGTGATCGAGACGAGCAACGATGCCGTGCTGGTCGCGGATCTGGCGGGCAACATCCAGCAGTCCAACCCGGCCTCGCACCAGATGTTCAAGGCCCTGGCCCGCAAGGCGGCCCAGGGCAAGGGCAGCACCATGAAGGAACTGCTGCGCTCGTTCGACCTGGGGGAGTATCCCGACATCGCGCCGGGGCAGCCCTGGCGCGGCGAATGGAGCCGCGGGCCGGAAGACAACCAGTACGTGCTGCAGGTGACCGTCACCCCGATTCAGGGTCGCGACGGGCAGGCCATCGCCGGGATCGCCTACCAGCTGCACGACATCACCCTGCAGAAGGCGCAGGAGCGCGCGATCGTCCGGAAGAACGAGGAGATCCAGAAGGCGCTCTCTGATCTCGAGCAGACCTATCAGGAGCTGCAGCGCAGCGACCGGCTGAAGATGGAAAGCCTGACCGTGATCTCCAACGAGCTCTCGGCCCCGGTGCGCCGCATCGTCAACCACGTCCACAAGCTGGCCGAGCTGCTCGGCGCCGAGCCGCCCGAAGCGGCGCACACCCACCTTAGGGCCATCAGCGACCAGAGCCAGTTCCTGAAGGCGATCTCCGACAACATCACCTACCTGCTCGACCTGCAGGCGGAGTTCCAGGCCCGCGAGCCCGAGCCGATGGATCTCGCCGCGGTGGTGCGGGAGGTGGTCGGCGAGATCGAGGGCAAGGCCGCCCGCAAGGGCAACCCCTTCGCGGTGGAGCTGCCCGCGGAACCGCTCACGCTGCTCGGCACCCCCGACCAGGTCAAGATTGTGCTGAACCTGATCCTCGAGCAGGCGGCCCAGGTGTGCCGGGCCGACACGCCCCTTTCCATCACGGGCGTGGTCGACGGGGAAGGGGACCAGGTGCGGCTGACCATCGCGTACACCGGGCCCAGCCTGGCGGGCATCCGCCCGAACGACGTGGGGCAGGGCCGGCTGGGGCTGCTGATCGGGCTGCCGCTCGCCCGCAAGGTGATCTCCCAGCACCAGGGGTCGCTCCAGTTCGCCGAGGACAAATCGACCGCCACGGTCGAGATCGTGCTGCCGCGTGGACCCAAGGAAGGCCAGGAACGGCCCAACCGCATCATCGTCGCCGACGAGCAGACCATGGACCGCCTGATCGTCCGCGGCGTGATTGAGCACCTCTGGCCAGGCTCCGTGATCCTGGAGGCCACGGACCCCTTCGAGCTGCTCGACAGCTACGAGGACTTCCGCCCGGATCTCGTGATCCTGGACCCGCAGCTCACCGAGCCCGGCTGGAGCAACCACCGCCTGCTGGGCTCGCTGGTGCAGCAGCGCCGCCATGTCTGCCCCGTGCTGGCCATCAGCGGCCTCTACGAGGACTTCGCCGAGCGCAGCATCGCCGTGGAGCGCGGGGTATCCGATTTCCTGGCCAAGCCTTACTCGATCTTCGATCTGCGCTTCAAGATCCGCTCGCTGCTGCAGTCGCACCGCAAGGAGGAGTCGCTGCACAAGAACATGGACCAGGCGCAGCGCCAGGCCTCGACCGATGCCCTCACCAAGCTCGGCAACCGCAAGCACCTCGACAGCTTCCTGGAGACGCAGATCAACTACTCGCGGCAGACGCGCAAGCCCTGCTCGGTGATCCTGCTCGATATCGACAACTTCAAGCATTACAACGACACCAATGGCCACCAGCTCGGCGACGAGGTGTTGAAGGGGGTGGGGCAGATTCTGATCCGCTCCGTGCGCGCCTCGGATCTGGCGGCGCGCTATGGGGGCGAGGAGTTCATGCTGGTGCTGCCCGAGACGCGCAAGGACATGGCGGTGGTGATCGCCGAGAAGGTGCGGCGCACCATCCAGGAGAAGGACTTCCCCTACGGCAAGACACAGCCCCTGGGATTCGTCTCGTCGAGCTTCGGCGTGGCCACCTTCCCCGAGGATGGCGATTCCCCCGCGGACCTGATCCACGTGGCCGACGAGTGTCTCTACACCGCCAAGCAGTGGGGCCGCAACCGCGTGGTACGCGCCGAGGAGCGGCTGCGCTCCATCGCCGGATAGCCTGCCACGCCGCGCTGCGCACCGGCCCGGCGCTCTCAGGCCGGCCCGAGGCGGTGCGGCTCAGGCAGGGCGGCCCGAGGCCTTGCGGGCGGCGCTACACGATGCGCTTGAAGCGCTTCTCGAGCTCGCGGCTGGAGAGCTCGATCCAGACCGGCCGGCCGTGGGGGCAGTAGAGGTTGATGTCGAGCTGCTCGAGTTGGGCCAAGAGCGCCTCCATCTCGGGGCGGCTCAGGCCGTCGCCGGCGCGCAGCGCGGCGTGGCACGCCACCCGCTCCAGGATCTCGTTGATCGCCTCCTCGAGGCGCCCGCTCTTGCCGAACAGGGAGAGCTCGTCGAGCACCTCCAGCACCAGCCGCGCGATATCGCGCCCGGCGATCAGCGCCGGCACCTCCCGCAGCAGGTACGCCGACCGGCCGAAGGGCTCGAACTCGAACCCCATCCGCCGGAACTGGGGCAGGTACTGTTCGAGCAGCAGGGCGTTCTGCGGGCTCAGCTCGAGCGTGAGCGGCACCAGGTACCGCTCCGTCACCAGCCGCCCCGCGTAGAACTGCCGCCGGTACTGCTCGAACAGGATGCGCTCGTGGGCCGCGTGCTGGTCCACGATCACGAGCCCGTCCTCCCGCTGCGCCAGCAGATAGGTGGCCTGGAGCTGCCCCACCACCACCAGCCGCGGCCCGAGGCCGGGCAATGCGGCGGAGGATGCGGCGGGCGCGCCAACCGCCACACCCCTGTCCGGGGCCGCGCCTGCGTCCGCACCCGCGCTCAGTCCCTGAAACAGGAAGGCCTCGCTGCTGAACGGGTTGGGGGCCAGCCCGCCCGCCCCCGCGCCGGGGAGCGCGGCCAGAGCAGGGGCGCCGGAGAGCGCGGCCGGAGCAGGGGCGCCGGCGGGCGGCTCGGCGCCCGCCCGGCGCAACCCGGCCGCCCGCGGCGCCGCCGCGGGGGGCGCCTCCGGGGGCGCCGGCTGAACCGCGGCCATGGCCCGCCCTGGGGGTACTGTCCGCTCCGGCAGGGCCGGGAACAGGGCCAGGGGCGAGGGCTGAAACTGGGCTGCGGTCGTCGACGGGGACGCCGCCGCCGCCAGCGCCGCCTCCGCCAGCGCACTGGCCTCGGCGAGCGCCCCCAGGGGCGGTGTTTCCCGCCCGAAGGCGCGCCGGCGCGACGCCTCCAGCAGCCCCTTGTGCAGGCGGTCGGCCAGCACGGTGTGGACCAGCTGCGCGTTGCGCAGCCGCACCTCGGTCTTGGCGGGGTGCACGTTCACGTCCACCTCCCCGGGCGGCAGGCCAAGCTTGAGCAGGTAAGCCGGATGGCGATCCTTCATCAGCAGGGTGCGGTAGCCCTGGTACACGGCGTGACCGAGGGCCGCGCTGCGCACGGGGCGGCCGTTCACGAACAGGAACTGCCAGCGCCGGGAGCCCTGGCTGTGCGAGGGGGAGCTGAACAGTCCCTCGATGGTGAGCTCTCCCTCCGCGGCCGCGAGGGGCAGCAGCCCCTCCGCCAGTTCCGGCCCCAGCACCTGCCAGGCGCGCTCGGCCAGGCTGCCGCAGGCGGGCCACTGGGCCACGGACTTGTGGTTGTGCACCAGCCGGAACTGCACCTCGGGGTGGGCCAGCGCGGCCTGCACCAGGATGCCGTGCAGGTGCTGGAACTCGGTCGGGGCCGAGCGCAGGAACTTGCGCCGCGCCGGGGTGTTGAAGAACAGCTCGCGCACCGTGACCCGGGTGCCGCGCGCGAACCCCACCCGCCCGATGGCGAGCTCGCGCCCGCCCTCCACGGCCACCCGCACGCCGCCGGCGCGCTCGTCGCTGCACGTGACCAGCTCGAAGCGGGAGACGGCGGCGATGGAGGCCAGCGCCTCGCCGCGAAAGCCCAGCGTGCGGATGGCCATCAGGTCGGCCGCGCTGCCGAGCTTGCTGGTGGCGTGGCGCACCACGGCCAGCCGCGCATCCGCCTCGTCCATGCCGCTGCCGTTGTCGACCACGGCCACCAGCTCCCGGCCGCCCTCCTCGATGGTCAGCGTGACCTGCGTGGCGCCGGCATCGAGGGCGTTCTCGACCAGCTCCTTGGCCACGGAGGCCGGCCGCTCCACCACCTCGCCCGCGGCGATCTGGTTGATCAGGGGATCGGGCAGGATCTGGATCTGGCCCATGGAACGTTCCGGGGGTGCGGCGGCGCGCAGGCGGGGGCGCTTCCTGCCCCCGGGCCGCTCTGGTATGCTGCACGGGTATGCTGCATCGGACGGGCGGTTGCGCGGCCGACCCTTGGCCACGCGTGCAGCCCCCCGCCCGGCGGGACGATCGGCCGTCCCCCGTGCAGATTCTGCTCGAATTCTAAGCGCGAGGGGGCCGCGCTGGCAACCCGGGGGGTGCGTTCCGCCCC
>JACQKK010000106.1 GCA_016204605.1 Candidatus Lambdaproteobacteria bacterium
CGTTCCAGCTCGTGTTCACCCCCGTGGGCGAAATCTGGAACGCCGACCCCGCCGGCGAGCTGTTCAAGAACGTCCGCTCGCTCAAGGAGAACAGCGCCCTGGTCAACACGGCGCTCCACGACCTGACCACGCCCAGCAGCATGTTGCGCCTGCTCCAGGAACGCGCGCCGCTGAGTTGAGTGGAGGTTCCGGAACGCTGGTGCGCGGAGGGGGAGCAGGAGGGCGCTGCCCCTTCGCCGCTGACAGTAAATCCCAACGGTTGCGAATCTCGCACCGTCACGATTCCTGCGCGCGCCGGGAGAGGGTCCCCTGCGGTTCCGCCGTAATGGGCGCAGGGGGTGGCAACCCGCGTGGTGCGCGGTTTCCCGTCGTCCCCACCCCTTCCCCTTCCCAACGGGTGCGGAGGGGAAGGGGTGGGGACGCGCGCGTCGATAAGGCGCCGTCGCACCGGTTCAAGTTCCGCAGTACCTCGCCGATATCCCTTGCAGGAGTGGGCACGTTCTGGCCGGCGGCACCGCGAGCACCTTCGCGGACTCCGGCGATTCCGGAGACGATCCCGCCCGACGGACGCGGGCTTTACAGACCAGGAGAGGTCTTGCGCGCCCGCCGGTCTCGACGTGCCTGCCCCTCGATCACATGCCAGGCGCATGACGCGGGCGCCGTGCAGTCTCCCCCCGGGGACGCCGGCACCGGCCGCCTCCGTATGGGTACGCGCGCGCCCAAGCCCCGCTCCCTGTGCGGCGCCGGGGGTGGACGCCGGGGTCTGCCGTGCGCCGGCCGCCTCACCCCCCGGCCCCCTTTCCACCAAGGTGGAGAGAGGAGGAGGCCGCAACGGCGCCGGGAGGGGCCTCTGCCGGGGCGCCGGCTTGGCCCGGAGCCACGGCGCCGGAGGCCATCCTCCGCGCGTGCGGCGCCGGCGCGCTCCGTCCGCCGAGCGGACGGGTTTCACCCGATCCAGGAGGGAGCCATGGAACTCGACAAGAGCAAGCGCAAGCAACAGGAGGAGATCGAACGCGCACGGCGCTCGTTCTACGCCCAGGGACGGCGCGTCAGCTACCTGCGCGACGCGGAGGACGCCGCCGCCCACAACGCCAAGCCGCGCAAGACGCGCCTCTGCCTGCTGGCGTAAGCTCGATCGGGGTCTACCCCTCCTCCTGCAGCGCGGCGAGGGCCTCCGGCGTGTCCACGTCGTAGAGGCGCTCGCCGGGCAGCTCCAGCACTCGGACGGAGTCGAGGTGGGCCGTGAGGAGCCCCCGCAGCCCGTCCGGCCAGTCCCGCTCCCCAACGGCCGTGCAGGCCCAGCCCGGCAGCCAGAGCGGGTGGCCGCTCCGGCCCTCCGCGCGCAGCTTCCAGATGGCGAGCGGGGCGCCGGCCACGGCCGCCCGCGCGGCGCGCCAGCCTGCGGCCGAGAGGAAGGGCGCATCGACCGGCCAGACCCAGACCCCCTGCCCGAAGTCGCC
The DNA here is from genome assembly GCA_016204605.1 of Candidatus Lambdaproteobacteria bacterium. Classification (GTDB taxonomy): domain Bacteria; phylum SAR324; class SAR324; order SAR324; family JACQKK01; genus JACQKK01. The sequence continues at coordinate 1,461 of JACQKK010000106.1, forward strand.
GGCGGCGAGCGCGACCCGCACGGACTCGACCATCGGCCGCGTGCCGTCGGCCTCGAAGCGCCGGGGCGCCGGGCCCTGCCAGCGGGCGAGCAGCGCCGCCCAGCGGGCGCCATGGCGGGGGTCGAGCACCAGCGTGACGGGAGCGCCGGCCTCGGCGCAGCGGGCGAGGATGCGTTCGGCGAATGTGGGCCCGCCCACGGCGATGAAGGCCTTGGGGCCCCCCAGCCGCGTGCCGTGGCCCGCGGCCAGGATCAGCACGGGCTGCGCGGCAGCGCGGCGCCCGGTGTCGGCAGGTGGCTCGGCCGCAGGCGGCATCGCGTTCCTCCGTGGCGGTGGTGAGCGGGGGTGCTTCCGCCTTGGCGCACTGGCGCGGGCCAGGGGAGAGCGGGGGCGAGCCTGGGTTCCAAGGATGCCGGGAGACTGCATTCGCGCCGCGGCGTCCGACGTGGGAATCATCCCCTGCGGTGGGCCCTGCGGCGCAATCGTCCGTGCAGACGCACGATCGCCCAGTTCAGGTGCACCAGCCCACTGGCGCCGTAGAGCGAGACGCCGCCGGCGGCCCATCCTGCCGGACTGTCCGCCACGGGCACCAGGAACAGCATGAACGCCCCAGCCAGGCACACCACCAACGCGCCCGCCGTGTTCATCAGCAGGGCCTTGCCGAGGCCCAGCCGGCGCAGGGCGCGGAGTTGGCTTTCCAGGTGCGCGCGTTCGCCCATGCCCTTCGCCAGCGCCCCGGCGGAGAGGTTGCCCCCCGCTGCCAGCAGGCTCGCCACGACGAGCACGATCGCCAGCCCGTGATGGACGAACGGCAGCGCGACGAGCGGCGCATTGAGCAGGGCCATGGGCCACCAGCGCAGCCGCCGCGCCAGCGGGTTGGCCTCCAGCTCGAGACGCGGCGTGACCACCCAGGTGGACAGGAAGTCCAGGCCGCGGCCCACGACGACCGCGCCCGCCAGGAACAGCGTGAAGGGATCGGTGGGCGAGGGGAAGGTCATGGTCGGGCGCCTGTGAGGCGGCGCGGCAGGGAGAACCGCATCCCGCCGAGGGCGGCGCGCCCCCTTGCTCGGGCGGTTCCTGGTGGCGCGACGTCCGGGCGGCGGCCGCGGGGCTTGCCTCCGGGAGTTCCAGCCCCGGCCGCGAGTCTACACCCCCTCGATCAGCCGCCGGTAGACGCGGTCGAAGCCCCGCCGCAGCAATACCGGCTCGTCCGCCCCGAGTTCCCGGCAGGCGGCGGCGAGCAGCACCCGCCGGTCGAGCGCGCGCTCGTCCTCGTCATGCTGCCGGGCCGCCCGGTACAGCCGCGCGAGGCAGCGCTCGACCTCGCGGAAGCCGAACTTCGGCGGGGCGGCCACTCGGGGCTGGGGCTGGGCCATGGGAGCCTCATTCCGCCCGGGTAAGATGGGCCAGCTCCTCGAAGTAGGTGGGGAACGTCTTGGCGACGCAGCCGGGGTCGAGGATCGTCACGGGCTCGGGGCCGCAGGCGGCCAGCGAGAAGGCCATGGCCATGCGGTGGTCGTCGTAGGTGGCGATGGTGGCGCCCCGCACGCGGGCGGGGGGATGGATCACCAGTGCGTCGGCCCCCACCTCGGTGCGCGCGCCCAGCTTCCCGAGCTCGGCGGAGACGGCGGCCATGCGGTCGGTCTCCTTGACGCGCCAGTTGCCGATGCCGCGCAGGGTGGTCGGGCCGCGGGCGAAGAGCGCGGCGACGGCGAGGGTCATCGCGGCGTCGGGCATGTCGGCCAGGTCGGCGTCCACCCCGCGCAGGGGGCCGCCGGGGCCGGTCAGCTCGATGGCCTCGGGCTCCCAGCGCACGCGGGCGCCCATCCGTTCGAGCAATGTGGCGAAGCGGGCGTCGCCCTGGAGGCTCTCGCTGCCGCAGCCCTCGACCCGCACCGTGCCCCCGGTGATGGCGGCGCCGGCGAGGAAGTAGCTGGCCGAGGAGGCGTCGCCCTCGACGAACGCGCGGCCGGGCGAGCGGTAGCGCTGCCCGGCCGGCACGCGGAAGGCGAGTGGCCCGTCGGGTTCGACCCCCACTCCGAAGCGCGCCATCAGCGCGATCGTCATCTCGACGTAAGGCCGCGAGACCAGCCGGTCCACGATGCGCAGGCGCACCTCGCCCGCCGCCAGGGGCGCGGCCAGCAGCAAGGCCGTCAGAAACTGGCTGCTGGTGACACCGCTGATCGCCGCATCGCCGCCGCGCAGGCCCTCGGCGCGGATGCGCAGGGGCGGGTAGCCCTCGCGGCCGAGGTACTCCACCGGGGCGCCGAGCTGGCGCAGGCCGGCTACCAAGTCGCCGATGGGCCGCTCGTGCATGCGAGCCACCCCTTCGAGCGTGTAGTCGCCCCACCCCGCCGCGAGCACCGCCGCCAGGGGGCGCATGGCGGTACCGGCGTTGCCGAGGAACAGCCGGTGGGTGCCGCCGGGCAGCGGCCCGCCGCAGCCCGTCACGCGCAGCGGCTCGTGGCCGGGCGCGCCCGCGACCCCCACGCCGAGCTGCCGCAGGGCGTCGATCATCACCCGCACGTCGTCGCTGTCGAGCACGTTGGCGACCTGCGACTCGCCTTCGGCCATGGCCGCGAGCAGCAGCATCCGGTTCGAGAGGCTCTTCGACCCCGGCAGGACGATGCGCCCTGCGATGCGGCGGATGGGCTGGAGGACGAGGCGGTCCATAGGCGGACGGGCGCGAGGGCAGGGCAGCATCTTGGGCGACAGGTACGCGCCTCATCATAGCAGGGCGCGGGCATGGGTCAACGGCGGCGGGTGGAGTGGTAGTCGGTCAGTTTGAAAAGAAGCGCTCCTGCGGGCGGCCTCACCCACCCCGGCCCTCGCTCTCCTGGGGGAGAGGGGGCGCCTTTCAAACCGCCCCGGTGGCCGATCAGGGACTCCCTCCCTCTCCTGAAAGGAGAGGGGACCGCCAGCGCCGGCGGCGGGGGTGAGGCTGCGGCGCCTGCTCGCTCGATTCCGCCAAACTGACCCACTACCGGAGGAGTGTGCCGTCGCGCTGCCGCAGAGGGCCGCGGGGCGACGGGCGGACACTGGAAACGGTACCGAACCCGTCGAGGAGATCGATCCTGAGCGCCGGGGTCGGGATCGGCCCAGGGAGCGGATATGCGCGTGGCAGCCGCCCAGGGCCACCGGAACGTCCAGCGAGCGGATAAGACGCCATCGGCAAATGGCCTGGAAGCGGCCGGGGGAAAGGCTATCCGCGTGGCAGAGCAAGGTGGGAAGACCCACGGGCTCCGATTTCCGTGCGCACGGAAGGGTGAACAGGCGGCGCCCAGGGGGTGGCGGGCTGCTCAGGTTCGGGCCGCCAGGTCGGCCACCTCGTCGTCCTGGAGCCGTTCGCGCAGGGCGCGGCGCAGGCGGGTAAGGTCGCGCTGGAGGTCGCTCAGCTCCTCGATCGCCACCTGCACCTGGTCTCGGGTGCGCAGGTGGGCGGCGGTGCGGGTGAAGGCGGCGAAGCGGGCCTGGGCGTCGTGGACGATGTGGTCCAGCCGGGGCGGGGCGTCCGGCGCGGCGATCAGCTTGCGCTCGCGGAAGCGCCCGATCTCCGCGACCACGGCGCGGTAGCTGGCGCCGCCGGCGGTCTCGGCCGCGCGCTCCCAGATGGCATGGCGCTCGGCGGGGTCGCGCACGTGGGCCAGCTTGAGGGCCTTGCTCCAGCCGTAGCGCTCGATCTCCCGCACGCCCGGCTCCCGGCGCCCGGCATCGAGCAGCCCGTAGGATTCGGCGACGATGCACAACTCGGAGACGCGCCGGAAGTCGAGCGCGAGCTTCTCTTCCAGCCAGGCGCGGGCGTCGCGGGGGTCGCTCAGGTGTTGCCGCACGGTGAGCACGATGCGCAGCACGGAGGGGGCGAGCTTGACGGCCGCCTCGTCGAGCACGGCCTCGGCGCGGTTGACGAACGCCACCTCGTCCTCCAGCGCGCGGCGGTTCTCCCAATCGAACAGCAGGCGGTCGGGCTCGACCGCGGGAAGGGCGGACCAGCGCTGCTGGAGGGCGAGCAGCACCTGCTGGCGCGCGTCGGCCCGCCCGGCATCCTGCAGGGCGGCCTGGGGCTGGGAAACCAGCACCGAATCGGCGGAGAGGATTCGTCTAGCCATGATGCTCCTGGAACCTGAGCATGCGTTGGTGGATTTCCTTGACGAGGGCCGAGTAGCATTCGCGGGCGCGGGGGTCGGCCGCCTCCAGCGGCGTCAGGTGGTTCTGCGCCGTGGTGGCGATGGCGGTGGAGAGGGGGATCACCGCGCGGAACATCAGCTCCGGAAAGGTGCGCTCCAGGGTTTCGCGGTTGAGGCGGTTCTGGGTGACGTTCTCCCGGTGCAGCGTGATGGCGATCCCCAGCAGGTGGCCGCGCACGGCGTGGCGCGCCCGGAAATGCTCCAGGTACGAGAGCAGGTTCCCGATGCCGGTCAGCGAGAGGTAGTCGGTGTGGGTGGGGATGATCACGTAATCCGCGATGTGCAACACGTTGTCGTTCACGATCGAGAGCGTCGGCGGCAGGTCCCAGATCACCAGCGAGCGCGGCCCGAACTCCGGCAGCAGCCGGTCGCGGAAGTAGGTCACCGGTGCGTCCAGGCGGTGGATGCGCTTCTCCGCCTCGTACAGGTTCATGCGGCCGGATTCGATCACCAGGAATGGCGCGTCGGGCTTGTAGCGCACCATGTCCAGCGTGTCGGTGGCCTCGAACAGGAAGGCGCCCAGCGTGTTCTGCGAGGTGACGTTGAGGGCGATGCCCACGTTGCCCTGGTTGTCCGCATCGATCAGCACGATCTCGCGGTCGGGGTTGGCCACGGCATACTGGTGCGCCAGCGCGATGGCGAGCGTGGTCTTGCCCGTGCCGCCCTTGGCCGAAAGGATCGCGATGTTGATCATGCCCCATCCGTCCTGCCGCGCGAGCCCGGCAGGGCGGCGGCGCGCGAACGCCATCGAAGGTGGGAACGGCCCCGGGGAGACGGCGACCGACCCCGCCGGCCGGTCGCCAAAGCGGGCGACGGGATTCGAACCCGCGGCCCTCAGCTTGGGAAGCTGATGCTCTACCGACTGAGCTACACCCGCGCGGCTACCACTGATAGCCGATCC
>JACQKK010000088.1 GCA_016204605.1 Candidatus Lambdaproteobacteria bacterium
GGCATCGAGGCGGAGGCGGCCATGCTCGGCCAGCCCTACTACATGCTGGCGCCGGAGGTGGTGGGCGTCGAGGTCACGGGGCGGCCCGCCGATGGCGTGACGGCCACCGATATCGTGCTGCACGTCACCCAGGCCCTGCGCCAGCACGGGGTGGTGAACAAGTTCGTCGAGTACTACGGCCCGGGGCTGGCCGCCATGAGCGCCCAGGATCGCACGACGCTCGGCAACATGGCGCCCGAGTACGGCGCCACGATGGGGTTCTTCCCCACCGACGCGAAGACGCTCGACTACCTGCGGCTGACGGGGCGCCCCAAGAGCCAGATCGATCTGGTCGAGCGCTACCTCAAGGAGCAGGGGCTGTTCCTGACCGCCGGGGCGCCCACCCCCGAGTACAGCAGCGTCGTCAAGCTCGATCTCGGCACGGTCGAAGCCAACCTGGCCGGCCCCAAGCGCCCGCAGGATCGCGTGCCGCTCAGGGAGATGAAAGCCGCCTTTGCCAGGAGCCTCACGGCGCCGGTGGCCGAGCGCGGCTTCGCGATGCAGCAGCAGGAGCTCGGCCGCACGGCCAAGGCCAGGCTGCCCTCGGGCGAAACCTCCCTGGGCCACGGGGCGGTGGTGATCGCGGCCATCACGAGCTGCACCAACACCTCGAACCCGCACGTGCTGATCGGGGCCGGCCTGCTGGCCAAGAAGGCGGTCGAGCGCGGGCTCAAGGTCAAGCCCCACGTCAAGACCAGCCTCGCGCCCGGCTCCCGGGTGGTGACCGACTACCTGGACAAGGCGGGGCTCTCGCCCTACCTGGCGCAGGTGGGCTTCGCCACGGTGGGCTACGGCTGCACCACCTGCATCGGCAACAGCGGCCCGCTGCCCGAGCCGGTCTCGCAGGCCGTCAAGGAGGGCGACCTGGTGGCGGCGGCCGTGCTGAGCGGCAACCGCAACTTCGAGGGGCGGATCAGCCCGCAGGTGAAGGCCAACTACCTGGCCTCGCCGCCGCTGGTGGTGGCCTACGCCCTGGCCGGCTCGGTCGATATGGACCTCACCAGGGAGCCGCTCGGCACCGGCCGGGACGGCAAGCCCGTCTACCTGAAGGAGCTCTGGCCCTCGAATGCGGAGATCGAATCCGCCCTCAAGCGGGCGCTCACCCCCGAGATGTACGCAACCCGCTACGGGAACGTGTTCGAGGGCAACGCCATGTGGAACGACGTCAGGATCGAGGTCTCGGAGCTGTTCAACTGGCAGCGGGATTCCACGTATATCCAGGAGCCGCCCTACTTCGACGGGCTCAAGCCCCGGCCCGATCCGGTGGGCGACATCCGGGGCATGCGGGTGCTGGGGCTGTTCGGGGACTCGGTCACCACGGACCACATCTCGCCGGCGGGCACCATCCAGGCCGATTCCGCCGCCGGCAAGTACCTGCTCAACCTCGATGTCTCCCAGGGGCAGTTCAACAACTTCGGGGCGCGGCGCGGGAACGACCGGGTGATGGCGCGCGGCACCTTCGGCAGCCTGCGCATCAAGAACATGCTCCTGCCCGGCACCGAGGGCAGCCTGACCCTCCACCTGCCCGATGGCGAGAAGATGAGCATCTACGATGCCGCCATGCGCTACAAGCAGGAGGGCGTGCCGCTGCTGGTGATCGGCGGCAAGGAGTACGGCACCGGCAGCTCGCGGGACTGGGCCGCCAAGGGCACGGCCCTGCTGGGCGTGCGCGCCGTGCTCACGGAGAGCTACGAGCGCATCCACCGCAACAACCTGGTCGGGATGGGGGTGATCCCCTTGCAGTTCAAGGAAGGCGAGAACCTGCGCCGTTTCGGGCTCACCGGCCGCGAGGTGTTCGACGTCCAGGGCATCAGCGACGAGATGAAGCCCGGCTGCGAGATCAAGGTGGTCGCCCGCAAGGACGATGGCGGCACCGTGACCTTCGCGGTCAAGTCGCGCATCGACACGAAGGTGGAAGTGGACTACTACCGCCAGGGTGGCATCCTGCCCGCGGTGCTGCGGCAGCTCTTGCGCGCCTGAGCGCGCAGGCGGCGCGGCCCCCACCCCGGCCCTCCCCTGCACAGGGGGAGGGGGAACAGCTCTGGATCGCGATCGCAGGCGGGAGGCCGCGCCGGAGCCACCGCGCGCCTGCCGATCAGGCGGGGCCGCGGTCGGCAGGGGCGGGGGCGAGGCGGGGTAGTGCGGAGACGTTGTGCAGGCGGCCGTGGCCAGGGGTGTCTCAGCGAGGAGACGACCGTGGGGGCTGGGGATAAGCCCGAGCCGCGCGCAGGGAACGCGCCGGGACGCCGCGACGAGGGCTGGATCGAAGCGCTGCTCGACGAGCGCCTCTCCGCGGCCGGCCGGCGCGAGATGGCCCGCCAGGTGGCCGACCACGACCGCAGCCGCACCCCCGCCGGTTTCGATCCCGCCGCCGTGCGGCGGCGACTGCGCTTCCACGGCGAGTTGCCGGAGAAGCTGCGCGGCGTGCTGCAGGCCTGGGTGCCCGAGCTGATGGCGCACGCAGCCCGCCAGGGGCTGCGCCTGCGCGAGCCCTTCCCCGACATCGCCGTCTACAGCGCGCCCGCCTATGTGGCGAAGATGGGCGCCGCCATCCCCGCCCAGTTGCGGCTGCCCGCCTCCTCGTACACCCACGAGCCGCGCGGCCGGCTCTACACCGTCTCGCTGGTGCTGCCCGAGCGCAGCGCCGACGCCGACACGCTGGTGACGGCCCTGCGGGCGCTGGCCACCCGGCTGCTGGGCGATATCTACCTGCGCGAGGACGTGCTGACGCAGGAGGCCTATCGGGAGGAGCTGCGCCCACCGGAAGCGGCGACGGCCGCGCCGGAGGAGATGCTGCGGCTGCTGGCCGCGCTGCCGAAGCTGCCCCCGGCGCTGGAGCGGGCGCTGGCCCTGCACGGCAAGGCGATCGGCCTCGACGCCCGCCGCGCGCCGCAGGCCGTGCGCAAGGCATTCTTCGAGGGGCTGCGCAAGGAGCTGGAGTCACGCAGGCTCACGCCCGAGCGCGCGGCCCTGGTCGAGAGCGCCTACGGCGCCCACGTGCAAGCGCTGCGGGCCGATCCCGCCCGGGCGCTCGCGGCGACGATCGCGCAGGTGGAGGCGCTGGATGGCCAACTGCACTTCCTGCCGCCCGACGAGGCCCCGCAGTATCGCCTGCTGCGCGAGAAGAATCCCGAGCACTTCCTGCGCTCGGCCCAGCTCCGGCTCGATTTCCTGGTCGAGCTGCTGGCGGCGCTGCTGGAGGACGTCTCCACGCTGGAGGCGCCGCAGGCGCCCGTCTCGCCCCTGCTCGAGGAGCGCATCGCCTCGCAGATGGAGGAGCTGCGCGCACAGAAACTGGTGCGGCCCTACCTGATCGAGGACGCGCGGCTGGGCGAGGAGCTGCGGGCCCGGCGCGATGCGTTCCCGCTCGAAGTGCATGCGCTGCTCAGCCGCATGCCGCCGGCCGCCGATCCGCGGCGCGCCTTCGATGCGCTCTCCCGGCGCCTGCGCAGCAACATCTACCAGCGGCTGTACACGATGCTGCTGCTGCTCCAGGCGTGGGTCAAGGCGCGCGAGCGCCAGCAGGACGATCCGTTCCGGGCCGGCGAGCGCTACCGCCAGCTCACGGCGCTGCTGGCCAACTTCCGGCTGCGCAAGCCGCTGCTGGAGGCGCTCCGGCTTCAGGCGGCGCTGGTGCTGGAGTGCGTGGAAGCCGCGCGGTCCAGCAAGGAGGCGGCGCGCCGCCTGCCGGTCGAGCCGTTCGCCCGCGCCTGGAGCCTGTTCGTTGCCCCCGCGCTGGTGGCGGGGTACCTGGGGGAGGCCGGCGCGGGCCGGCTGCCCGGCTTCAGCGCGCCCCGGTACCTCGACGCCTTCGACGCGGGGCTGCGGCGCCAGATCGGCGCGAGCCCGGGGCCGGCCGACCTGGCCTACCTGCTGCGCCGGTTCCAGCACCATGCGGGCGCCGAGGCCCTGCCGGCGCTGGCCGGGCTGCTCCGGGCGCCCTCGCGCACGTTCCGGTTCGTCGCCCGCCAGGCGTTGCTCCAGCCGGGGCGCAGCGAGCAGGGCGCCGAGGCGCGCCTCGACCAGCTCGACGGCTGGGCGCAACTGGTCTGGCAGGCGCTCCAGGCGAGCCGGCGCAACGCGATCACGGTCGGCGCCGGCGCCGCATTGCCCACGCCAGGGCGGGAGACGGGCAGGGGGTGAGTCGCCGGGGCGCGCGGGGCGACCTCACCCCCTCCCCTCTCCACTACGTCGCGAGGGGCGACCGTGCGTGGCTTGGCGAGCGGCGAGGTGTTTGCGGGCGCTGCGACTTATCGATCGGTGATGGAGAGGGGGGAGGACGCCGTTGTCGGACGAGGCGGGTTGCTCGGCCGCAAGCGGTCGCCCCTCTCCATGTGAATGGAGAGGGGAGGGGGTGAGGCCACTCGCAGCGCCATGGCCCCCTCCCTCGCCAATTCTTGGAGCGGGATGGCCGGGAAGGGTGAGGTTCGCCGGAGTCAGTACACCGGCTCCCAGAAGCGCAGGATCGGCGGCAGCCGGCCGAAGGTCGGGCGCTCCAGGCGGCGCTCGGCAGGGTACCAGTGCAACTGGCGGAACCTGCGCCGGTCGCCCGCCTGGCGCAGCTCGCCGTCGGTGAAGATCCACTCCCCCTTGCGCGGATCGAAGTAGGTGCGGCGGGCGTCCAGCTCGACCACGGCCGTGCCGGTGCGGATGGCCGCCCGCGTCCCGTGCAGGAGCAGCAGGGGTTGCGAGGGCATCACCCCGAACAGGTAGCGCCGGGCCTCGACGCGACCGAGGTTGGACCACAGCTCCCAGATCAGCCCCTTGGGGCCATACTCGGCGTAATGCAGGCCGTTCAGCACCATCAGGCCGCGCAGCCAGATATCGGCCGGCGGCGCGCCGGCCTGGCCGGGCGCGGGGCCCGGCCGGGGCTGCCGCGGCGCCGTCCCGACGGCGAAGGCGATCACCCCCGCCAGCAGCACCAGACCGAGGCCCGCCAGGAGCTCGGAGCGCGACACGCCCCGGCGCTCCGGCGGTTCCCCGGGCCGGCTCACAGCGAGTAGCCTCCCTCGACGTCCTCCACGCGCCCGAAGTCAAAGGGATACGCGCAGACCCCCGTCGGCACCACGGCGCCCGGGACGTAGGTTGTGCCGATTCCCGACGTCACGTCGGTCGTCGCGGGCTCGGCGGTGGGCTCGATGTTCCACTTGAAGAGATCGAAGTTGGTCAGGTCGGTCGGAACCGCTCCGGTCTCGTCCGTGATGGTGTAGTCGCCCAGCGCCGGATAATCCGTCAGCACCGCGCCCAACCGGGAGACGAGGGTCGCGGTGGGGATTTGCAGCGACATCTCGTCGACCAGCGGCGTGGCAGGGTCGTCCAGCACCAGCGTCGAGCGCGTCGAGTCGTCCCAGACAGAGCCCATCAACTGGATCAAGGCGGCCCCCTTGGCCGGGAACGGGGTCCGGTTGACCTTCACCGCGAAGTTCCGGCCCCCGCCGCCCTTGAGGAAGATGGGCAGCGGGTTGGAGTCTTGGGTCGCCGTCCAGGCAAAGACCTGGAAGTCGTTCGCGTTCACGTACACTTTGATGTACAGCGTGGGTGGCGTCGAGGGGAAAGACGCGTTGTCGAAATACGCCGTAGGATACGACATGCCAAAGGCGCCGTCCTGGCCAGAGTTGTTGTCGGAGTCGACCCAGTGGATGTTGGTGCCGTCGTCCCAACCGATCATGGCATTGGGACAGCAGTTGCCGGTGCGATCGCGGCTGAAGATGCTGATGCCGGGCGACGGCAACGCGGAGAGCACCAGCTTGTAGTACGACGCTCCGTCGGATTGAACAGCGGGAGGAATCGCGGCCCCAGTTGCGCTGTTCAGGTCGATGGTCCTGACATAGGTCTGGTTGATTGAGGACGTCGGCGTCGTTGACGAGAACCCGGGGTTCAGGTTCCGGGACAAATCGGTGGTGGCGGCCGCGAGGGGATCGCAGACACCGAAGTCGGTGATGGTGCCGACCGCCTGATAGATGGACACGGTCGGGGCGCCGGTGGCCGGATCGAAGGAGTCGCTCAGGTCGTTGGCCATCGACTTGACCAGCGCCAGGTTCAGCTTCTGCACGTCGGGCTGCTTGTCGTAGCGGGGGTTCGGGTCGGAGAGCCGGATCACCCCCTGCGCCTCGACGGTGGCGCTTTCCGCGAGCAGGCTGGTGATCGTGTCGCGCAGCGAGCCGAAGGCGTCCATGAAGGCCGTCTGTACGGCCGTGATCGCGGTGGAGACCGCTTGCAGAGGCCTGACCCCGGTGGTCCCGGTTGCGGGCGTCGTGGTGTCGTTGTCGAAATAGGCCACGGTCTCGGCGTTGGTGATTTCGTTGGTCACCTGGCCGGTCACCGGGTCGCGCGTGCTGTTGCCGGTAATGAAGGCGTCGGCGTCGGTGGTCGTCCAGATCGTCGGCAGCGAGATCACCCCGCGCATGGCCGCCGTGATGGCCTGCATGGCCTTCACTTCCGTGTCGTCGAAGGTGAGCGTCCGCCCCGCGCGGCGATCCAGCAGTTTGGTGGTGAAGCCGCTGCCGAGCGAGCCCAGCAGGGTCGAGGCCGTGGCGACGTTGCTCGGCAGGTCAGCGGTGACGTAGGTATTGGCTTCCGCGAAGCTCACGTTCACGAAGCTCTCCGTGCCGCCGAAGATGATCGGACTGACCGGCTCGAAGGGCGTGACGGGACAGGGGCTGGTCTGCTGGTCGAAGCCCTGGCAGAGCCGCACCTCATCGCGGGCGCGCAGCAGGTTCAATTTCCGCAGCAGGGCGCTGGTCTGGGGGCC
>JACQKK010000089.1 GCA_016204605.1 Candidatus Lambdaproteobacteria bacterium
ACCAGAGGGATTGGGCGTGCTCGTGCGGGCCTCGCACCAGTGCATGGAGCTGCGCGGCGTGAACCACTCGGGGCTGGTGACCACCACCTCCCTGCTGGGCTCGTTCCAGGAGAACCCGGTGCACCGCGCCGAGTTCTTCGCGCTCTCCCATGCCCCTGAGGGCACCCCGACCTGACCGACGGCGCCGCCGCGCCGCAACCATTCGGCCGGGTGGCGAGGGTTCACGGCTCCAGCCCGTCCGTCCCGAGGGCCATATCCCAGAACATGGCCTCGTGGCGCGCCGTCTCGGCGAACGCCTGCCGGGCCGGCTTGAGCTCGCGCTCGCGGGCCTGGGCCGCCTCCGCATCGAGGGTCTCGGCGAGAAAGCGGGTGAATCCCGCGAACGCGTCGGAAGCCCAGTTCTGCACCCACTCCCCGTAGGGGCCGCCCGCGCGGCTGTTTGCGGCCACCCACCGCCACGCATCGTGGTAACTCTGCTCGACGCCATAGAGCGCGGCCCAGCCCACCAGGAACGGGTGGCGGTGGGCCGTGGCGAACAGGAAATCGAGATAAGCGCGCGTGGCGGGATGGGGTGCCACGTCGAGCGCCACGCCTTGCGCCAGCGCATTCCGGCGGAACAGCGCCAGCTCCCGCCGCCAAGTCTCAGCCGTCTCGACGAGCGGCTCGATCAACGGCGAAGGCGCCTTCGAGATCAGCACCGCGAGGAAGCGGATGCCCTCGTGCACGAACAGATAGTCTTGCGCCAGCCAGCGCTGGAACACGGCCGGCGCGATGCTCCCTTCGGCGACGCCGCGGGTGAACGGGTGTGGCAGCCAATGGCGCCAGACCGATTCGTTCTCGCGCAGAAGCTGCTGGGCGAAGCTCATGGCGGCTCCAATCGTTGAAGAGGCCCATCGCGTAAGCGGTTCGTGCACGTTGAAACCAACATAATTCCAAACCGCAACCTCTGCAAAAGCCGGCTCGGTGTGCCCCAACGCGCCAAAGGCCAGCCGCTCGGGAGCTTGACACCACTGCGGGACGCTGTTACCGGGATGCTGCAATGCGATGAGACCAAGCCAAGCCGTGTAGCGGGCCGCGGATCGGTGTTGGGGGGAGGCCGACGGCACACGGGCCCGGTCGGCGCGCGATTGCCTGCACGCAAAGAGCCTGCGAGGCGGCCCGCGCCGTCCCTGGCGACCGCGCGCCGGGGGCGCATGCGGCGCGCCCCAGCGCCGGCGCCCTGAGCGCCGTCGAAGCAGCGCCGGCCCGCGGAAGCCGGCGCGACGCGATGTGCCCGAGCGCAGCGAATCGGCCGCAGCCACCCAGGGCCGTCGCCGGAGCATCCGGGCTAGCAGGGACACCAGCGCAGCCCGCACATACGCCTGACGGGCGCTTGGGGGGAACGGCTGCACGACCTGGGGAGGGACCAGGCGCAGATGGCAGACACAGCCAACGTGGAGGAGTCATGAAACGATCCGCGGGGTGCACCGCGACGGCACTCGCCCTCGCCGCAATGGTCACATGGCCGGCGCTGGGCCAGGCCCAGGAGCCGATCAGGATCGGGGCGCCCTTTGAACTGACGGGCAGGTTTGCCGCCTATGGTACGGCCGGCAAGCGCGGCGTGGAGATGGCGGTCGACGCCTACGGGAAGCGCGTGCTCGGGCGGCCGATCGAGGTGAAGTACGTAGACGTCCAGTCCAACGCGCAGGTCACCGTCTCGGCGATGACCGAGCTGCTCGAACAGGAGCGGGTGGACTACGTGATCGGCCCGATCACCTCGGGGGTGGTGTCATGGGCGACCCCGCCCTGGCGCCAGCGCAAGCCGGTCTGGTTGGTTCCGGGTTCCTCGTCCACCCGCAACGAGACGGAGCTGGGGAAGGAGAAGTATTTCTTCCATCCCTACCCGTGGGACTACGACTACCACGCCAGCCTGACGGCCATGCTCAAGCACTACATCGGCACGGGCAAGAAGCTGGCGATCGTCTATTCGGACGGCGCCTACGGCCGGGCCCACCTGCCGCACGCCAAGGAGGCGTTCGCCGGTGCCGGGTACCGCATCGTGCTCGAGGAGCTGGTGCGCGAGGGCGCCGCGGATTACTCGCCCGCGCTGCTCAAGGTGCGCCAGGCGCGCCCCGACCTGCTGCTGGGGCTGGTGCAGACCGCCGACGCGATCCTGCTCACCAAGCAGGCGAAATCGGCCAACGTGGGCGTGCCGTATCTCGTGGGAACCGTCTACGCCGCTCTCAACGAGTGGCAGAAGGCCACCGGCGCGGCGGGCGACGGCTGGCTGAGTGTCACCAGTTACATGCCGAACCTCAAGCGGCCCGGCAACCCGAAGTATCCCAAGCTCTTCCCCAGCTCGGACGACTGGGAGAAGGCCTTCCGCGCCCGGTACAACCGGGAACCCGAGTTCCTCGATCCGCTCAACTATGTGGCTGCGGTGATGCTGTTCATGGCCATCGACCGGGCCGGCAGCATTGAGAAGGACAAGGTGGTCGCCGAGCTGGAGAAGATGGACGAGCCCACGTTTTACGGTCGCGCCAAGTACACGAAGAGTAAGGGCGGGACGCTGCACCAGGCGTTCTCCGCCATGATCGTCATGCAGCGCCAGAACGGCAAGTCTGTGGTGATCTACCCGCCAGAAGTGGCCAAGGGGAAGCTGATCACGGCCGGTCCCTGACCGGCGGCAGCGCGCTGCCCGCTCCCCGCCCGGTGCCGCCTGGGGCCGGCGAAAAACGGCCAGGCGCCGAAGCGGGGTGCCCGGGGGCCGGAGCACGGTCGTCTCCAAAGGAAACGCGTTCATGGGGCTCTACGTCCAGCTTCTCGTCGACGGTCTCTTTCTGGGCGGCCTCTACACGCTGGCGGCGATCGGCATCTCCCTCAGTTACGGGGTGATCCGCATCATCAACTTCGCCCACGGCGAATTCGTGATGCTGGGCTCCTACGCGGCGTTCTGGCTGGCCACGCTCTACAAGCTGGATCCGCTGACGTCCCTGCCGCTGGTGGTGCTGGGCGGGGGAGTGGCGGGCTACCTGCTGTTCCGCTGGGTGATCCGCCATGTGCTGGAGGCGCCCCATCTGAACCAGATCCTGCTGACGTTCGGCATCAGCCTGGTGCTACAGAACCTCGCGGTGGTGCTCTGGACGGGCGACCTGCGTTCGGCCACCTCGGTCGTCTCCTATGCCGCCGCCGAGCTTGGCCCCGTGCTGCTCACCTTCTCGCGGCTGATCGCGTTCGTCGTGGCGGTGCTGCTCGTCGTGGCGCTGCTGGGCTGGCTCAAGTGGAGCGAGCTGGGCCGCGCCACGCGGGCCGTCGCCCAGAACCAGCAGGCGGCCCTGCTGATGGGCATTCCGATCCGCTTCATCTACGCCCTCTCCTTCGGGATCAGCGCCGCCCTCGGCGCGGCGGCGGGGGGGCTGCTGAGCTTCCTGATCCCCCTCAGCCCCTGGATGGGGTTTCCGCTGGTCGTCAAGGCGTTCGCCATCGTGGCGCTGGGCGGCCTGGGCAGCGTGATGGGCGCCATCGCCGGCGCCATGCTGCTCGGCCTGAGCGAGACGGCGGTATCGTACGTGCTGCCAGGCGGAAGCGGGTGGGCCGAGGGGGTCTCGTTCGTGTTCCTGCTGGGCATCCTGCTGCTGCGGCCCCGCGGCATCTACGGCCAGGCGTTGGAGGAGCAGCACCGATGATGCCCAAGGCGCGGGTGAAGGCGGCGGCGTGGGCCGCTCTGGCCGTGGCGGTGCTGGCAGCGCCCGCGCTCGGCTCGCCGGTGCTCAACGACTGGAACGTGCGCATCTGCTCGCTGATGATGGTGGCCCTGAGCTGGAATCTCACCCTCAACGCCGGTCTCATCTCCCTGGGTCACTCGGCGTTCTGGGGATTGGGCAGCTACGCCGCCCTGCTGGCCGCCAACCGGCTGGGAGCCCCGCTGCCCCTCTCCCTGCTGATCGCGGCCCTGGCGGGCAGCCTGGCCGGGATGGGGCTGGCGGCGCTTACCGGCAACCTGCGGGGCATCTTCTTCGCCATCTCCACGCTGGCGTTCTCGGAGATCCTGCGGGTGGTGGGGCTGATGACACCCGACCTGACCGGCGGCGCCGAGGGGCTCTACCTGACGCCCGGGCTGCGCCCCGCGCCCGCGGTGGTCACGTTCGCGGTGGCGCTGGGTGCCGTGGCCGCGGTCGTCGTGTGCGCGGGGCTCGCGCTGACCCGTTTCAATCTGGCCTGTCGTGCCATGCGGAACAACGAGGACGTGAGCAAGATGTTCGGGATCAATCCGCTGGTGTGCCGCGTGCAGTGCCTGGCCGTCGCGGGAGGAATGGCCTCGCTGGCGGGCGGACTGAACCTGTGGCACGGGGGATTTCTGGACCCGCTGGTGGCCTTCGATCTTCACGTCACCGTGCTGTCGCAGATCGCCCCCCTGCTGGGCGGAATCCACACGCTGGTCGGGCCCGTGGTGGGCTCCGTGCTGACCGTGTTTCTCTCTGAGGGCACGCGCATCGGGCTGGGCGCCTCGGGCTACAGCCAGCTCGTGCTCGGGGTGCTGCTGGTGGTGTGCGTGCTGGCCATGCCCTCCGGCGTGGTCGGCCTGTGGCGCAGGGTGCTCGCCCGCAGGGCACGGCCGTAGCGGGCGGAGGAAGCGACCATGGATGAGCGGTTGCAGCTCGAGGGCATCGACGCAGGCTACGGCGGCGCCCGTGTACTCGAAGGGGTGGGCCTCGAGGTCGGGGTGGGCGAGGTGGTGTGCCTGCTGGGGGCGAACGGCGCGGGCAAGACCACCATGCTGCTCACCATCGCGGGGCTGCTGCGCCCGTCCGCCGGCCGGCTGACCTGGGCGGGCCAAGACCTGCTGCGCGTGCCGCCCCACCGGATCGTCGAGCAGGGCATCGCCCTTTCGCCCGAGGGCCGCCAGCTCTTCCCCAACCTGACCGTGCTCGAGAACCTTCAGCTCGGCTCGTACTGCCGGCATGCGCGTCCCTACCGGCAGGCCTCGCTCGGCGAGGTGTACGCGCTGTTCCCCCGGCTGCACGAGCGGCGCGATCAGGCGGCAGGGTTGCTCTCGGGCGGCGAGCAGCAGATGCTCGCCATCGGACGGGCGCTGATGGCCCGGCCGCGCCTGCTCCTGCTCGACGAGCCCTCGGTGGGGCTGGCGCCGCGGCTGGTGGCGGCCGTGTTCGAGTCGATCGCCCGCATCGCCTCCCAGGGCATCGGCGTGCTGCTGGTGGAGCAGAACGCCTACGGGGCGCTGGCCATCGCCAAGCGCGGCTACGTGCTCGCCAACGGCCGGGTGGTGACCGCCGGCCTGGCCGCGCAGCTCGAGGCGGCGCCCGAGGTCCAGGCGGCCTTCATCGGATGAGACGCCCCATGAGCCTGCTGCAGCTCGACCATCTCTACAAGCGCTTCGGCGGCCTGGAGGCGATCGGCGATCTCTCGCTGGCGGTGCCCGAGGGGCAGTTGCTCGGCATCATCGGACCCAACGGGGCCGGCAAGACCACCATGCTCAACCTGGTCACGGGCTATCTGAGACCGAGCAAGGGCCAGATCCTGTTCGACGGCCGCCGGGTCGCCGGCCTTCCCCCCTACCGGATCGCCGCCCTGGG
This sequence comes from Candidatus Lambdaproteobacteria bacterium, assembly GCA_016204605.1. GTDB lineage: Bacteria > SAR324 > SAR324 > SAR324 > JACQKK01 > JACQKK01. The sequence goes on from JACQKK010000089.1 coordinate 5,574, forward strand.
CGTCTCCCGCACGTTCCAGATCGTGCAGCCCTTCCACGAGATGACCGTCGCCGAGAACGTGCTGGTGGGCAGCCTGTTTCTCTCCGGCCGGCGCCGCTCCATCGCCGAGATGCGCCGGCTGGCCGAGGGCCCGCTCGAAACCGTGGGGCTGCAGCACCGCGCCGCAGACCCCGCCGGCGCCCTCACCTTCGGCGACAAGAAGAAGCTCGAGCTGGCGCGCGCGCTGGCGTCGCGGCCGCGCCTGCTGCTGCTCGACGAGGTGATGTCCGGGCTGAACCGGGCCGAGATCGGCTCCATGTGCGATATCGTGCGGCAGGTGCACCGCGCGGGCACCACCGTCATCATGATCGAACACCTGGTGCAGGTGATCCTGACCTTGTGCGAGAGAGTGTTTGTGCTAGATTTCGGCCACGAGCTGTTCCAGGGCGCGCCGGGCGAGGTGATGCAGCATCCCGAGGTGATCGCTTCCTACCTCGGCAAGCAGCTCGAGCGGGAAGTGCAACCGGGCTGAGCGGCACCGCCCAGGCGCCGATCCGGAGGCCCGGCCCGAACGCTCCGCCGGCCGCGGCTCCCACCGCTCTCCGTTCCGCGAGCCTGACGGCGCGCCCGGCCCGAAATCCCAGGAAAACCCCGGCGGGAGGACAAGTATCCCTATGGCATTCCAGACCATCCTGGTGGCGCAGGAGGGCGCCGCCTGCGTGATCACGCTGAACCGTCCCTCCAAGAAGAACGCCTTCAGCCGCGCGATGAAGGAGGAGGTGCTGACCGCCCTCGGCGAGGCCGAGCGCGACCCCGCCGTGCGGGCGGTGGTGTTCACCGGCGGCACGGGGTTCTTCTCCTCCGGGCAGGACCTCAACGAGGCGCTGGAGGCCAAGAAGCCCCACGAAATCCTGGAGATGCTCTACTCCTGGCAGAAGCTCGACTACGCCCTGGAGGAGCTGGCCAAGCCGGTGCTGGCCGCGATCGAGGGGTTCTGCATCACGGGCGGGATGGAGTTCGCGATGGCCTGCGATATCCGCATCTGCGCCGAAGACTCCACGTTCGCGATCACCAGTTCGCGCATCGGCACGGTGCCCGGTGCCGGCGGCACGATCCGCCTGCCGCGCCTCGTGGGCCAGGCCAAGGCGATGGAGATCCTGTTCAGCGCGGAGCCCATCGATGCCGCCGAGGCCCTGCGCATCGGGCTGGTCAACCATGTGGTTCCCAAGGGGCGCGCGCTGGGCAAGGCCCTCGAGCTGGTCAAGGTGTATGAGAAGCGCGGGCCGCTCAGCCTCACGCTCGCCAAGCGCGCAGTGCGCCAGGGCATGCAGATGAACCTCCGCTCCGCCATCGACTACGAAACGTTCCTCGTCGCGACCGTGTACGGCACGGAGGACAAGAACGAAGGCATCGCGGCCTTCCTCGAAAAACGGGAGGCCCGCTTCAAGGGCAGATAGGCCAGATCAGGAGGAATGCGCCATGGAGATGGGACTCAACGGCAAGGTCGCGCTGGTCTGCGGCGGCGCCAGCGGCATCGGCCTGGAGACCACCCGCATGCTGGCGGCCGAAGGCGCCAGGACCGTCATCGGCGACATCAACGGGCCGGCCGCCCGGGAGGCGGCCTCCGCCCTGCGCACGGCGGGCTTCGACGCGGGCGACGTCACCGTGGACATCACCGACCGGCAGTCGGTTGGCGAGATGGCCGAGCAGGTCTACCGCAGCCACGGCCGGGTGGACGTGCTGGTCAACTGTGCCGGCATCGCCGGCGACAAGCTGTTCGTGGAATCGGAGCTCGAGGACTGGCTCAAGGAGATCAACGTGTGCCTGCTCGGCCCCATGCTCTGCGCCAAGGCCGTGCTCCCCAGGATGATCGAGCAGAAGGCGGGACGGATCATCACGCTGGCGTCCGATTCCGCCCGCATCGGCCAAGCGCGGCTGAGCTTCTACGCGGCGGCCAAGGCCGGGGCGATCGGGTTCTTCAAGTCCCTGGCCCAGGAGGTGGGCCGCTACCAGATCACGGTCAACGTCGTCTCGCCCAGCGCCACCAACACGCCCCTGCGCATCCGGCGCGAGGAGGGCTTCCGCCAGTCCATGGGCGAGGTGGCCTATGCCGACCGCGTGAAGCGGGTGCTGCGCATGTACCCGCTGGGGCGGCTGGGCGAGCCCAGGGACATCGGCGCGGCCGTGGTGTTCCTGGCCAGCAGCCAGGCTTCGTGGGTCACCGGGCAGGTGCTCAGCGTCAACGGCGGCTTCACCATGCCCTGACCACGATGCCCTGAGCACCATCTCCTGACCACCATGCCCTGCGCCGCAACGGCCAGGGCACACACCCCGGGGGGCTCATGCAGCAGGCAGATGGCGCCGCGGTGGACCGGCCCGGCCGGCCCGCCCGGCCGCTGGAGGGCATCGTGGTGGCGGAGCGGGCCGGCCGGCTCGCCGGGGGCGTCTGCGCGATGCTGCTGCTCCAGCTCGGGGCGCGCGTGGTGCGCTTCGAGCGCCCCGACGAGCCCCTGCCGCTGGCGTTGGAGGGCGAGGCGGCCGCCGCGCTGCGGGCCTTCCTGCAGGTCGGGCGGGAGCGGGTGCGCTACGACCCGGCGGCGTTCGCGGGCCTGCTGGAGCGGGTGCCGGTGGCCATCGCGGCCCCGGTCGCGCCCGGCGACGACCCCGACGTGGCGGCCATCCTGGCCCGGCGCGAGCGGCTGGTGGGGTGCATCGTGACGCCCTACGGCCTGGCGGGCCCCGCGCCCGACATGCCGCCCGCCGGCGACGAGCTGGCGCTGCAAGCCGTGAGCGGCATCATGGCCACCACGGGTGAAGAGGGCGGCCCGCCTCTGCCGGCCCCCCTGCCCCTGGCCGAGCTGGTCGCGGGCGTCAACGCCGCGGCGGCGGCGCTGGCGGGGCTGCGGGTGCTGGAACGGGGCGGCGGGGGACAGGTGGCCGATATCGCGCTGTTCGATGCGCTGCTGGGGCTGATGGGCACCTTCATGCCGCTGGTCGTCGCGGGCCAGCGGGGCGGGTTCCGCATCGGCTGCCGCCACCCCCTCACGGCGCCCTGGAACGTCTACCCCACCGCCGACGCGCGCATCATCATCTGCACCTCCACCGACGCGCACTGGCAGCGCATCCTCGCGCTCGCCGGCCGGAACGACCTCGTGCAGGAGCCCCGCTTCGCCTCCCCCGCCCAGCGGGTGGCCCACGGTCCAGACGTGGACGGCGTGGTGTCCGGGTGGAGCCGGCGCCTGCCCACCCGCGACGCCATCGCCCTGCTTGCGAAGGCCGGTGTGCCCGTGGGCGCCGTCCTCTCCATTCCCGAGCTGCTGGCCGACGAGGGCTTCGTGGCCCGCGGCATGGTGCGCCGCGTGACGGATGAGGGGGGTCGGCCACGGGTGCTGGCGGGCGCCCCGCTCCACTTCTCCCGGGCGGAGAGCGTGTTTCCCGAGCGGGTGCAGCCGCTCCTGCCCGCGCCGCCGCACGTGGCCGCCGCCCCGCCCGATTCGGCCTCCGACTCCGCGCCCGGCGACGGCCACGGAGTCGGGCGGGGCGGCGAGCCGGGCGGGCCGATGCCCCTCGCCGGCATGCAGGTGGTGGAGATCGGGCTGTTCACGGCCGGGCCGATGGCCGCGCGCAACCTCGCCACCCTGGGCGCCGACGTCGTCAAGGTGGAAGGCCTCGAGGGGGAGCCGGCCCGGCGCTGGGCGCCCGCCTGCGACGGCATCGGCCACTACTTCCTCAACTGCAACTGCGACAAGCGCAGCCTGGCCGTGGATCTGAAGCGCCCCGAGGGCCGCCAGGTGGTCGAGCGCCTCTGCGCCCGGGCCGACGTCCTGATCGAAAACCTGCGCCCGGGCGCGCTCGAGCGGCTGGGGCTGGGCTACCGGGCGCTGAGCCTTGCCAACCCCCGCCTCGTGTACTTCAGCCTGTCCGGCTACGGGCTGACCGGCCCCGGCTCGGCCAAGGCGGCCTACGATACCGTGATCCAGGCCGAGACCGGGCTGGTGAGCCTGCTCAACCCGCGCGTGCCGGTGAAGATCGGGGTCTCCATCGCCGACATGATGGGCGCCCAGTTCGCGCCCGCCGCCATCCTGGCGGCGCTGCGCCAGCGCGACCGGGATGGGGCGGGTCAGCACATCGACATGTCCATGCAGGACTGCACGGCGTGGCTGGGCCAGCTCTCCTGGCCCGCCGGCACGGGCGGGCTGCCGCCCTGGCACCGGCTGGAGGCGGCCGACGGGTTCGTGATCGCGATGGCGGCTGAGGCGCGCGTCGCGGCGGCCCTGGCCGGGGTGGACGCCCGCGCCCGCACCTGCGGCGAGCTGGTGCGCCTGCTGCGGGCGGCCGGCGTCGCCGCGGAGCGCGTGCGCGAGCTGGATGAGGCGCTCTACGGCGAGCAGGCGCGGCGGCGCGACCTGCTGCCCGAGCGCCCCAGCCGGCGGGGCACCGGCGTGC
>JACQKK010000077.1 GCA_016204605.1 Candidatus Lambdaproteobacteria bacterium
CGCTCACGCTCGATACCGCGCGCTGTCTCAAGGTGCCACAGGCCACCGGCCTGGCCCAACAACTCCTCGACGCCGCCGGCGTCCGCTTGCCTCAGGCCCTCCCCGCCCGCAGCACCCAGGTAGCCACCCGCAAAGCCCTCGCCGCCGGCCGGAAATAGCCTGTCACCTCCGTAGCTTGTCCCTCCGGGTGCGCGCGCTTCGGGGTGGAAGATGTGTTCCAGATCAAGAGATCACCGCAGCGATTCGTCAGGGGTTCCGCCCCCCCGACATCCCCGCCGCGTTCCAAGGCTGCAGTGAGCCTCCGCGCCTTGCCGGGAGGCGCAGGTGTGGAGGCGGAGAGCGGCGCCCTCCTCCTCCGCAACATCGTCGCGATGTCGAACGGGACATGGAGCTACGGCGCCGTGCGGGCGAGGTGGATCACCGAGGCGCCGAGCAGGTGCTCGATCAGCTCTACCGAGGCGAAGCCGGCCGCCAGCAGGCGCGCCTTGAGGGCGTCCTGGCTCGGGAAGGCCTCGGCGGAGTGGGGCAGGTACTCGAACATCTCCTGGCCGGGCTGGAGGCGGCGGCCGATCCAGGGCACCACGCGGAACATGTAGAAGTCGGCCAGCGGGCGCGCCCAGGCCGGGCGCACCTTGCCCACGTCGAGCGAGGCCAGCCCGCCGCCCGGCGCCAGCACGCGCCGGATCTCGCCCAGGCACAGGTCGAGGTCGGTGACGTTGCGCAGGCCGTAGCCGACCGTCACGAAGTCGAAGCTGCCCGCCGCGAAGGGCAGGCGCATGGCGTCGCCCCGCAGCACGGTGACGCAAGGCGCCGGGGCCTGCTGCGCGCCAGCCGGGCGGCCTGCGGGCGCCAGCCGATGGATGGATGGCCGCTGGCGGGCCAGCCGCTGCCTGGCGATGGCGAGCATGGCGGCCGAGAAGTCGAGCGCCACGACGCGCCCCGCCGGGCCGACCCGCCCCAGGCTGCGGGCGGCGATGTCGCCCGTGCCGCAGCACAGGTCCAGCACGCGCGCGCCCGGGCCGATCCCCAGCCGGCGCACCAACTGGCGCTTCCACCAGCGGTGCTGGCCCTGGGTGATCAGGTCGTTGAACAGGTCGTAGTGGGCGGCGATCTGGTCGAACTTCTCCCGCACGTAGCGGGCCTTCTCCTCGGGTCCGGGCAGGCGGTAGGACATGGGCATGAACAGGCGTGTCAGGGCGGAGTCCATCGATCCACCACTCACCGCGCCTGACGGTGCTTCCCCCTCTCCAATCTGGAGAGGGAGCCAGGGGGGGTCAGCTTCCGTGCACCCCGCGCGACCTTCAGGTCAGAACAGGTTCTGCACCTTGAACAGCTCGCGGTGGAGGTAGCGCTCGTAGTCGGGGCCGGTGCCTTCGACCAGGTGGCGGTAGAGCTTGGCGGCGTGCTTGCGGTTGCCGTCGGGGGTCTTGAGCTGCAACTGGAACGCCCCGAGATTCAGCTCCGCGCCGGAGCGGAACAGCGAGCGCAGGTCGTTGACGGGGTCGTTGTCGTAGAGGATCTCCACCTCGTGGTCGGGATGGAGATCGAGGTAGCTGCGGATGATGCGCATCCACGCCTCGACGTGGCCCATCGTCAGCGTGGAACCGGAGATGGGGAGGGGGCGGGGCGCCTCGGGATCGAGCTTGGGCACGGCGGACATGGTCATGCTCCCGTAGGGACCCGGTGCCCTCCTCGCGAGGTTTCCCGCGAACACCAGGGTCTAGTGATGGAACAGGCGCACCCCGGAGAAGGCCATCGCCATGCCATACTCGTCGCAGGCGCGGATCACCTCCCCGTCGGCGATGCTGCCGCCCGGCTGGACGATGTACGCCACGCCGCGCAGGGACGCCTGATCGATGCTATCACGGAACGGGAAAAATGCGTCGGAGGCGAGGCCGACCCCCTTGAGCTGCTCATTGAGCCAGGCGCGCTTCTCGGCGGCCGTCAACGGTGCGGGCGGGCGCTCGAACAGGGCCTCCCAGGCCGCCCGCTCCGGCCCGGCGAAGTCGCCCTCGACGTAGCGCACGCGGGCGTTGGTGCGCTCAACCTTGCGCACGCCGGCCTTGAAGGGCAGCCCCAGCACGCGCGGGTGCTGGCGCAGGGCCCACGTCTCGGCCTTGCGCCCGGCCAGCTTGACGCACTCGACCCGGCTCTGCTGGCCCGCGCCCACGCCGATGACCTGGCCATCGAGGGCGAAGCCGACGGAGTTGGACTGGGTGTACTTGACCGCGATCGCGGCCAGGATCAGGTCGCGCACGGCGCCCTCCGGCAGCGCCCGTTCCCGCGTCACCACCTTCCGCAGGTGCTCGCGGCCGATCACGACCGCGTTGCGCTGCTGGGCGAAGGCCACGCCGAACACCTCCTTGAGCTCGACCTCGGGCGGGCGGAAGGCCGGCTCCGCCTGGAGCACGATGTAGCCCCCACCCTTCTTGGCCTTGAGCAGATCGAGCGCTCCGCCCTCGAAGCCGGGGGCGATCAGGCCGTCGGAGACCTCCGTCTTGAGCAGGGCGGCCGTCGCCTCGTCGACGGGGTCGCTGAACGCCGCGAAGTCGCCGAAGGACGACATGGGGTCCGCGCCGCGCGCGCGGACATACGCCAGCGCCGGCGGCGAGAGCGGCGTGCCCTCGACCCCGTACACCTGCGCGAGCACGGGCGGGAGCGGCACGGCCACCGCGGCCCCGGCCGGGCTCACGTGCTTGAACGAGGCCGCCGCGGCCAGCCCCAGCGCCTGGCGCAGCTCGCTGACGAGCTGCCACGCGTTCAGCGCGTCCAGCAGGTTGATGTAGCCCGGCGTGCCGTTCAGCACGCGGAAGGGCAGCTCCGTGCCCTCGGCGCGGTAGATCGCCGCCGGCACCTGATGCGGGTTGCAGCCATACTTGAGGGCAAGGGCGCGCCGGTAGCTGCGCTGGATGAGGGACTCCGTCATGGTCTCCGGATGGTCGCTGCGGAGTGGATCGCGGGCGCGCGCGGGTAGGGGCACACCGATGGCCGAGTTCTCGCGCCATCGTCCCCTGGATGCGCGTGGGCGGTCAAGGGGCGGTAAGGATGAGGCCGCGGCTACCGCAGGAACGGGTAGGTCTTTCCCTTGGGAAGCTTCTTCAGCCGCTCGAAGAACTCCGTCTCGGTGATCTCCGTGGGCCACTCCAGACGTACCTCTACTCGGAAATCCCATCCTTCGAGATGATCGCGCTTGACCGCACCCAGGGCTTCAAGATTCACCAAGTCGCGGACCGCGGCCTCTGCTGGAAACTGCAACTGGGCATATTCGCCGCGCGTCATCTTCCAAACGGCGTCCCACGCCATGGGGCCTGAGTCGAGCAACAGATTCAGAATCTTGATCTGCCGCTCGCCGATCACCCGCTGGCGCTTGGTCTTCATGCTCGTGAACAGTCGGAACATCAGGTTGCGGAAGACCTCCTTCTGCATCTCGTGGCGGATTTCCGCGAGCAGCCTGCCGCCCTGGACGGCCACACCCTTGAGCGCGAACAGCAGGAACGGCGTCAGGTCGTGGCCCTGGGCGCGGGTGTCTGCGGGGGCCTTCAGGTAGCCGGGCTTCTCGTCGTAGTAGTAATTCGACATGGCGACGAACGCCGTGTGACGGAGCCCGGCCCGCTGGAGCAGCAGCGCCTCCAGGGCGCGGGCGGTGCGGCCGTTGCCGTCGAGGAACGGGTGCATCGCGGCGACGTGGTAGTGGGCCGCCATGGCCTGCACGATCGGATCATGACCGCGGAATTCGTGTTGAATGGCGGCGATGAGGAGCGCGAACGCGCGGTTCACTTCCTCGCCCCCCTCCGCGCCCCGATGGCGGGGCTGCCCGAAGGTCACGTTGTCGTCCTGCTTGCGCAGCACGCCGGGCGGGCAATGGTCGTCGTCGGCGCCGGTCACCATGCGGCGGTGGATCTCGCGGACGAGCGTACCGTCGACGGGCCGGTCGTCGGGCAGCGTGGCGATCCAGCGGTAGGTCTCGACGGCCGCCCGGGCCTGCCGCTGGGAGCGCGTGACGAGGCGGTCGGGCGGGCCGCTGAGGGCGGCGTCCAGCTCGTGCTCGGTGAAGTCGGCACCCTCGATACGCGACGTGCCCTCGACCTCGCGCTTGAGCTCCAGCGCCTGGAGGCGCTCGACCCACTGCTTCTGGTAGGGGATCGTCTGGAGCGAGAGGAGGGTCGCCTTCGCGTTCGCCAGCGCGCCCATGATCGCCTGGCCGTCGTACCCGATCCACCGTGGGGGAATCGAGTAGCGGATCATTTCGATTTCATATTCGAGTGATGCAAATGTAAGACATTGTAATACCGCGTTATTGCGTGCAATATACTCTAGTCATACTTCATTTCATTTTCAAGTCATATTTCATCCCATTTCGCCCGGGAGAGGGCAGAAGTTTCGTCGCAGCAGTGCCGGCGGGCACGAACCGTGTTCGCTGCGCCCCGGCTGGCTGGAGCAGCGCCGCCGGCGCCCGGAAACGGCTGCCCCCGGCGCGGTGCTTCATTTTGCCCCCGATCCTGTTAGGATTGCGTCATGAGGCAAAATTCACCTTTGGCCGATAGGAAAGCCGGGCGCAGCGTCGCGCGACCAGCCGATGTGGGGCAAAAGGGGACAGACCGCGCCGGTTCGCCGCGGGGGGCAAGGGGGATGCGGGGGCGTACGAGGGTACGCCCGCCTGTATGCCGTCTGCGGGCGCCGATCGCGGGAGGAGGGGATCGATGACCGAGCCAGCCATATCCGACCCGGCCAGCCCGCAATTGGCGCGCATCAAGCAGGCCATCCTCAGCCGCTATCCGAAGGACAAGCATCTCAAGCGGCCCCTGCTCGACAAGGCGTTTGCGGACGCGGAATACCACCACAGCCCGCAGCTTCGCAAGTCCGGGGAGCCGGCGATCATCCACCCCTATCGCGTCGCCCTGCTGGCGGCCGAAGCGGGGATGGACATCGAGTCGGTGATCATCGCCCTGCTCCACGACATCATCGAGGACACCGAGTTCACCAAGGCCGAGATCGAGACGAGCTACGGGCCCTGGCTGGCCGAGGTGGTGGACGGCCTGACCAAGGTCTCGACGCCCGTGCGCGAGCGCGCCAATCCCGCCGCGCTGGCCACGTACCGCAAGCTGCTCAGCTCGACCATCAAGGATCTGCGCACACTGCAGGTGAAGCTGTTCGACCGGCTCGACAACATGCGGGACCTGGGGTTCCTGAACCGGAACCAGCAGCGGCGCATCTCCATGGAGACGCTGCTGATGTATGTCCCCATGGCCCAGCGGCTGGGGCTGAGCGATATCGCCGACGAGCTGGCCACGCTCTGCTTCCGCTACCTCTATCCCAAGCGCTTCGCCCGCACGCTTGACCACCTCAAGCAGCGCATGCTGGCCGAGAAGAAGACCATCCTCGGCCTGAAGAAGCACCTGGAGACCTCGCTCGCGCCGAGCGGGCTGGCCGGGCTCAAGGTCGAGGCGCGCTACCAGACGCTCGGGGATCTGATCTTCAGCCGCAAGCCGCTGGCCAGGGCGCTGGCCGGGTTCACGGTGTGCGTGCCGACGGCCGCCGACTGCTACCGGGCGCTGGGGGCCCTGCACATGCTGCACCGGGTGGTGCCGCTCTCGATCCGCGACTACATCAGCAACCCCAAGCCCAACCGCTACCAGGCGCTCGAATCGAAGGTGTTCATCGGCGGCGAGGCGGTGCCGATCGCGATCTTCTCCCGGGAGATGGCGCTCATCAACCACCAGGGGAGCCTGGTGCACTGGCGCGGCGGCCACGAGGAGCTGCAGCGCTACTACCGCAGCTACCTTGAGCTGCTGGACCAGCTCAACCAGGACGACGACCTGCGCATGGAAGACGTGCTCCGCTATGCGGAGATGGACACGCTCCAGATCTTCACCCCCACCGGCGAGCTGCGTTCGTTCCCCCAGCGGGCGTCGGTGCTCGATTTCGCCTTCGCCATCCACTCCGACCTGGGGCTGCACTGCATCGGGGCGACCATGGACGGGCGCTGGGTGACGCCTTTCGAGGAACTGCGCGACGGCGCGATGGTGCTCGTCTTCACCTCGGAGGAGGCGACGCCGGGCCCGGAATGGCTCAACCACGTCCGCACCACGCGCGCCCGGCTGGCCCTCCGCCGCCATCTCAACACCCAGGCCATGTCGCGCGCCCAGGAGGTGGGCCGGCGCCTGTTCGCCGCCGAGCTCAAGCGGCTGGGGCTGGACCCCGCCGAGCTGCTCGCCCGCCCGGCCTTCGCGCAGGCGCTGGCCGCGCGGAAGCTGAGCGTGGCGCAGTTCTACCAGCAGGTGGGGACGCGCCGCGCCGATATCCGCCCGTTCCTGGTCGAAAGCGGCCTGGTCGAGCGAGGCCAGGTGGCCCGGCTGGAGGCGCAGAAGCGCTCCCTGCTCCAGCGCTATCTGAAGCCCATGTTCCGCAGCGCGGAGCCGGACCTGCGCATCCCGGAGTTCGGCGACGAGTTCATCCAGCTCGCCGCGTGCTGCACGCCCATCGTGGGCGACCCCGTGGTGGGCGTGCGCAAGGAGCACGGCATCGTCATCCACCGCAGCGAGTGCCCCGAGCTGGTCGAGGAGGAGGCCGACAGCCTGATCTCCGTGGGCTGGGAATCCGACACCCGGAAGACCCCCCACCGGATCAACCTGCGCGCGCTGGATCGCCCCGGGCTGATCTACCAGATCGGCAAGGTGATGGCCGAGCTCAAGGTGAGCATCCACGATATCGGCGTCGAGCGGAACGCCGGCACGGCCGAGCTGTATGTCAAGATCGAGCCCGTCACCAACAAGACCTACAAGAAGATCGTCGCCCGCCTGCGCGGCATCAAGGACATCGAGCGCATCGCCGACGTCCGCGGCAGCGCGTGAGGGGACGAGCGTCCCCACCCCCTGGCCCTCCTCCGGGGGGGGGGGACGCCCGCCGCGACGCTGCCCTTCCCCCTTTCACCCTTTCCCCCTTCACCCTCGGCAGGAGAAGCTCCATGGCTGGCGTGCTGGAAGGAACCCGCGTGCTCGATTTCGGCCGGTACATCGCCGGGCCGTTCTGCGCCACGATGCTGGCCGACCTGGGCGCCGAGGTGATCCGCATCGAGCGCATCGAAGGCAGCGAGGACCGCTTCGTCTCGTCCGTGGCCAAGGGCGGCGAGGGCGGCACGCTGCTGCAGATGGGGCGCAACAAGCTCGGCTTCACGCTCGACCCCATGAAGCCGCGCGGCAAGGAGGTGCTGGCACGGCTGGTCAAGACGGCCGACGTGGTGGTGGCGAACCTGCCCGGCGCGACGCTCAAGGCCATGGGCATCGACTACGCGAGCTTGAAGGCCATCAAGCCCGATATCGTGCTCACCGTCTGCACCGCCTTCGGCACCGACGGCCCCTACGCCGAGCGGGTGGGGTTCGACCTGATGGGCCAGGCCATGTCGGGCGCCATGTACCTCACCGGCGAGGGGGAAACCCCCACCCGCACCAACACGCCGTATGTCGATTACGGCACGGCGCTGTTCGCCTGCGTGGGCACGCTGGTAGCCCTGATGGAGCGCCGCAAGACCGGCGAGGGCCAGATGGTCGAAGCCTCGCTGCTCTCGACCGCCACCGCCTTCAACAACAACTTCCTGATCGAGGAGGGGGTGCTCGCGCCGGGCCGCACCCGGCGCGGCAACCGCGGCTTCCACCACGCCCCCAACGATGCCTACCGCACCAAGGACGGCTGGCTGGTGACCATGGTCGTGGGCCGCCCGCTGTTCGAGCGCTGGGCGCGCCTGATGGGCGAGCCGCACTGGCTCACGGACCCCCGCTTCGACTCCGACCTGGACCGCGGCGAGCATAGCGACGTCATCAGCGAGCGCATGGCGCGCTGGTGCGGCGAGCGCACCACCGGCCAGGCCATCGCCGAGCTGGAGCAGGCGCGCATCCCGGCCGGCCCCGTGCTCTCTCCGGCCCAGGTGCTGGCCGACCCCCATGTCCGGGCGCGCCAGCTCCTGAAGCCCATCGAGTACCCCGGCCTGCCCCGGCCCGCCCCCGTGGCCGATACGCCCGTCAGGCTCAGCCGCTCCAGTTGGGGCATCCGCCGCCGGGCGCCCCTGCTGGCCGAGCACACCGAGGCCATCCTCGCCGAGCTGGGCTACTCCCCCGCCGAGATCGCCGAGCTGCGGAAGGCGAAGGTCGTGTGATTTCCCCTCCGCATCGAACGAAGTAGCGTGCCGAGTCGTCAGGGGCCCGGCTCCCGATCCCCCGGGGCCGAGGGCCCCAGCCCCGGATGGGCGAGTCCGGCGCGCTCGCGCGCTGCAGGCGCAGGTCGAAGGTGCAGGGAGCCCTGCTGCCGCCGGCGCAGGTACGGAGGCGGAGGGCAGCGCCCTGTTCCTCCGAGACCTGCGGGTGCTGCGAGATCGCCGACGCCGCGGCTGACCGATCGCCCCGCGCAATGGTATGGTGGCAGCGGCGCCGACTCCCGGCACCCGCCGCCCTTCACCGCCCACGAGGCACCGCCGTGCTCGCAGCTCTCGATGCGCAGCTCCGCGCCTGGTACCGCGCCTACGATGCGCGGGCGCTGGCCGCGTACCGGCGCATCAAGGCGGAGACCAAGGCCGATGGCACCACGGTGACGGCGGTGGATCGGGAGACCTCGGCCGAGATCGTGGCCGACCTGCGGCGCCTGTTCCCCGACCACGGCATCCTCTCCGAGGAGGAGGGTGAGCCGCACCGGCCCGACGCCGAGTGGCTGTGGGTGATCGACCCGCTCGACGGCACCGCCTCCTTCGCGCGCAGCCACCCGGTGTGGGGGCTCGGCATCGGCCTGCTGCACTGCCGGGAGCCCGTGGCGGGCTTCCTGCGCTACCCGGCCGTGGACGAGACCTACGCCTGCCAGGACGGGCGGGTGCAGCTCAACGGGACGCCGTTCGCCCCCGGCCCTTCGGAGTTCACCCGCGACACGCGCAACGTGCTCACCGCCTCGCAACTGCACCGGGAGCTGCCCTACCAGAAGCTCGAGCGGATCAAGCTCCGCAACTACGGCTCGAACCTGTACCACCTGGTGCTGGTGGGGCTGGGGCGGGCGGAGGCCGTGCTGGTGCCGCGCTGCTACCTCTGGGACGTCGCGGCGGGACTGGCCTTCACCCGCGCGGCGGGCTGCATCGAGCGCTACGCCGACGGCTCACCCTTCGAGATGGCCCACCTGTTCGCCAGCCCCGGCAAGCCCTACCGCCTGGCCAAGCCGCTGATCGTGGGCTACGCGGCCCAGGTCGAGGAGCTGCTGGCGCGCCTGGCCGGGTGAGGCGCGGGCAGCCCCGCCGAATCATCCGCAACAACCTGATAGGGCCGGGGTATGACGAGCGAACAACATCCGACCGACCCGCTGGATTTTATTCGGAGTTGCGTACGCGAAAAGCGGATCCTGTGGACGCACCATGTCAACATGCGGATGGGTCAGCGCGCGATCACCCGGAGCATGGTGCTGAATTCGACGGCCAGGTACGAGATCATCGAGTCATACCCGGATAGGGGCCATCTGCCCACCTACCTGGTGTATAGTCGGCATGACGATGGCGTGCTGCACATCGTCTTCGCGGTGGATACAGAGGGCGTGAATGTGCGCGTCGTCACGGCATACCGGCCCGACCCGGCCCAATGGCAAAACGATTTGAAGACCAGGAGGAAAGCATGAGGTGCCACGTCTGCGGAGGCGTCCTGCAAGCCACCGTCACCGATATGCCCTTCAAGACCGGCCCGCGTGCCATCGTGATCCTGAAGGAGTTGCCGGTGCTGCATTGCGGCAACTGCGGCGAGTACCTGATCGAAGACCCTGTGATGGAAAAGGTGGAGACGATCCTGGCCGGTGTGCAGCACGGCGCCGAACTGGAGGTCGTGCACTATGCGGCGTGAAGAAGCCGTGCCAGCGCGCGACGTTGCGGCTCGCTTGGGGGCTACCCCGACGATTGGGAATCCAGCGCGAATGTGCCATGGATAGGGCGGCCGCCGGGAGCTTGGTGAAGGCCATCGCCTGAGCCCTCCGGCCGGAAGGCGCTGCCCATCCTGCCTGGCCAACCCGCCAGCCCCACCCACCGCCAAGGAGCCATCCGCCGTGCGAACCCTCTACATGAGCCTCGCCTCGCCCTACACGCGCAAGGTGCGCGTCGTCCTGGCGGAGAAGGGGCTGGAGCACGCCGACCGGCTGCTCACCAATCGCGAGCTTAGCGGTCCGCTGCTGACCGGCTACGCGGCGACCGTCAATCCCTGCGGCCGCATCCCGGCGCTCGACGACAACGGCCGCGTGCTGTTCGAATCGAACGTGATCGTCGATTACCTGCTGACGCAGTACCCCGACCTGCCGCCGAATGCACCCAAGCCGCCCCTCGCCAGGAGCCTGGTGCGCCCCGAGCAGCGCTGGGAGGACTGGGAGACGCTCTCCGGCATCGAGACGGTGCTCGACTGCGGCATCACCACGCGCCGCGTCATCCAGGCGGGCGGAGCGACGCTCGATCCTGCGTATCGCGCCAAGGAATACGACCGGGTGCAGTCCGTCCTTGACTGGCTGGAGCAGCGCGCCACGCCGGAGGGGTTCGTCCCCGGCCAGTTCTCGATCATGGACCTGAACCTGGTGATCACGCTGCAGTGGTTGGATTTCCGCAAAGTGTTCGAGTGGCGCGGCCGGCCCAACATCGACCGGCTGATGGCCTTCCACCAGTCCCGGCCGACGCTCGTGGCCACCGTGCCCAGGCTCGACGCCTGAGACTGCGCTACGCCCTGAACCCCGCACACCCCGGAGCCGCCATGCGAACCCTCTACATGAGCCCCATCTCGCCCTACACGCGCAAGGTGCGCGTGGTGCTGGCGGAGAAGGGGCTGGCGTACACCGACCAGCGGATGCCGCCCGAGCGGCTCAATACGCCCTACGCGAGGGAGATCAACCCCTGCGGCCGCGTGCCGGCGCTCGACGACAACGGCCGCGTGCTGTTCGAATCGAACGTGATCGTCGAGTACCTGCTGACCCAGTACCCCGACCTGCCGCCGAATGCACCCAAGCCGCCCCTCGCCAGGAGCCTCGTGCGCCCCGAGCGGCGCTGGGACGACCTCGACACGCTGGCCGCCATCGAGACCGTGCTGGACTGCGGACTCACGCTGATGCGCTTCGGGGCGCTGAGCGGCGCCAAGGTCGATCCGCCCTACCTGGAGA
>JACQKK010000079.1 GCA_016204605.1 Candidatus Lambdaproteobacteria bacterium
AACATAGCGCCGCGCCGGCTGGCGCTGCTGCAGGTGAT
This sequence comes from Candidatus Lambdaproteobacteria bacterium, assembly GCA_016204605.1. Lineage (GTDB taxonomy): Bacteria > SAR324 > SAR324 > SAR324 > JACQKK01 > JACQKK01. Next base: position 39 of record JACQKK010000079.1, read on the forward strand.
CGAGCAGCAGGCGGGTCTTGGTGGAGCTGCCGCTGCCCAGCTCGACCAGCGTCAGGTCGGCGCCGGCGGCGGCGACGATGGCCGCGCTGTGGGTCGCCAGGATGGCCGTTTCCGTGCGCGTCAGGTAATACTCGGGCAGCGCCGTGATGCGCTCGAACAGCAGCGAGCCTGTCGCATCGTAGAAGTACTTGGGCGGCAGGCGCTTGGGGGAGCCGCCCAGGCCGCGGGCGACGTCGTCCGCGAACTCCCGCCGCGGGTCGCGCCGGTCGCGCCGGTGGAGCGTCAACCGTACGGGCACCGCATCACGGTCGGGGCGGGTGGGGCGCATGGGGGTTCGCGGGATCGGGAGCCATGGTATCGTCGGGCCGTCCGATGGTAGCAAAGCCCGCCGCGAACCTGAAGTGAGGACAGTTACCGAGGCGTGGTTGTCCGCGCGACGCCCCGGGTGGTAGGCACAGGATGTGCCGTCCGCCGCTTTCTCCCCACCGCCGGTGTGGCCATGAACCGCGATCTGTACTACGGCGACAACCTCGACGTGCTGCGAAACTCCATCGCCGCCGCGTCGGTGGACCTGATCTACCTGGACCCCCCTTTCAACTCCAAGCGCGACTACAACCTGCTCTTCAGGAGCCCTACCGGCCAAGAGTCGGACGCGCAGATCACCGCCTTCGAGGACACCTGGCACTGGGGCGAGCAGGCCTCGCGCGAGTACCAGCAACTCCTCCGGCAGCCCAACACCGACGTCGCCGAGCTGATTCAGGCTTTCGAGAAGTTTCTGCACCACAACGACGTGATGGCCTACCTGGTCATGATGGCCAATCGCTTGCTCGAGCTGCACCGCGTGCTCAAGCCCACCGGCAGTGTCTATCTCCACTGCGACCCGACCGCCAGCCACTACCTCAAGATTCTGCTCGATGCCGTGTTTGGGAAGGAGAATTTTCGGAATGAGATCATCTGGTATTATTACAACAAGTATTCCGCTGGTACGCATTCGTTCGCCAAGAACTTCGATCAGATTCTCTTTTACACGAAATCCCACCGTCACGTTTTCAATCCGATCCGGGAATTGCGCGACCAACCCATCCGCCAGCTTGTGCGGGAAAATGTAGGCGGTGTGTTGAAGAACCGGAAAGACGAGTCTGGTCGCGTGATGTACCGGGAAGTCGCAGACATGAAAGTAGATGCCGTCTGGCGGATTCCCTGTCTTCAACCAGCATCGAGAGAAATGTTGGGCTATCCCACGCAGAAGCCACTCGCTCTTCTGGAGCGGATCATCCAGGCGTCGAGCAACGAGGGCGACGTGGTGCTCGACCCGTTCTGCGGATGCGGGACGACGGTGCATGCGGCGGAAAAGCTGAAGCGCGGCTGGATCGGTATTGATATCACCCACCTCGCCATCTCACTGATCGAGAAGCGGCTCAAGCGGGCGTTCCCGACCAACTCATTCAACGTCCACGGCACGCCCAAGGACTTGGATGGAGCGCGAGACCTGGCTTGGCGCGACAAGGATGAGTTCCAGAAATGGGCCTGCTCGCTGGTCGGTGTGCAGCACTACCAGGGCAAGAAGAAGGGGGCCGACAGCGGCATCGATGGGCAATTTTTCATCGAGGACGACAACCAGGGCGCGAAAAAGATCGTTGTCTCGGTGAAAGGCGACGAGCACGTGGGCGTCTCTATGGTACGCGATCTGAAAGCCGTGCTGGAGCGGGAGAAAGCGGTAATCGGTCTGTTTGTGACACTGGCACCGCCGACCAGGCCGATGGTTACAGAGGCTGCTACCGCAGGGCTCTACCACTCCGCAGGTTACAATGAGGACTGGTCCCGCGTTCAGATTCTCACCATCGAAGGGTTGCTCAACGGCAGCGAGCGACCCATCTTCAAGAACATGAACCCCGCCCTCGGATCTAGGCAGGCCAAGCGCGAAAGCAACTTGCGTCATCGTGGCAACGTCGAGATGGCGTTGGACGAGTGAGCACAGGGGTGGCATCAGCAAGCGCCACCATGCGCCGGCGGAGGCGCCCCGCTACCCCGCCCCCGCCAGGCGCTGTGCGCCGCAGATAGTGAGGAAGTGGCGGTGGAGGCGGTCGCCCTCGGAGAGCTCAGGGTGGAAGGTGGTGGCGAGGTGGCGGCCGTGCTCGACGGCGACCGGGGCGCCGTCCAGCTCGGCCAGCACTCGCGTCTCCGGCGCGCAGCGGGTGATCCTGGGGGCGCGGATGAACACGGCCTCCTGGCTGCGCGGCGGCTCGCCGGGCAGGCGCAGGTCGATCTTGGCGATGAAGCTCTCGTTCTGCCGGCCGTACGCGTTGCGGCGCACGGTGATCGGCATCAGCCCGAAGCTGACCTGGCTCGGGTTCTCCACCTCGGCCGCCATCAGGATCGAGCCGGCGCAGACGCCCCAGCAGGGGCGCCGGGCCGCGAACTCGCGCAGGGGCTCCTCGAGGCCGTACGCCTCGATCAGGTTGAGCATGGTGGTGCTCTCGCCGCCGGGCAGGATCAGCCCCGCGCAGCCCGCCAATTCCTCGGCGAGCCGCACCGCCACCGCCTCGACGCCCAGCGCGGCCAGCTTGGCGCGGTGGGGCTCGACGGCCCCCTGCAGGGCCAGGATGCCGACGCGCATGGTCACCAGCCCCGCGCGGCGAGCTTCTGGTCCTCGGGCAGGGCGTTGCGCGCGATGCCCGACATGGGCGTCCCCAGGTCGCGCGAGACCTTGACCAGCTCGGCGGGCTTGTCAAAGAAGGTCGTGGCCTTGACGATGGCCTGGGCGCGCTTGGCCGGGTTCTCCGACTTGAAGATGCCCGAGCCCACGAACACGGCCTCGGCGCCGAGCTGCATCACGAGGGACGCATCGGCCGGGGTGGCGATCCCCCCCGCGACGAACATCGGCACGGGCAGCTTGCCGTGCTCGTGGACGTAGCGCACCAGCTCGTAGGGCGCCTGGATGCGCTTGGCCTCGGCCATCAGCTCCATCTCGCTCATCTGGGCGATGGCCCGCAGGTTGCGCAGCACCTCGCGCAGGTGGCGCACGGCCTCGATGATATCGCCCGTGCCCGCCTCGCCCTTGGAGCGGATCAGGGCCGCGCCCTCGCCGATGCGGCGCAGCGCCTCGCCCAGGTTGGTGCAGCCGCACACGAACGGCGTCTTGAAGGCGAACTTGTCCACGTGGTGCGCCTCGTCGGCGGGGGTGAGCACCTCCGACTCGTCGATGTAGTCCACCCCCAGCTCCTGGAGGATCTGGGCCTCGGCGAAGTGGCCGATGCGGCACTTGGCCATCACGGGGATGCTGACGGTCTTCATGATCCGTTCGATCAGGGCGGGGTCCGACATGCGGGCCACGCCCCCTTCACGCCGGATATCGGCCGGCACGCGCTCGAGCGCCATCACCGCCGTGGCGCCCGCATCCTCGGCGATCTTGGCGTGCTCCTCGGTGACGACGTCCATGATCACGCCGCCCTTGAGCATTTCCGCCAGCCCCACCTTGAGTCGCAGCCCCTGTTCCATGATGCCCTCCCTTCGCCTTGGTGTTCGTATCGGGTGTTGATTGGGGTGCCCCTGCGCGCCCACGGTTGCCCAACGTTGCGGCGCGCCCGAAGCGTCGCCGGGTGGGCGGCCCTCCTCAATGCACCGACTGGTACTCCTCCTGGGGCGCGGGATACGGGCGCCGCAGCAGCCGCGTCAGCACCTGCCCCAGGATGCGGATGCCGCGCCGCAGCCGCGCCTCGCTCTCGAGCGCAACGGAGAGCCGGATGCCGTTGCGCCCGCCGGGCAGCGGCTGGTACAGGGCGCCCGGGGAAATCAGCACCCCGCGTTCCTGCAGCCGCTGGTAGAGCAGGGTCGTATCCACGTGGGGCGGCAGGTCCACCCACACGCACAGCCCGCCGGCGGGCTCGGTGTAGGGCGCCTCGATGGGCAGCGACTCGGCCAGCATGGCCAGCACGGCCTCCATGCGCCGGCGGTAGAAGCCCCGCACCGCCGCCACGTGCTCCTCGTAGTGGCCCCGCTCCAGGAACTCGGCGATGGCCGCCTGGAGGATCAGCGAGTGCGAGAGGTCCGTCATCTCCTTCAGCTCCGTGAGCCGGTGCATCACGGGCGGGGCGCCGACCAGGTAGCCCACGCGCAGCGCGGGCACGAGCGTCTTGCTGAAGGTGTTCAGGTGCAGCACGCGGTCCGCGCCGTCCTGCGCCGCCAGCGCCGCCAGGGAGCGGCCGCGCTCGGCGGGCGGGTGCAGCTCCGCATCGGAGGCGTCCTCGATCAGCAGCCCCCCCAGCCGGTACAGTTGGGCCAGCAGCGCCCGCCGCTCCAGCTCGCTGTACGTGTGCGTGGTCGGGTTCTGGAAGTTGGGCACGGCGTAGAACAGCTTGGGCGAAGGCTGCGCCGGCAACGCATCCAGCGCCTGGAACGAGACGCCCGCCCGGTCGATGGCGTAGGGCAGCAGGCGCGCCCCGTTGACCTGGAAGATCTTCAGCGCGATTGAGTACATCGGCGATTCGACCACCACGCCATCGCCCGGGTCCAGCAACGCCCGCGCCACCAGGTCGATGCCCTGCTGGCTGCCGCTGGTGATGAGGATCTGGCTTGCGCGTACCCGCAGGTCCTGCTGGCGCAGACGCACCGCGATCTGCTCCCGCAGCGGCAGGTAGCCGGCCGGCGTGCCGTAGTTCAGCAGCCGCCGACCCGAGCGCCGCAGCACGTCGTCCAGGCAGGCCTGGAAGCGGCCCTGCGGGAACAGCCCCGTGTGCGGCCGGAGTTGGAACAGGTTGATCGGCGCCTCGACCTGCGTCGGCGTGCGCTCCGCGGTACCGATGGCCGAGAACGAGCTGCGCGGATGGCGGGCGAAGAGCCGCTCCCATTCGGCATCGCCCATGCGGGGCGGCCCCGGCTCCTCGCGCCGTTCGGCCTCGGCCGCCGGCGGAGCCGAGCCGTCGCCGCCGGCGGCACCTTGCGCCGGCAGCGCGGCGTGGCTCCCGCCGCCGAAGCGCGCGACCAGGTAGCCCTGGGCGGCCAGCAGCTTGTACGCGCGCGCGACCGTGTTCCGGTTCACGCCGAGGGCCCGGGCCAGCTCTCGGATCGGCGGCAGGCGACTGCCCACGCGCAGCCCCCCCGCGCGGATTGTCCCAGCCAGCCGTGTGACAATCTGCTCGGCGCCCGGCTTCCCGTCCGCCGCCAGCCGCTTCGCCAGCGCCGCCGCTGGGTGTGACATGCGCGCCTCTTGTCTCGCGAGCGACAGCCATGGGCGCCCGCCCTCCGGGCCGACAGCAGGCCGTGGCGGGGCGCACCGGGCTGCGTAGAGCCCACACTCTAGGGATGACCTAGCGGCCTGTCAATAGGACAAGTTCGGCGGGGTAGGACAATCAGGAGCGGCCGGCCGATCGTGGCACCGCGGGCGGGACGGACAGTGGGCCGGCCGGGGGTGCGCCCCACGCCTCAGGGCCACGGGCGGAATAGCGCCCGCCCGTTTCCCCGGCAGAGTCCCTGGCATCACTTGTCGAGCCACACGTCCTGCATGCGGCCCCAGTCGTAGCAGCCGTTGTGTCCCACGTAATCCTTCACGTAGTTCCAGCGGGCGTTGTAGTCCACGCGGAAGGCCAGGGGCACCTTGGCGACGTCGTCGACGAGCTTGCGCTCGATCCGGCGCACCAGCTCGATGCGCTTGGCGCGGTCGGTCGTGCGCGACTGCTCGGCGAAGAGCCGTTCCGCCTCGGGGTCGCAGTAGTCGGTGTAGTTGCGCACCGAGCCGCACGAGAAGCCTTCGAAGTACGGCACATCGGGGTCGTCCACGCCGTAGCCGTGGGAGCTGAGGGAGATCGTGTAGTCGCGCCGAGCCTGCCGCGGAAACCAGTTGCCGTCCTCGACCACCTCCAGCTCAGGCTCCATGTGAATCTGCCTCAGCTCGCCCAGCAGCCAGATGGCCGCGTCGCGCAGGTTGGCGATGGTACGGGAGGTGACGGTGACCTTGAGCGGCCTGGTCTCGCTGTACCCCAGCTCGCGCATGAGGCGGCGCGCCTGCTCCTTGCCCGCAGCCGGGTCGCGGAAGCCAGGCAACGCCTGCACTTCATGCTGGGGCAATCCCCACACGCCGTGCGGCGTCCCCATGATGAACGCCGCGGGCAGGTAGCCGGGCGCGACCGCCTTGACGTGGGCGTCGCGGTCCACCGCCAGGTGCACGGCCCGCCGCAGCCGCGCGTCGCTGAAGGGGGCGCGCTTGGTGTTGATGATCACGTGAACGTTGTTGGTGGCCAGGTACACCTTGTTGAAGACGATCCCCGCGACACCCTTGAGGTTTTCGTAGGTCTTCTGGTCGGTCTCGGTGCACTGGAAGACTTGGATCTGGCCCGCTTTCATGGCGGCGATCGTCGTGCCCTTGTTCCGGATCACGACGTAGTCGATGCCGTCCAGGTAGGGCCGGCCCCTGATGAAGTAGTCCTGGTTTTTCCGCACCTGGATGACCTGGTCCTGCTTGTACTCGATCAGCCTGAACGGCCCCGTGCCCATGGCGCTCGTACGCAGCTCGCCCGCATCCACATGGGCCGGGTAGACGGGCGAGTAGCCCGAGGCCAGCATCAGCAGCAGCGAAGGCTGCGGATCGCTCAGTTCAAAGGTCAGCTCATGGTCGCCGTTGGTGGTGATGGCGGCGACTTTCTTGTACCAGCCCTTGCGCGGGTTGAGCTTCATCGAGGACTTCGTCGCACCGCGGACGATATCGAACGTGAACTTGACATCCTTGGCCGTGAACGGCTTGCCGTCGTGCCACTTCACCCCCTGGTGCAGCTTGAGGGTGAGCCTGGTGCTCTCGGGGTTCCAGCTCCAGCTTTCGGCCAGCTCGGGGATGAGCGTGTCGAGGCTGTCGATCTCCTTCAACGGGTCGAAATAGACGACGTTGCTGTAGATCGAGTTCATGGGCCAACTGGTGGCGACGGTCGAGACCTCGTGGATGGAGAGGTTCGGGGGGTTGATGCGCTGCTGGGACATGAGGATGCCGCCGTACTTCTGCGCGGAGAGCGGGGTCGCTCCCAGCGCGAGTGCGAGCAGCACCAGCACGGCCGGGATACCACGCACGGTGCGGAACATGATTCGCCTCCTCGGTCACGGCGTAGTGGGATGCGGGAACCTCCGGCCACCTCGGATCGGGGCGCGACGGCGCAATGCCCAAGCCATGGATCGCCGCGTCCGGCCGGTGTGCCGATCCCGACCGCGCGTGCGCACGCGCGCGTGGCGGCGTGCAGCAGCCCGCGCACTCGGGACCCCCCGCGAGGGTCACCAAAGGCACCCCCACGGCGACCATACACAACTCCCCGCCCGGAACCAAGCCGCGTGCCGAGCTTGGCGCACTGCGCCACCGAGCCTGGCGCGCTGCGCCAGAGCGCGGAGGGAAAAGCGTTTGCTGCCGGCGCTTCAGCCGCCGTAGCGCCGTTCCATGCGGTAGTAGTCGGGGAAGCCCACCAGCTCCTTCAACTCGTCGAAGCTCACCTGATCGGGGCCGCCCCGGTTGACGGTCTCGCGGCGCAGCCGGTCGAGGACGCCCTGCATGGCCTTGGCCGAGGCGGTGAGCAGGCTGACCGGGTAGATGGCGATGCGGTAGCCCAGCGCCTCGAGCCGGGCGGCCGGGAGGATCGGCGTCTTGCCCCCTTCCACCATGTTGGCGAACAGGGGCGCGCGGATGGCCTGCGCGACGGCCGCCAGCTCCGCCTCGGATTCGGGGGCCTCCAGGAAGATCACGTCGGCGCCGGCCTGCTCGTAGGCCCGGCAGCGCTCGAGCGCGGCCGCGAAGCCCTCGCTGGCGCGGGCGTCGGTGCGCGCGATCACCACGATGTCCCGCTCGGCGCGGGCATCGGCGGCGGCGCGCAGCTTCTGCACCATGTCCCCGGCGGGGATCACGCGCTTGCCGGGGGTATGGCCGCACTTCTTGGGCGCCTCCTGGTCCTCGAGCTGGATGGCGGCCACGCCGGCGCGCGCGTAGCTGCGCACGGTGCGGTGCACGTTGATGGGGTTGCCGTAGCCCGTATCGGCGTCGGCGATGAGCGGGATGCCGAGCGCCGCGGCGATATCGCCGGCGGTGCCCACCATCTCGGAGAACGTCATCAGGCCCGCATCGGGCATGCCGAGGCGGCTGGCCGAGGCGCCGAAGCCGGTCATGTACGCCGCCTCGAAGCCGGCCCGCTCGATCAGCCGCGCGGAGAAGGCATCGTAGCAGCCCGGCGCCAGGATCAGGCCGGGCCGCCCCAGCCGCGCGCGCAACGCAGCCGCGGGTGTATCCATGGGGCTCGCAGGAGTGAGGGCGGCGCGCCGGAGCGCTCGCGCACCGTCAGGTGCGCAGCTTGGGGTCCAGCACGTCGCGCAGGGAATCGCCGAACAGGTTGAAGGCGAACACGGAGCCCGTGATCGCGATGCCGGGGAAGATCGGCAGCCACGGCGCGCTTTCGGCGTACTGCTCCGCGCCGCCCTGCAGCATCAGCCCCCAGGCCGCCGTGGGCTCCTGCACGCCTAGCCCCAGGAAGGAAAGCGAGGCTTCGAGCAGGATCGCCTGGCCCATGAACGCCGTGAGCAGGATCAGGTAGGGGGCCACCACGTTGGGCAGCATGTGGCGCAGGATAATCCGGCTGTGCGTGAAGCCGAGCGCCCGCGCCGCATCGATGTACGGCACCTCCCGCAGCGCCAGCGCGCTGGAGCGCACCACCCGCGCGCAGCGGGGGATCATGGGAATGGTGATCGCCAGGATCACGTTGCCCACGCCCGTGCCGAACACCGAGACGATGGCGAGGGCGAGCACGATCAGCGGAAACGACATGAAGACGTCCAGCACCCGCTGCACGAGCATGTCGGTGCGGCCGCCCGCGTAGGCGCTCCACACCCCGATCAGCAGCCCCAGGGTCGCCCCGATGAACGAGGCGGTGAACCCCACCAGCATCGCCGTGCGCGAGCCGTAGATGATGCGGGAGAACACGTCGCGGCCGAAGCTGTCGGTACCCATCCAGTTGTGCCAGGAGGGCGCCACGAGCATGGCGTCGTAGCGGATGTCGATCGGATCGTAGGGGGCGATCGCCGGAGCCAGCACCGCGACGAATATGTAGACCAGCACCAGCACCAGTCCCGCCGCCCCCAGGGGCTTGGTGTGGAAGAACCGGACGCTGGCGGCCGACGCGCCCGCAACCCAGGTGCGGCCCTGCTCGCGGTCAGCGGCGATATCGCTCACGATGGCCTCGGCTCAACGGTAGTGGATGCGGGGGTCCAGCCAGGCGTACAGCAGGTCCACCACGAAGTTGGTGATGATGAAGGTGAACGCGCTCACCAGCACGAGCGCCTGCACCAGCACGTAGTCGGTGGTGCCGACCGCGGAGACGAACAGCTTGCCCAGCCCGTTCAGGTTGAAGACCTGCTCGGTCACCACCAAGCCGCCGATCAGGAAGGCGAACTCGAAGCCGATCACGGTGATCACCGGCAGCATGGCATTCTTCAAGGCGTGGCGGTTGATGATGATGTGCTCCATCAGCCCCTTGGCACGGGCCGTGCGGATGTAATCCTCGCGGAACACCTCGAGCACGGCCGAGCGTGTCATGCGGGTGGCCACGGCGGAATAGCGGTAGCCCGTCGCCAGCGCGGGCCAGATCAATTGGGAAAGGTTGGCGACCGGGTCCACCCAGATCGGCGTGTACTTGATGGGCGGCATCCATTTGAACACGATCAGGAATGCCAGGATCATCAGGATGCCCAGCCAGAACGCCGGCGTGGCGATGCCTGCGATCGAGAACACCCGCACCACGTAATCCGGCCAACGATCCTGCCGGAGCGCGGCCATGGTGCCGAGGGGGATGGCCAGCAGCACCGCGACGAGGGTGGCCATCAGCGCCACCTGCAGGGAGAGCTGGAAGCGGTTGTCCAGCTCCTCGATCACCGGTCGGCCTGTCCACATCGACGTGCCGAGGTCGCCCTTGGCGATCCCCAGCATCCAGTCGTTGAACTGGCGCCACATGGGCTTGTCCAGCCCCAGCCGCCGGCGCTCGGTGGCGATCATCTCATCGGTGACCTGGGCGCCGCCCTCCCCGCGCAGCCGCAGCACCACGATATCGCCGGGGATCATGCGCATCAGCACGAAGATGATCAGCGCCACGCCGACCAGGGTGGGGATCATCAGCAGGATTCGACGGATGATATAGCCGTACACGGATCACCCCGCGCAGTGGAGACGCCGGTCGTCGCGACCGGCGTCCCATCGCCGACGCCTATTGGTCCAGCCAGACGTCTTCGAGCTGGTTGTTGAGGTAATGGCTGGGGGTGATCTGCCACCCCTTCAGCTTGGCGTTCTGGATGATAATGCGATGCCACCACAGCGTGTTGATGTAGTAGGCGTTATCGGCGATGCGCTGCTCGAACTGCTTGATGAGCGCCTTCTGCTTGGGCTGGTTCGGCTCGCGCATCTGGGCTTCGAACAGCCGGTCCAGCTCGCGGTCGATGTACTTCCCGTCGTTGGCGGAGCTCTTGTCCGACGAGATGAACTTCGCGATGTCGAGCGTCGGGTTGACGATGGACTGGCAGTTGAAGTCCATGCTCACCAGGCTCTCGCCGCCGCGCAGGGCCTTGTAGAAGGTGCTGGTGGGCATCACCTGCTGCTCGACGTCGAGGCCGATCTGCCGCCACTGGTCGATCAGCCAGGTGCCCACGATCTTGTACGGCTGGTCGGTGGAGCGGTTGTTGAGCTTGAATTTGTAGCCATTGGGAATGCCGGCCTCGCGGAGCAGCTCACGGGCCTTGGCGCGGCTGGCCTCGATATCCTTGCTGTAGCCTTCCACCTGCTCCAGCTCGGATTCGGAGAGGGCCAAGGGGCTGCCCGGGAACACCAGGCCGCCCACCGTCTTCACCAGGGCGATGCGCGACAGGTACTTCGAGCCGTTCCAGCGGTCCACGGCCAGGTTGAGCGCGCGCCGCACGCGCGGATCGTCGAAGGGCTTGCGCTTGGAGTTCGGCACGGCGAACAGGCTGCAGTTCCAGGAGCTTTCCTGCACCGTCGCATCGCTGCCCATCGCCCGCACCAGGTCATCGCGCACGGTGGGCGGGAAGCCGCGGAAGTTGACGTACGCGCGCCCCCCCCGGATCGCCGCCACCTGCACCGATTCCTTGTCGGCGAAGGTGGCCTCGAAGCCGTCCAGGTAGGGCCGTCCCGGCTTGAAGTAGTTCTCGTTGCGCACGCCCACCATGCTCGCGCCGGGCGTGTACGACTTCATCCTGAACGGGCCCGAGCCGTTGATGTGGGTCTTGAACCAGGTGGGGTCCTTCGCGATCTGGTCGGCCTTGTAGAGGAAGTTGTAGGGCGCGGCCACGGCCGGCAGGAAGGCCGAGGTGGGGAACTTCAGCTTGAAGACCACCGTGTCGTCGCCCTGGGCCGTCACCGCGTCCACCATCAGGAAATAAGTGCTGCGGGGGCTGATGGTGCCCTTCGGGGCGTGCATGATCTTCTGGTAGGTAGCGACCACATCGCTCGCGAGGAGCGGGGAGCCGTCGTGGAAATTGATGCCCGGGTGGAGCTTGAACGTGTAAGTCTTGCCGTCCGGGCTGACGGTCCAGCTCTCGGCCGCGTCGCCCTCCAGCGCGTTCCCGGTCGGGTCGTTGGTCTTGACCCGGATCAGCAGGCTGTAGAACGGCCCCACCGGGTGAATCACGGCGAAGGTCGTCTCCTGGTGGGCGTCCATGCTCGGGAAGTCCGAGGCCGGCACCACGAACGGCAGCACGCCGCCGCGCTTCGGGCTCTGCGCCCACGCTGCCGGCACCAGCAACGACGCCAAGGCGACCGCGGCCGCCAAAGCTGCGAAGGAAAAGGTTCGCATACGCATGGTCATCTCCAAATTGGAGGGTGCTGCCGCAAGGGAAGCTCGGCCGGAAAGGGCTGTCGGGCAGGCACCCCCCAAACGCATTGCCCAGCCCTGTGGGGACACTGGAATCCAAAACATATCAAAATCATGCGCCCGAGGGAAGCCGCGCTCGCGGGCGTGGAACGCTCCCGCGCCGCCGCGCGTCACCTGGCCCCAGCCGCGAGGTCGGCGTGGTGACACGCCACCCAATGGCCCGGACGCTTCTCCTCGTATGTAGGCACTTCCCGCCGGCACAGCTCGGTCGCGATCGGACAGCGCGGATGGAACACGCAGCCCGAGGGCGGGTTGAGCGGGCTCGGCACTTCCCCCTGCAGGATGATGTGCTCCCGCTCGGCCTCGATGGCGGGATCGGGGATCGGCACCGCGGAGAGCAGCGCCCGCGTATAGGGATGGAGCGGCTCCGCGTACAGCGCGCCCGAGGGGGCCAGCTCCGCGATCTTGCCGAGATACATCACCGCGATGCGGTCGCTGATGTGGCGCACCACCGACAGGTCGTGGGCGATGAACAGGTAGGTCAGCCCGAACCGCTCCTGCAAGTCCTCGAGCAGGTTGATGATCTGGGCCTGGATCGAAACATCCAGCGCCGAGACGGCCTCGTCGCACACGATGAAGCTCGGGTTGACCGAGAGGGCGCGGGCGATCCCCACCCGCTGGCGTTGCCCGCCGCTCAGCTCATGGGGATAGCGGCCGAACAGGTTGCGCGGCAGCCCCACCACATCCAGCAGCTCTTCCACCCGGTCGCGCATCGCGGGGCGCGAGGGGGTGATGCCGTGGACCAACGGCCCTTCCCCGATGATCTGCCCGATCGACATGCGCGGGTTGAGCGAGCTGTAGGGGTCCTGGAAGATGACCTGGATGTGGCGCCGCACGCCGCGCAGCTCGGCGTCGCCCATGGTCGCCAGGTCCCGCCCTTCGAACTCGATCCGGCCGGCGGTAGGGACGTTCAGGTGGAGGATGCAGCGGCCGGCGGTGGTCTTGCCGCAGCCGGATTCGCCCACCAGCCCGAGCGTCTCCCCGGCCATGATCGTCAGGCTGATGTCGTCCACGGCCTTCACCCAGCCGATCACGCGGCGCCGGAGGATGCCCCGCGTCACCGGGAAGTGCATCCGCAGGCGCTGCACGTCCAGGATCGGCGCCGGGCGATCCGCCTGCGGGGCAGGGGGCGACTTCAGCGGGGATTCACCCATGGCGCACCTCTCGGGCGGGGCGAACCCCCCAGGGGGCTGGACGGCTGCTGGTCATCAGGCACTCTTCGTCGACAGGTGTTCCCACTTCCAGCAGGCGCTCCACTGGCCTTCTCCCGCCGGAACCAGCGGCGGATCGGTCTCCGCACAGGTTTTCTCCGCATAGGGGCAGCGCGCCCGGAAGCGGCAGCCCTGCGGCAGCGCGCCCAGATCGGGCGGCTGCCCCTCGATCGGGTCGAGCCGCTGCTTGCGCGAGCGGTCCAACCGCGGCACCGAGCGCAGCAGCCCCAGCGTGTACGGATGGCGCGGCGTCGCGTAGAGCGCGCGCGCGGAGCCGCGCTCGATCACGCGCCCCGCATACATGACGTTGACGCGGTCCGCGTAGCGCGCCACGACGCCCAGGTTGTGCGTGATCAGGATCATCGCCACCCCCAGGCGCCGGCTGAGGTCCTTCATCAGCGCCAGGATCTGCGCCTGGATCGTCACGTCCAGCGCGGTGGTGGGCTCGTCGGCCAGGATCAGCTTGGGGCCGCAGATCAGGGCCATCGCGATCATCACCCGTTGCCGCATGCCGCCGCTGTACTGGTGGGGGTACTGGAGCAGGCGGGTGGGTGCATCGGGGATGCCGACCTGGCCCATCACCTCCAGCGCCCGCTCGCGGGCGGCAGCGGGCGCCATGGCCTGGTGGGCCTCCAGCGTCTCGGTGAGCTGGCGCTCGATGGTGAGTACGGGGTTGAGGGAGGTCATCGGCTCCTGGAACACCATCCCGATCTCCCGCCCCCGCACCTGGCGCATCTCCTGGGGTGCGAGCGCGAGCAGGTCCCGGCCCTGGAAGATCACCTCCCCCCCGAGGATCTTGCCCGGCGGCCAGGGGATGAGCCCCATGATCGAGAGCGCCGTGACGGACTTCCCGCAGCCGCTTTCGCCCACCACCGCGAGCGTTTCCCCCTCGTCCACGTGGAGGGAGACGTCGTCCACCGCGTGGATTTCCCGGCCCTGGGTGTAGAAACGGGTCTTCAGGTTCCTGACCTCGAGCAGACGCCCCATGGTCTCCCGGTCGCTGAACTGCGTGGCAGGGGGCCCTCTCCCGCCGCGCCACGAAACGCACGCGGGGGCGGGGCCGAATCCGCGGCGGTGCGCGGTGCAGCCCCCGGCGGATGCCGTGTGGCCCGTGCTCGGATGCCCGCCCACCGGCGGTGTGAGCGGTAGGTGCGCCGCCCTCCCCGGCGCCAGACTAGAGCCTTTCGGCCCGGCAAGTCAAACGGCCCGCCTCGCTCCGCACGCCGCAGCGCCCCCGTGGCGCCGGGGCTCGGCGGCTGCAGGGGCGGATTCCCGCGCGTCCGGGCATCTTGCGCGAGCCCCGCCACGCGCGCTGCACGCGGGCTGCACGCGGGCTGCACTGGGCGGTCGTCGCGGCTGCACAATGCGGGCGCATCCTGGAGCTCGGGGCGAAGGGCGGCGGCCACCCCACCTCGGAGCACCGGATGGACGCACCACTCCCGCTGTTTCTCGACGTCGCGCTCGCTGTGCTGATGGCGGCAGGCGCCCTCGCCCTGGCCGTGCTGGCGGTCATGGCCGTGATTGAGATGCGGCGCGCGGCCGCGCTGATCGAGGGGGTGAACCGGGTGTTCCGCTATCCGCCGCGGGTGCTGCTCGACCCGGCCCGGCAGCGCAGCCGCTGGAGCTAGGCGCGCCAGTAGCGCGGCATGAACAGCACGAACACCGTCATCAGCTCCAGCCGCCCCAGCAGCATCACCACGATCAGCACCCATTTCGAGAAGTCGGAGAGGAAGGCATAGTTCTCCATCGGCCCCGCCTTGCCCAGCCCCGGGCCGACACCTCCCAGACACGCCGCCGAGGCACCCAGCGCCGTGAGGAACGAATTTCCGTCGAGCGTCAAGACCAGCGTCGAGACCATCAGCGTGGTCAAATAGAGAAAGACGAAGGCGAAGATGTTGGCGAGGATGGCGGGAGTCACCTGGGCCTCTCCCAGCTTCACTTGGCGCACGATGCGCGGGTGCACGAGTCGCAGCAGCTCGATCCGCATGAACTGGAACAGCAGCGCGATCCGCACCCACTTGATGGCGCCGCAAGTGCTGCCGGCGCAGCCGCCGGCGAGCATGGCCAGCAGCAGGATCACCTGGGGAAACGCCCCCCACTTCACGTAGTCGTCGGAGCCGAAGCCCGTGGTCGTCATGATCGAGACGACCTGAAACGTGCCTTTGGTCAGCGCGCGGGTCGGCTCGTAATGCTCCCGCACGACCAGCCACAGGCTGACGAGCGCCGAAGCTGCGACGAGGGCCCCGGTGTACCAGCGCCATTGCAGGTCCAGCACATACCAGCCCCGCCGCTGCCTGGGGTTGAGGAAAAGCCAATAATGCAGCGAGAAATTGATGGCCGACAGGTACATGAACAGAATCAGGGCCCATTCGATCGCCGGCCCGAAGCCCGTGATCGAGTCCCCTTTGGTGCCGAAGCCGCCGGTGGCGATGGTGGCCATCGCGTGGTTGACGGCATCGAACAGGTTCATGCCGAGCGCCCACAGCACCGCGGTGAAGGCCAGTGTCAGCACCAGGTACACCAGCCAGAGCGCCTTGGCCGTGTCGCGCAGGCGGGGGGTCAGCTTCTCCGAGGACATCCCGGAGACTTCGCGCTTGTAGAGCTGCATGCCGCCCACCCCCAGGGCGGGCAGGATCACCAGCGCCAGCACGATGATGCCCATGCCGCCCAGCCAGTGGGTGAGCGCGCGCCAGAAGAACACCCCATGGCCGATGGCGTCGTAGTCGGTGAGGATCGAGGCCCCCGTGGTGGTGAAGCCCGACATCGATTCGAACACCGCGTCGGTCCAGGTCGGCGCCGCGCCGGTCAGGTAGAGCGGCAGGGCGCCGCTCAGCGCCGCCGCGATCCAGCCCACCGTGACGACCGAGAAGCCGTCCTTTTCCGCCAGCTCGCGGGCGTCGCGGGCCGCCAGCCACAGCACGAGGCCGGTCGCGCCCACCACCAGCGTCGATACGAGAAACGACACCCAGTCGCGCTCGCCATAGGCGAATGCGAGCCCCATCGGCAGCGCCTGCGCCCCCGCGAAGACGAGCAGGAGCGTGCCGACGACGTTGAGCAGGGGCAGCAGGTGCATCGCGGGGCTGGGGGGGATGGGGTGGGCCTGCCGGCAGCGACCCGCCCGGCTTGGAACCGCCAAGACTTACCGCGCCCGGCAGCCGCCTGGCAAAGCCGGGTGCGAGCCGGGGCGCTCCACGCCCTCAGGGCGAGCGCCGCGGCTGGAGCTTGTAGTGGTCGAATACCGTGTTCGTGAGCAGCAGCGTCTGCAGATAGGTCTTCTCGAAGTTGACGCGGGCGAGGATTTCCAACTGGTTCGCCTGCGCAAGCTCCTGCTGGGCCAGGGCCACCAGCCGACTCGTGCTCCGCCCCAGCCGCAGCCG
The DNA here is from genome assembly GCA_016204605.1 of Candidatus Lambdaproteobacteria bacterium. Classification (GTDB taxonomy): domain Bacteria; phylum SAR324; class SAR324; order SAR324; family JACQKK01; genus JACQKK01. The sequence goes on from JACQKK010000079.1 coordinate 16,518, forward strand.
GCTGATTTCGTTCTCGAGCAGCTTGCCTTGCAGGGCCACCGAGGCCCGGGCCGTTGCCACCTGCGTCCGGTTGAGGCGCAGGTTGCGGATCACCGACTGCACCTGCAGGCTCAGGCTCGTCTTCTGGGCCTGGATCTCGTTGTCGAGCTGGGCCAGCCGGAGGCGCCTGGCCGCGATCGTCTCCCGGCTCTCGACATCGTACAGCGGCACGGTCCAGGTCAGGGTCGCGCCGTAGCCCTGGAAGAGGGTGGTGCCGAACTCGCCCAGGCCGGCGAGCGGCTCCTTGCCGTAGCCGTTGAACACGTAGCTGAGGTCGAGCTTCAGATCGGTCTTGTCGAGGTTCTGCGCCTGCGCGAGCCGGTAGCGGGCCGTGGCGAGCTGGTTCTGCAGGATGGCCAGGGCCGGATCGGTGCGGTAGGTCTTTTCCAGCAGCTCCTCGAAGCGGAACTCCGTCTCCTGCAGGCTGGGCGCATCCAGCGGACGCAGGCCGTAGGGGAAGTTCTCCAGGTCCAGCGTGGAACGCAGCCGGTCCTCGATGGCCAGCGCGTCCAGTTGGGTGGACAGCAGGTCGCGCCGGTCGTTCGCCAGTTGCGTTTCGCTGGCGGTGACGTCGGCGGGGTTGATCACGCCCGCTTCCAGCCGGGTGCGGTTCTCCTCGAGCAACTGTTCGGAGAATTTGACGGCTTCGCGCTGGAGCGCGATCTGCTGGCGCAGCCCCACCAGGTTCCAGTAGGTCTGGGCGACCGCGCTCAGCAGCGCCTGCTCGGTCTGCCGGGTCTGCTGCCGGCTCAGGCCGAGCCCTTCCTCGGCCAGGCGGATGGGCAGCTCGTTATAGGCGCGGCCCGCGTCCTGGAAGAAGGGAATGCTGAGGGTGCCGGTCAGCGCGCTCCATTCCACCGGGCCTTTCCTGTCAATGACGGCCTCGGGCGACGCTCCGGCGGTGGGCACCTTGTAGGCGAGAAACCACACCCGTTGCTCGCTGTAGGTCAGGCCGTAGCTCATGCCGTTGTAGAGCTGCTGGCCCAGCGACGAGGAGGCGCTGTAGGCGGACACGTCGTTGGTCGCGATGAAATTGTCGCGCGAGGTGGTGCTGGTGCCGGAGAAACTGGGCGTGGAGGTGTGGGTGCTGCCTGCCTTGTTGGTGAGCACGGGGTTGCGGGCGCCGCGGGCGCCGTTGAGCTCGAGCTGCGCGATATCCTCTCCCATCCGGGCACGCTTCAGGGTGAGGCTCCGGTCGAGCGCCAGCTCGAGCAGGTCGCGCAGCCGCACCTCCACCATCTGCCGGTCGTCCTCCTTCACGATGTTGAGGCGGCGCAGCATCGCCTCCAACCCCGAATCGGGCGGCTGGGCCGCCCACACTGCCGAGCCGGCCAGCAGCATCGTGGCCAGCGCCATCACGCCGAATCGGTACAAGGTCGTCCTCCTGAAATCAGGTTCCCCCGCACCCGCGCGCCGGGCGGATGCGGTGCGCACCGCCGGCCGCGTTCAGGCCTTGGGGGCGAGCGACTTGGCGAAGCTCGGCCGGGCTTTGCAGCGGGCGATCCACGCCTTCACGTTCGGGCAGGACTCGGGCACGGGAATCTTCCACGCGTCCATCGAAGGGAAGTAGGGCACGAACGCCGTATCGGCGATGGAGAACGTCCCGCCCAGGTACTCGCGACCCTCGAGCTCCCGTTCGAGCCGTCCGAGCATGCCGTGGAACTGCTCCAGCGCCTTGTTCACCGCCCCCATGTCGGCCTGGCCGGCGGGCTTGGAGCGGTACTCCTGCAGGAACACCCGGAACACGGGATGGACATGCATGTCGCGGAAGTCCTCCAGCATGCGGATGCGGGCGCGCCCGCGGGCGTCCTTGGGCAGCATCGGCACCTGGGGGTACTGCTCCTCCAGGTACTCGGCGATCATGGTGGAGTCGTACACGATGAACCCGTCGTCCTCGATGGCGGGGACGGTGCCGTACGGGTGAATCTTCAGGTACCAGGGCTCCTTCTGCACCCGCTTGCCCAGATCGATCAGCACCTCTTGGTAGCCCAGCCCCTTTTCGGCCAGCACCAGCCGGGTCTTGAAGGAATGGCTCGAGACCCACCAATGGTACAACGTGATCATGGCTCTCCCTCCTCAGCCGGGGCGCGGCCGCGCGCAGCGTCGCGGATGGGCGCGGGAACCGGGCCGGGGCCGCGCCGGCCGGGCCCGGAGCCCCCACCGGCGCCCACCCTTGCAGATTCGCGACGGGAAATAAAGCGGCGCGTCCCCGCGGCGCCCGGCGGCCCGCACCGCCCCCCAAATCCGCCGCCGGGGAGCCGGCGGGCAGGCTGGAACCGACCCATCACCCGCCGGCGGAGCGGTGGCTCAGTTTGCCGCAACGGCGCAGAGGCCCAGGCGGCCTCGCCCCCGCCGCTGGCGCGGCGTCCCCACCCCTGCCCCTCCCCACCAAGTGTGGAGGGGTGATGGCATCCCGCGCGGTTGGCTGGTTCGGGGCTCCCTCCCGCTCCTCGAAGGAGCGGGAGGGCCGGGGCGGGTGAGGCCGCCCGCACAGGCCGCTTGAATCCCGCACGAACCTTGGCATAGGATGCCGACGCGCGCGGGCTGCGCCGGGGCGGCGGGAGCGGCCCGGTATGGGCGCCGCAACCGACCCATTGCAAGGGTGAATCCAATCCGAGGGGGTGATCAGCGATGGCCGCCTTTCCGAAGTACCGCGAGCTGAAACGGCCCGACCCGAGCGGGCTGCCGCTTTCCTGGGGGGCGTGGGGGCCCGCCGACGAGCTGGGCATCCTGAACAACATCACCGAAGCGGGCGTGCGCGACGCGGCCAGGCTGGTGCGGCGGGGCGTGCGCTTCAACCTGGATCTGCCGCTGCACCATCCGCACGGGCTGCTCTCGCCGGGCTCCCACCGCCGGCGCGGCGCGCCCACGCCCACGATGTACGAACGCGCCGATCCCGATTCGCTCGGGCGCGACGACAAGCTCGACGGCTTCTTTCTGCAGGCCTCCTCGCAGTGGGACGGGCTGACCCACTATGGCGACGTCCGGCACGGCTTCTACAACCACGTCAAGGCCGAGCAGGTCACCCACGGCGCAGGCTCGAAGAACGGCATCGACAAGGTGGCCGAGTTCGGGCTGGTCGGCCGCGGCGTGCTCGCCGATATTCCGCGCCATTTCGCGAAGATCGGCCGGCCCTGGCAGGTGCTGGGGGGCCACGTGGTCTCGGCCGAGGACCTGGCGGCCTGCCTGGCGGAGCAGGCCATCGCGCTGCGCCAGGGGGACATCCTGCTGGTGCGGCTGGGCTGGGTGAGCGCCCTGCTCGGCGAGCAGGATCAGGCGCAGCGGGACCACCTGTTCAAGGCCGGGACGTTTTCCGGCCTTTCGGGTCAGGAGGACATGTGGGAGTTCATCTGGGACCACCGCCTGGCGGCGGTGGCCACCGACACGGTCACGGTCGAGGTGTGGCCGAGGAGCACGACCGGCCCCTCGCTGCACCTCGGCATCGCCCGGATGGGCTTCACCATCGGCGAGATGTTCGCGCTCGACAAGCTCGCCGACGATTGCGCCCGCGACGGAGTGCGGGAGTTCCTGTTCACCTCGAGCCCGCTCAACCTGCGGGGCGGGGTCGGCTCGCCGCCCAATGCCATCGCCGTGAAGTGACGTGCCCGCAGCCGGTGCGCCCCATCCTCCGGGCGGGGCGCCGCTCCGGCTGCCACGGTCTGCAAGCCAACCCGGGCATCCGCCGAGTCCCATCGCGGCGCTGCCGCAAAACTGGAGATGATCCGCGCCATGGCCACCTTCCCGAAGTACAAGCACCTCCCGCGACCCGACAAGACGGGCCTGCCGCTTTCCTGGGGCGTCTGGGGTCGCGACGACGAGCTGGGCACCCTGAACCACATCACGGAAAAGACCGTGCGGGCCGCGGCACGCCTGGTGAAGCGGGGCGTGCGCTTCAACCTGGACCTCCCCCTGCACCAGCCGTTCGGCGAGGTGAAGCCGCTGGCCCACCGCCACCGCAAGGCGCCCAAGCCCCACCTGTACACGCGGCAGGACGCCATGACGCTGGGACGCGACGACCACCTGGACGAGTTCTTCCTGCAGGGCTCCTCCCAGTGGGACGGCCTGACCCACGTGGGCTGCGCCACCCAGGGCGCCTTCTACAACGGCGTCAAGCCGGAGCAGGTGACCCACGCCGAAGGCTCCAGGAACGGCATCGACAAGGTGGCGAAGTTCTGCGTGGCGGGGCGCGGCGTGCTGGTGGATCTGGCGCGCCACCTCTCCAAGCACCGGCGGACGTACCGGCCGAAAGGGCAGGACGTCATTCCCGCCAAAGACATCGCCGCGTGCCTGGCGGAGCAGGGCGTCAAGCTCAAGGCGGGCGATATCCTGCTGCTGCGCACGGGCTGGGTGCGGGATTTCCTCGCGGCGAAGGGGCTCGAGGCGAAGGATGCCATGATGCGCCCCTGGGAGTTCTCCGGCATCTCCGGCGGCGAAGACACCTGGGAGTTCCTCTGGAACAACAGGATCGCGGCCGTGGCGGCCGACAACGTGGCGGTCGAGCGCTCCCCGCGCGCAGAGGGCGTGACGACATCGCTCCACCTATCGATCGCCCGGATGGGCTTCACCATCGGCGAGATGTTCGATTTCGAGGCGCTCGCGGAAGACTGCGCCGGCGACGGGAACTACACCTGCTTCTTCACCTCGAAGCCGCTGAACCTGCGGGGCGGGGTCGGCTCGCCGCCGAACGCGATGGCCCTCAAGTGAGCCCCGGCGCGGCGCCGATCCCTGCAGGCGCCGCGCACGGCGATGCTGGAGCAGGTGTGCAGGTGGGGAACCGGGTTGCGCTGCGGAGGGGACCCCAGGCCGGAAGACAGGAAAAAAGGAGGAAAATCCTGCCTGCGGAGGTACCGGCCTGAGGTTTTCTCAAGGTCCCGGACGGCGATCGGTCCAGGACTCCCATCGGTGGTGCGTGCGGCGGAGCGCCCTCAATTGGAATGGTCTCCGGCCAGCTCGCTCGTGTTCCATTTGCCGCCGATCATCCGGCTCACGATATTCTTCTGGTCGGGCAGCCGGTCGATCCGGCCCCCATTTTCCAGGAATTTGCGAATGGCCCGTTCCAGTTCCTCCTGCGTGATGGCTTCCTTGTGTTTCATGCCCGCTGCCCGTACAAAGTGTGGCCCGGGATGCGACCCCTCCCTGGGGCTCCCGCTCCATTCGCTTCTGTATCGTTGGAGTACGATGGAAGCGCGCGGGTTCAAACCGCGACGAGGAGAACTATCTTTTATCACATCAGTATCTTCAAGTCCAGCGCTGGATGAACCGCGGTTTGGCCGCTGAACCACCGATTCCGACGCTGCGGGTTGCACCGGCGCCCCCACGTAACGGAGCGCCCGGCCGGCCCACATCCCCCCACTCCGGACCTGCGCGTGAGCTACCGCATTCCGCCGTTGGCGAACGATCTGCTGCTGCGGGCCATCAACCACGAGCCCGTGCCGCGGGTGCCGGTCTGGTTGATGCGGCAGGCCGGCCGCTCCGACCCCGCGTACCTGGCCTACCGGGAGCGGGCAGGGCTTTCTCTGCACGCGCTGTTTCGCCACCCGGAGCACGCGGTCGAGCTCACGCTGCTCCCCAAGCGCGCCGGGGTCGATGCCCTGATCCTGTTCCAGGATATCCTCACCCCCCTCGAGCCGATGGGGGCGGACTTCACCTTCGCGCCGGGGCCCGTGCTGGCGGCTCCCCTGCGCTCGGCGGCCCAGCTCGATGCCCTGCGCCGCTACGAACCTGCGGCCAGGCTCGGGTTCGTGGCCGCAGCGATCCGCGGGGTGCTGCGGCGGCTGGGCGGCGAGCTGCCGCTGCTGGGCTTTGCCGGGGCGCCGTTCACGCTGGCCGCGTTCCTGATCGAGGGGCGCAGCCCGGGGCGGATGGAGGCGACCTTCGCGCTGATGCGCGAGCAGCCCGCCGCCTTCCGCCGCCTGCTGGGGCGCCTCACGGAGATGACCATCGCCTACCTCGCGCTCCAGGCGGAGGCGGGCGTGCACGCCGTGCAGCTGTTCGAGTCCATGGGCGACCTCGTTCCGCGCGATCTCTACGAGGCCCACGTGCAGGAGAGCCACCAGCGCATCGCGGAGGCGCTGGCTCCGCGCCTGCCGCTGATCCTGTTCGTGAAGGGCAGCCCGTACCCCGAGCTGATGCTGAAGAGCGGCGCCCCCGTGCTGAGCCTGGGGGAGCAGGCGCCCCTCGGCGAGATCCTGCGCCGGGGCGGCGGGCGGGTGGCCGTGCAGGGCAACGTGGACAACCGCCTGCTCGCTGCGGGTCCGCCCGAGGCCATCGCCCGCGCCGTGCGCGCCTGCATCGCGGCGACGGGGGGCCGGGGCCATATCCTGAACCTGAACCACGGCATTCTCGCCGCGACCCCCTGGGCGCACGTGGAGCGGTTCGTCCAGGCCGCCCGCGAGACCGCGCTCCCCGCCTGAGCCCGCGCGGAACCCTCCCCTGGAGACCCTCCCATGACCGACACCCGCACCCCGGCGCCGCTGGAACGCCTGCGCTGGGAGACCCTCCGCCTGGAAGGCAGCGCGACCGTCCGCCACGTGGTGCTGAACCGGCCGCGGGTGCTCAACGCCATGAACGACCGGATGAAGCGCGACCTGCACGACGTGATGGGCAAGCTCGATCTCGATCCGGCCTGCCGCGTGGTGATCGTGCGCGGCGAGGGCCGGAGCTTCTGCTCCGGCGCCGACCTCAAGGAGGGCTCCGTCAACCCCACCAGCTCCGTGGCCAGGCTGATGCGCCGCTCCGCCAGCGGCAAGCGCATGCGGGAGCTGATCGGCGAGATGGCGCCGATCACGATCGCCGCGGTGCACGGCCACTGCATCGGGGCGGGGGCGGCGCTGGCCGCCGCCTGCGACTTCCGCATCGCCGCCGAGAGCGCCTCGCTGGCGATCAAGGAGGTGCCGGTCGGGCTCACCTTCAACGGCGTGATCGCCGATACCGTGCACCTGGTCGGCGTGCAGCACGCGCGCGAGCTGCTGATCTTCGGCGAGGCCCACCCGGCCGGCAAGCTGCTCGACTGGGGCTACTGGGACCAGGTGGTGCCTGACGACCAGTTGGTCGCCGCCGCCCAAGCCTTCGCCGAGCGGCTGCTGGCCGTGCCGCCGATCCCGGCGCAATTGACCAAGCTCTCTATCGCCGCCATGGTGCGCGCCCTGGACCGGCCGGTGTTCCATGCCGATCCGGCCGGGTTCGCCCTGAGCGCGCGCTCCAAGGACACCAGCGAGGCCCGCCGCCGCCGCGCGCCCGGCGAGGCGCCCCGCTGGCAGTTCGAGTGACGTCCTGAGCGCCTTGCCGCGCGCGCCACGCCGGTCTGCCGGACCACACCGTTCGCCGAGGAGACCCCACGATGGAATGGGAAACGATGAAGCTGGAGGGCGAGGGCCCCGTCCGCCACCTGGTGCTGAACCGGCCTCAGGTGCGCAACGCCATCAACCAGCAGTTCCTGCTGGACCTGATCGACGCCTGCGAGGCCATCGACGCCCTCGACGGCTGCCGGGCCGTGATCCTGCGCGGCGCGGGGGCGGCGTTCTGCTCCGGCGCCGACCTGAAGGAGCACGGCGAGGTGCCCCGCACGGTCAGCGCCACCATGCTGCGGCCGCGCGTGGCCGCCCGCGCGCTCGAGCTGCTCGCCAACCTGGCGCCGATCACCATCGCCGCCGTGCACGGCTACGCCATCGGCGGAGGCTGCTCGGTGGCCAGCAGTTGCGACTTCCGCATCGGCGCCGAGAGCGCCCAGGTCTCCATCCGCGAGATCCGGCTGGGATTCATCCTCTCCTGGCGCTCCCTGCCCGCGCTGGTGCACCTCGTCGGCCCGCAGCACGCCAAGCAGATGGTGCTGTTCGGCGAGATGCACGGCGCCAAGGAGCTGCTCGACTGGGGCTTCTTCGACCGCGTCGTCCCCGATGGGGAGCTGCTCGGGGCCGCCCAGGCCCTGGCCGAGCGGGTGGTGGCCTCGCCGCCGATCCCGGTGCAGCTCACCAAGGCCTCGATCAACGCCCTGGTGCGCGCGCTGGACCCGGCGGTGTTCCATGGCGACCCCGCCGCCTACGCCCTCAGCCGCCGCACCGAGGATGCCCGCACCGCCCGCGACGCCTTCTTCGCGGGCACCACGCCGGAGTGGAAGAACGAGTGAGAGGCGATTCGACCTCGCCCCCTGACCCCCTCCGCAAGACTTGGGGAGGGGGGAGCCGCAGCCTCAGGTCTTCGCAATTGCGGGTGGAGAGTACCGCCGCCAAGGTGCTTTCCAAGTGCTGGCAAAGCGGCTATGCGAAGCAGAAGGAACCCCCTTTTTCCCAATGCTTGGCGAGGGGCAGGAAAGAGGTCGCCGTTCCGCTTCTCTGGAAGGGGGAGTAATGCGAGGCGAATGGAGGCGTTCGAAGCGTACCTGGGCCAAGATCAAGCCCGAGGTGCTGCGCCTGCGCCAGGACCCTACCCGGGCGGAAGCGGTGTCATGGGAATACCTGCGCGCAGATCGGTTCGGAGGCGCCAAGTTCCGCCGCCAGCATCCCATCGGGCACTTCATCGTCGACTTCTGCTGCCCAGCTTCACGACTGGTCGTGGAGCTCGACGGGCCGGTTCACGATCATCAGCGCGAGGAAGATCGGGCCCGGCAAGACTTCCTTGAATCCCGGGGATATAGGGTGCTGCGGCTGCGGAATGAGGAGGTGCTCCCGTCGATCGACGCGGCGCTGGACCGCATCCGCGCAAGTCTGGCGGCCGATTGACGGCAAGCAGTCCCCCTCCCCAATTCTTGGGGAGGGGCAGGGGAGGGGTCGCCGGCTCTCGATCAGGGGACTCGCCAAACGGCCCCGGGATTGCCATACTGTGGAGCGCCGAGCGGCCCTGGAGCGGGGATTCCGGGAACGCCGCCGCCCTGCTGCCCGCAATCCCCTCGATCGGAGCCGCGACCATGATGCGCCGTGCCGCCCTGCTGCCCATGCTGGCCCTGTTCGCGCTGGCCCTGATGGCGCTGGCCGGATGCGAACGCAAGCCCGAGACGATCCGCATCGGCGTGGCGGGTCCGATCACCGGCTCCTACGCCAAGTTCGGCGAGCAGTTGGTGAAGGGCGCCCAGGCCGCCGTGGCGGCCCTCAACGCCGCGGGCGGGGTCGAGGGGAAGACGCTGGAGCTGGTCACGGGCGACGACGCCTGCGATGCCAAGCAGGCCCGGGCCGTGGCCAACAAGCTGGTCAACGAGAAGGTGGTTGCGGTGGTCGGCCATTTCTGCTCCTCCTCGACGATCCCGGCCTCGGAGGTCTACGACGAGGCGAACATCCTCCAGATCACCCCGGCTTCCACCAACCCCAAGGTCACGGAGCGCGGGCTGGCGGTGGTGTTCCGCACCTGCGGGCGCGATGACCAGCAGGGCGACGTGGCGGCCGACTACATCGCCACCGTGCTCAAGGCCAGGCGCGTGGCGGTGGTGCACGACAAGGACACCTACGGCCAGGGGCTGGCCGATGCCATGAAGGCCCGCCTGAACGCCACGCACAAGCTCAAGGAGGTGCTGTACGAGGGCATCACCCGCGGCAGCAAGGACTTCAACGCCCTCATCACCAAGATCAAGGGGCTCCGGGTCGACGTGATCTACTTCGGCGGCCTGCACACGGAGGCCGGGCTGCTGGTGCGGCAGGCGCGCGAACAGGGGCTCAAGGCGATCCTGTTCAGCGGCGACGGCATCGTCACCGAGGATTTCCCCTCGATCGCCGGGCCGGCCACCGAGGGAGTGATGATGACCTTCGGCTCCGATCCGCGCCTGATCCCCGAGGCCGCCCAGGCCGTGGCCGCCATCCGCGCCACCGGCTACGAGCCCGAGGCGTACACGCTCTATAGCTACGCCACGGTGCAGGTGATCGCGGCCGCGCTGAAAGCCAACGCCATCAGCCGGGACGGCAGGAAGCTCGCCGCCACTCTCAAGGCGAACACGTTCCAGACCGTGATGGGCCCCAAGGCCTTCGATGCCAAGGGCGACCTCAAGCAGACGGACTACGTCGTGTACCGCTGGAAGAAGACCGGCGCCGATAAGTACGACTACGCCCAGGTGAAGTGACCGCCCCCCCGGGGCGAGCGACCGCCGCACGCCCCGAGGGGGGACCGGCTTGCCGGAACAACGCCCGGGGACCCGCCCTGTCGGGCGCGCGCATCGAGCCTGCGGGCACCCCTGGGAGCCCGCGCCACCCGCCGACCGTGACGCCATGTACATCTTCGGGCAGCAGTTGCTGAACGGCCTGATCCTCGGCTCGATCTACGGGCTGATCGCCATCGGCTACACGATGGTCTACGGGATCCTGGGGATGATCAACTTCGCCCACGGCGAGATCTACATGATCTCGGCGTACCTGTTCGCCATCTTCCTCGCGCTGGCGGGGCTCGTGGGCGTGGATTCGCTGCCCGTGGCGCTCCTGGCGACCCTGCTCCTCACGGTCGCGGTGACCTGCTGCTACGGCTTCGCGGTCGAGCGGATCGCCTACCGGCCCCTGCGCGGCGCCTCGCGGCTGGCGCCGCTGATCTCCGCCATCGGCATGTCGCTGGTGCTGCAGAACTACGTGCAGCTCGCGCAGGGGGCGCGCGATCAGGCCGTGCCCCCGCTCTACAGCGGGGTGCTCCGGCTGGGTCGTGCCGCCGAGCAGGGTGGGGCCGTCGAGTACGTGCAGGTGACCCACGTCCAGCTGCTGATCCTGGCCGTGACGGTGCTTGCGATGGCCGTGCTGACCTGGCTGATCGGCCGCACGGCCCTGGGCCGCGCCTGCCGCGCCACGCAGCAGGACGCCGTCATGGCCGCGCTGGCCGGCATCGATACGGAGCGGGTGATCTCGCTGGTGTTCGTGATCGGCTCGGGGATGGCCGCCGTGGCCGGCGTGCTGATCACCGTCAACTTCGGCTCGTTCAACTTCTTCATCGGCTTCGTCGCCGGGGTGAAGGCCTTCACCGCGGCCGTACTCGGCGGCATCGGCTCGCTGCCGGGTGCCATGCTGGGCGGCATCCTGCTGGGGCTGGCCGAATCGCTGTTCGCGGGGCTGGTCAACACCGACTACAGCGACGTGTTCGCGTTCGGGCTGCTGGTGACGATCCTGGTGTTCCGGCCCACCGGGCTGCTCGGCCGACCCGAGGTCGAAAAGGTCTGACCCACCCCCGCAAGGTCTCCGCCACCGGCGCCATGGATCACCGGCTCGCCCTGAAACAGGCCACCCTCGCCACCCTCGTCGCCGCCGTCCTGTTCGTGCCCATCGTGGGGCTGGTGCTGCACGACCGGGCGCTCGACCTGCACGCGGCGCGCGTGGCGGTGCTGCTGGCGGCGGTCTTCCTCTGGCGCTACGGGCTCGCGCTGCTGCTGCACTCGCGCCTGCGGATCGCGCTGGCCCGGCGCGCCGCCCTGGTCGCGGCGCCGTTCGCAGCGCCGCTCGCCCCCCTGGCCGCATGGCTCGCACGGCGCGGCAAGCCGCTGCTGGCGGTGGTGCTGGCGGCGCTGGTCGCGGCGCCGTTCCTGCCCGGCGCCACGAACTACCTGATCCACGTGCTCTCGCTGACCCTGATCTACGTGATCCTCGGCATGGGGCTCAACATCGTGGTCGGGCTGGCCGGCCTGCTGGACCTGGGCTACGTGGCCTTCTACGCGGTGGGGGCCTACAGCTACGCGCTGCTGGCGCAGCAGCTCGGGCTCGGCTTCTGGTCGGCGCTGCCGCTGGTGGCGCTGCTGGCCGGGGCGACGGGCTGCGCGCTGGCGTTCCCCGTGCTGCGGATGCACGGCGATTACCTGGCGATCGTCACGCTCGGCTTCGGCGAGATCATCCGCATGCTGCTGGTCAACATGACCTGGCTCACGGGCGGTCCGAACGGCATCTCGGCGCCCCGGCCCACGCTGTTCGGGCTGAGCTTCAGCGCCGAGGGCGAGGCGGGCGGCCCCACCTTTCACGGGCTGCTGGGGATCGCCTACGACCCGCGCCACCGCTACGTCTACATGTACCTGCTGGTGCTGGCCATCGCGGCGGGGGCGGTGTGGGTATTCCACCGCTTGCGGCAGATGCCGATGGGGCGCGC
>JACQKK010000080.1 GCA_016204605.1 Candidatus Lambdaproteobacteria bacterium
AGCCGTCTCGCAGCGATGCGCCACGGCGATGGCCGATGATGGGCATGATGGGCGGCGTGACCGCCAACTGGCCCCTGGTGGTCGGCGGGATGATGGCCATGGGCGGCGCCATGATCGCGGCACGCTCCGACGGCGACAACCGGGATGCGGCGCTCGCAGTGGGCGCCATCGGCGCAGGCCTGCTGGTCTACCACCTGGTCTCCAACAGTGCGTCGCCTGCCACCGCGTCGACGGCAGACGACCGTGCCCGGCCCCCGCAATACGTCCTCATCGACCTACGGCACGTTGGCGTGCGTGCCGGGATCGCCTGGCGCTGGTAGGACCATCCGTCCGCAGCAGCCCGGCCTCGGCAGCCGCCGGTGATCTGCGGGCACGCGATCGATCCAGAACCATCCGGCGCAAAACCCGGCATCGATCTGAAAAAAGCGAGGACATCGTGTGTGAATCGTTCGGAACGAGCGCCAGGTTCCCCCAGACGTGAATCGGTCGCTGGCGGTGCCGCGCCACTGGCGCAGGGAGATCGGCCCGCGCGCGGACGGACCGGGCGTCGCCGGCAGGCGCGGGAGAGGGGAGGCCATCCATGTGGAACGCGAACGGCCTGCACGCCGACCTGGAGCGGCTGGCAAGCGTCCGCCAGCTGGCCCGGGACGAGTACCTGTTCCGGCAGGGCGAAGCCGTCACGGCCCTGTTCGAGGTTCTGGAGGGTCGGCTCCGTCTGGTTCGGCGGACCATCGACGATCACCTGGTCGTGCTCCACACCGCCCGCACGGGCGATCTCTTCACCGAATCCTCCCTGTTCGCCGAGGTCTATCACTGCGACGCCGTGACGACCGTCCCCTCCCGGGTGCGCGTCTATCCGAAGGACGAGTTCATCGCGACGCTGCGCAGGGCACCGGGAGCGTGGGAGGACTTCTCCGCGCGGCTGGCCCACCAGCTCCAGGCGCTGCGCACGCGCATGGAGCTGCGCAACATCCGTTCCGCGCGCGAACGCGTGCTGCAATACCTCCGGCTCCATGTCGGAGCGCGTGAGCGAACGCTGCGGATCGAAGGGAACCTCCAGGACGTCGCAGCCGATCTCGGGCTCACCCGCGAGGCGTTCTACCGGACGCTCGCGAAGCTCGAGGCCGAGGGCGTGCTCTCTCGCACCCGAGAGGCGATCGTCCTCAACCGGTTCCCCGCCACATGACTGCAATCATGCATTGAGGAGAAGCGGCGAAGTTAGAATGAGACATGGTCATCTTCCAATCGAACCAGGGAGCCCCCATGTCACGCGCGCATTTCGCCGCGGTCCGCTTCGCGGGTCTCGTCGCTGCCGTTGTCGCCCTGCTCGCACTCGACGCGGCGTGGTCCATGGCTGTCGAGGCTGCGGGCGAACCCGAGCGCCCCGTCGCCGTCGCCCAGGCCCAGCCGGCTGCTCCCGCCCGTGAAGGTCATCCGCACGACATGCTTGCGCCGGCGGTGCAAAGCGGCGCGCCGGAGAGCGGACGCCCGCGGCTGCCCACGCTGCCGGGGCAGGACGCCTTCGGGGCCGTGCAGGAGATCGTCGCCCTCCTGGAGGCCGATCCCGCCACCGACTGGGCCAGAGTCGATCTGGAAGCGCTGCGCCAGCACCTCATCGACATGAGCCGGGTGACGCTCGACGCCGGGGCGGTCGCGAGGCCGATCGATGGAGGCGTGCAGGTCGATGTGACCGGCAGCGGGCGCACCCTGGCGGCCATCCGGCGCATGCTCTCGGAGCACGCCCACGAGCTGGCGCGCATGCCGGGCTGGGCCGCGCGGACGGAGCCGCTGGTCGATGGCGTCCGGCTCACGGTCACTTCCGCAGATCGCAACGAGGTCGCCCGCATCCGGGGCCTCGGGTTCATCGGGCTCATGGCGAGCGGTACGCACCATCAGGCCCATCACCTGGCCATGGCCAAGGGCGAGCCGATCCACTGACGGCCGCCCTGCCCTGCTGGGGCGGACCGCTCGCGTTCCCGCGCGCCGCGCCGGAGGGCAACGCATTTTCCACTCTTGGGGTTTGGGAGCGTCACCGCCCGCGCAGAGGGCGGACTTGTCGAGGAAAGGAGCACCCATGAAACGGATACTGTTGCTGGCCCTGCTGTCGCTGTTCATCGCGGCTGCCCTGCGGGCGCAGCCGCCGGAAGGCTATGGCCCCCCTGCCTGGGCCCCCGTGCCCGCGTGGGGCGGCCCCGGCGCCTCCGGCGGCTGGGGCCCCGGAATGATGGGGGTCTGGGGCGGCGGTGGCTGGGGCTATCCCGGCTGGGGCGCCGGAGCGGGCCCCTGGGGTGGCTGGGGCAGCGCCGGCGTCTATGGACAGATTCCGCAGGACAAGCGCAATCAGTTGCGCGACCTCGGGGTCGAAACCCAGCGCAAGTGGATCGGCCAGCAGGCCGCCTTCGAGGAGCAGGCCGCGGCCTACCAGGCCGCCTTGGACAAGTTCCCGCTCGACCGGGCCGCCGCGACCAAGGCCTGGGAAGCCATGAACGGGCTTCGCAAGCAGATGGCCGAAGTCCGGCTCGATGCGATGGCCAAGGCGCAGCAGATGCTGGGCAAGGAGCTGTGGGAGAAGCTGCGCGCGGGCTGGGGTCCGTATCCCGGCGGTGCGCCTGGCCGGCGGTAAGCCCACCGGGTGAGGCACGCATCCCCGGGCGCGCCAAGGGGGAGGCCCGCAGGCTCTCGCGGACCTCCCCGCAGTCTCCATCCGCTGCAGTGTGCCCGCCAACCCCCGCGCCCTTCCGCCGGAATGTCACTATGTCACGGTACTCCCCCTGAGTATCGGGGTAGGATGGGTCCAGGTCAGTCGAACGACGGCATGGCAGTGAGCAACGTTCAACGAGGGGACAGACCATGAGCCTGGTACGAGCCGAAACCCTCGGCAAGGTCTACAACACGGTGGGCGTCCCCGTGCCGGCCATCCGCGACGTCAGCTTCGCCATCGAACCGGGCGCGTTCGTGGCGTTCGTGGGCCCGTCCGGAAGCGGCAAGACGACGCTGCTGAACATGATCGGCACGCTGGACCCGCCCACGAGCGGCAAGCTGTGGGTGGTCGATACCGACGTCTCCACGCTGGGCCGGCGCCACGCGGCGGAGTTCCGCGGCAGGCACCTCGGCTTCGTGTTCCAGGACTTCAACCTGATCCCCGTGCTCACCGCCGCGGAGAACATCGAGTACCCGCTGCTGATGGTGCAGCGCCGTCCGGCGGCCGAGCGCCGCGAGCGCGTGCACAAGATGCTGGAAGCCGTCGGCATCGTCGAGCTGGCCGATAAGCGCCCCGATCAGCTCTCCGGCGGGCAGAAGCAGCGCGTGGCGGTCGCCCGGGCGCTCGTCACGAATCCGCAGCTCGTGCTGGCCGACGAGCCCACCGCCAACCTCGACTCGGCCACCGCGCACCGGGTGATCGAGCTGATGCGGGCCATGAAGGACCAGTTCGGCACCACGTTCATCTTCTCCACCCACGACCCCCGGGTGATGGCCGAGGCCGAGGTGACGTTCCGCCTCACCGACGGCAGCCTGGATCAGGGCCCGCCCGCAGGGAGCACCCGCCATGGTTGACATCCTCCGCATCGCGTCGCGCAACCTGTGGCGCTACTCGCGCCGCACGCTCCTGACCACGCTGCTGGTATCGCTGGGCATCCTGGCCGTGCTGCTGTTCAAGGGCGTGGCAGGCTCGTTCAAGACGCTGATGGTCGGGCAGATCACCGATTCCATGCTCGGCCATCTCCAGGTGCACCGCAAAGGCTACGTGGCCAGCATCGACAACCTGCCGCTCAACCTGAACCTCCGGCCGCCGCAGGTGGAGCGGATCGAGGCGGCGCTGAAGAGCCTGCCCGCGGTCGAGGCCTGGTCCGCCCGGGTGAAGTTCGGCGCCATGTTCTCGAACTTCACCGAGACCACCAACATCCGGCTCGTCGGCGTCGAGCCGGCGGACGAGTTTCGCACCGTGCCGCTGCTGCCCGGGCGCGTCTCGAACGGATCGAGCGCGGGGCGGTTGCTGGCGCCCGGGCAACTGCTGGTGCCGGAGCTGCTGGCCCGGGGGATGAAGGTCAAGGTGGGCGACACGGTGGTGCTGGTGGCCACCAACAAGGACGGCTCCGTGAACGGGCAGACCTTCCTGGTGGCCGGCATCCTCGCCAGCGCCACCGGCCCCGGCGGCCGCGACGGCTACGTGCACATCCGCGATGCGCGCACGCTGCTGCGGATGGCCGAGCCCGAGGTGAGCGAGGTGGCGATCCGCCTGCGCGCGCTCGGCGAGGTGCGCCCCGTCCAGCGGGCCCTCGAGGCCACGCTGGGCGGCCAGGTCAACCCGCAGGGTCAGCCGGCGTTCGAGGTGCACCCCTGGGAAGCGCTCACTCCCTTCGCGACGATCGTGCGCATGATCGACCTGCTGACGCTGTTCATGCAGGTCATGCTCGTCGCCATCGTGCTGATCAGCATCATGAACGTGATGGTGATGGCCGTGTTCGAGCGCGTGCGGGAGATCGGCACCATCGCCGCCATCGGCACCAAGCCCGGGCGCATCCTGGGGTTGTTCGTGGCCGAAGGGCTGCTGCTGGGCGTGCTCGGCACGGCGGTGGGTACGGCGATCAGCCTGGGGGCGATCTGGGGGCTCAACCTGCTGAAGCTCACCTACAAATTCGGGCAGGCGGACAATCTGGTGCTCGCGCCGACCCTGGCCGCGGGCGACGTGCTGTTCATCGGCGCGCTGGCGATCCTCGCGGCGGTGCTGGCGAGCCTGCAGCCGGCGCTGAAGGCCTCGCGTATGGACCCGATCCAGGCGCTGCACCACGTGTGAGCGCCCCCATGCCTGTCAGGCGTAAACCCGCTGCACCCCGGAGGGGAGCCATGCCCCGCACTATCTCCACGGCCAGCGCCACCGCCGTCGCCCGCCGTCCCCGCGCCCGCCTGGCGCTGGCGCTGCTGCTGCTCGCGCTGGCCGCGCTGGCGCTGCCGCCCGGCCGGCCCTACGGAGCCTCGCCGGAGGGCGACGCGCTGCTGCGCGAGGTGGACCGCGTCCTGCAGCCCGACGCCTACGAGATGTACCGCAAGCTGATCAACATCGAGCCCGACGGGTCGCGCAAGGAGTTCGTGCTGTACTCGCTCAAGAAGGGAAAGGACAAGGTCATCGCCCTGTTCCTCTCTCCCGCCAGCGACAAGGGTCGCGTCACGCTGCGCCTGGGCGACAACATGTGGCTGTACATCCCGAATGTGGGCAAGCCCATCCGCATCACCAGCCTGCAATCCGTGACCGGCGGCGTGTTCAACAACGCCGACATCCTGCGGCTCGACTTCGCCGTCGAATACGAGGCGGAGCGGCTGGAGGACGCCGGCAAGCAGCACCTGCTGCTGCTGAAGGCCAAGACCGGCGCTGTGGCCTACGACCGGCTGAAGATGTGGGTGGACAGGCAGCGCAAGGTGCCCACCCGCATCGAGGCCTATGCCGCCAGCGGCCTGCTGATCAAGACCCTGTACTACAAGGAGCCGAAGGACCTCGGCGACGGCGTGGTACGGCCCAGCGTGGTCGAGACCGACAGCCCGCTCTACAAGGGCTACAAGTCGGTGATGATCTGGGCCAAGGTCAAGCCCCGGCCGCTGGCGGACGAGCTGTTCACGCTGGACGCCATGGGCCGGATCGATGTGCTGCGCTAGCCGGGGTGCGGTCGGCCGCCTGGCGCGGGTGGCGCTCGTGGTTCTGGCGCAACTGCCGGTGGCATCCGCCCTGCCGGTCGCCTCGCTCGCACAGGAGCAGTACCGGTTCGACGTGGCGGAGGTTGAGAAGCGGCCGTTCACCTACGGCGGTTTCCTCCAGGGACTGGCCACCCGCCAGCGCTTGAATTCCGACGCCGCGCTCTACCGGTTGCAGTTCCACCAGAACCCCCGGGAGCAGCTCGACGCCTCAGAGCTGCGGGTGCACCTCGATCTCGGCTACCAGGCGGGCTGGCTGGGCGCCGTGTTCCGGGGCGAAGCCGTCCGCGAAGACTCCTCTGCCGGGGTCGAGACGGACTCGACCGTTCAGGAGGCCTACCTGACGGCGCAGCCCGCCCCCGTCTTCACGCTGGATGTGGGCAAGCGCGTGGCGCGCTGGGGCAAGGGCTACGCCTGGAATCCCATCGCGTTCGTGGACCGCCCCAAGAACCCCGACGATCCGGAGCTGAGCCAGGAGGGGTTCGTGATGGCCCGCGCGGTGGCAATCCGGAGCCTTCCAGGCGCGCTGAAAACAGTCGACTTCACCCTGGTCGCCCTGCCCGTGCGTGAGCAGGTCAACGACGACTTCGGGGCCAAGGAGGCCGACAACCTGGCGGCCAAGCTGTACCTGCTGCTGTGGGACACGGACCTCGATCTGGCCGTGCTCTCCGGCGGCACGCGCTCCTGGCGTTACGGCGTGGACTTCTCCCGCAACATCACCTCGAATTTCGAGGTGCACGGGGAGTGGGCGCTGCTGGGCGACCTCCCGCGAGCGGTGCTTGAGCCGAACGGCGCCGTGACCCAGCAGGCGCGCACGGCGCAGAGCTGGCTGGCCGGCATCCGCTACCTGACGGAATCGGAGCTCACGGCCATCGTCGAGGTCTACCACAACGGGGCGGGATACACGGCGGACGAGCTGACCACCTTTTACCGGTATGTGGACGAGGCGTATGCCCGCTTCCAGGCCGGTCAGCCGGCGATGCTGCAGCGGGCGCAGCAGCTTCTGAAAGGCGCCTACGGGCAGCCCAACCCCGGGCGCGACTACGGCTACCTGCGCGTGAGCCAGAAGGAGCCGTTCGGCTGGCTGTACCTGACCCCGGCGCTGACGATCACCGCGAACCTGCAGGATCGGAGCACCATCGCCATGCCCGAGCTGATCTACGCGGGGGTCACGAACCTGGAACTGCGCCTGCGCCTCGCCTGGCTGGCCGGCGCGCGCTTCAGCGACTACGGGGAGCGCCCCACCCGGACCCGCGCGGATCTGCGCGTGCGCTACAGCTTCTGATACCAATTCGCAATCACAACAGTTCTACCGCCGTGTGCCTGAGGAGCCCTGCGCAGCAGGGCGTCTCAAAGGCCACCGCGCGCCCCGCGCCCTTCGAGACGCGCTCCGCGCTCCTCAGGGACGCGAATCATTTATCTCATCTCGAACGCCAAATAGTATGAGCCGTTGACGATGAAGGAATATCCCACGGAAGGGAGGTTCACCAAATGGGTGAGTCGAGGCGGCGAGTAACAGGGGCGGCTCAGGAGCTGGCGCGGGTGTTGGGCGTGGCGACGGTGGGGGGTCGCATCCAGGTGAGTTGGGACGCCAGGTCTGCGACCACGCCCTATGGGCAGTTGGCGTTCTTCATCGAGTTTCTCACGTTGACGGGATTGTACCCGCCCTGGGAAGCGGGCTGTCCGTTGTCCTATGAGGGATCGAATGGCTCGGAGGTGAAGGACATCCTGGGCACGCTGTTTCTGTCGGTGCCGGCGGGGCATCGGCGCTACGCCCGCGCACGGATGGAAGCGATCACCAGCCGCCCGTTCCTCTTGTCCGCCGTGGCGCGCTCGACGCGCCATGGCGGCCAGGAACACCTGCGCATCACCTACTTGCACGGCAAGGGCGATCAGGCCAGAACCCTCCTCACGGACGTCAACCGCCTGCTTCAACAATGGAAACGCACTGCGGAGCAGTTGACTTCCACGTCGGTATGGCACCTGGCGTGCGAGTACCTGACCGCCGCTGTCACCGGCGCCAACGGGCTCGCGCCACTGCAAACCGCCCTTCTACCCGCCCCGGAAACAGGGTAATCGCCGGATTTAGGAGGATGTGCCCCATGGCGGCGCTTCATGCCCACGTCGCAGCGGCGGTGAACACCACCCACGCGGGGCACGCCATGACGGAAACGACTGCGAGCAGTTCCCGGCTGATCGCGATGTCCGGCCGGAGGAGCGGCTGCCCGTCCCCCGCAAGTGGGCTTGGATCGTTGCTGTTCGCTCCCGTAAAAATCATGGCTCCGCCTCGGTCAATGCGGAGGAGCTTCCAGACACAGCATCCATCGTGCGGGGGTGCCGATCGCTCCATTCGCGCAAAGCCG
>JACQKK010000091.1 GCA_016204605.1 Candidatus Lambdaproteobacteria bacterium
CACACGTACTGGGCGATGTAGGTCTTCACCCTGGCGAGGCACGCGTGGAGATCGGAGCCGGGAAAGACATCCACGTAGACGGCGATCTCGAACCGCGCGAAGCCCTTGCCGCCGCCGGCCTTGGCGAAGCCCCGGCTTAGCGGATCGAGCAGCAGGTCGGCGTGGTCGGGGGAGAACAGGTGCGGCAGCACGCCATCGCAAATCTCCGCCGAGAGCGCGAGGTTCTTCGGCCCCATCGCCCCCAGGTAGATCGGCAGGTCTGCGCGCCCATGGGCCACGCTGCGCAGCGGCCGGCCCTGGCCGGTCGCGCCGGGGCCGTCATAGGGCACCCGGTAGTGCCGCCCCTGCAGAGCCGCCGGGGCCTCCCGCCGCAAGATCTGGCGCACCAGCGAGATATACTCCCGGGCCACCGGCAGCGGCCTGCCGAAGGGCACGCCGTGCCAGCCCTCGGCCACCCGGGGCGAGGACACGCCGAGGCCGAGCACGAACCGCCCGCCGGAGAGCTGATCGAGCGTGATCGCCGTCATGGCCGTGGCGGCGGGGGTGCGGGCGGGCATCTGCATCACCCCCGCCCCCAGCCGGATGCGCGAGGTCAGCGCCCCCAGCCAGGTCAGCCGCGTCGGCACGTCGAGCCCGTGCGACTCCGACGCCCAGACGATGCTGTAGCCGAGCCGCTCCGCCTCCTGCACCATCGCCACGTCCAGGTTCGCGTAGGCGTGGCCCGAGCCGAGCGTCAACCCCAGTTGCATGGATGCGTCCACGCCAGGTGCACTGCCATCAACGCTGCCGCGGCCTGCGGCCCGCGCCCCGCACTCTGCTACGGCGTTGCACGGAGCGCAACTCCCGCCGTGACGTGCACCCTGGCCGTACACCCCTCCCCGCGATGGCGGGGAGGGGCCGGGGGTGGGGTGCCGGTGGACAGCGTTGCGGCGGGCGTCGCTCTGCGGGACGCGCGTTTGTCTCGCGTCCAGGATTCATGGTACGAGCCGATCTCCAGGATGGGGGGCTTCGATTTCCTGCACGCACGAGCAGAAGGGATCGCCGGTTGGGGCGAGTCCTGCCCATCCGCCTCCACCGGCGCCGCTACCGAACCGTATCCGCCCCGGACTTTGCGCGGAGCGCGAGGGTGCAGAGTTTCCCCTCCCCAATGCTTGGGGAGGGGCCGGGTGTGGGGTCCCGCATTTTCCCTCCCCAATGCTTGGGGAGGGGCCAGGGGTGGCGTTCAACCGGAGCGTGACGATGGCCAGGCAAGCGACCATGAAGGGAAGCGGCGCACGCGGTAACGGCGCACTGAGCAGCAACGTGAAGCGGTTGGCGCGGCTCGATCTGGCCGGCGGCGGCCAGGTGGTGGTGCAGGGGGACTACGCCTACATAGGCCACATGGACCCGCCCCACGGCACCTCCATCGTGGATGTCTCCAACCCCCGCAAGCCCCGCATCGTCTCCCAGATCATGCTGCCGGATCGCTACTCGCACTCCCACAAGGCGCGGGTGGTGGGGGACCTGATGCTGGTCAACCACGAGCAGTACAACGGCAATCTCCTGCGCAAGGGGCGGGAGCTTCCCGCCGCCACCGCGCGGCTGGAGGGCCGGCTCGGGCGGGCGCCCAGCGACGAGGAGCTGGCGGCGGCCCTCGAGGTCAAGCCGGCCGACGTGGCGACGCTGCGCGAGGCCAACCGGCGCGGCTACCAAGAGGGCGGCTTCAAGGTCTACGACGTCTCCGACCGCACCCGGCCGCGGCTGCTCTGCCACCAGAAGACCCACGGCATCGGCGTGCACCGCTTCGACTGCGACGAGCAGTACGCCTACGTCTCCTCGGAAAAGGAGGGCTACCACGGCAACGTGCTGCGGGTGTACAGCCTGGCCAACCCGGAGCAGCCGGAAGAGGTCTCCTGCTGGGCGCTGCCGGGCCAGCACGTGGCCAGCGGCGAGAGGCCGACCTGGAGCGGGTACGACCACCGGCTCCACCACGCCCTGCACGTGGGCGACCGCTTCTACGCCTCCTGCTGGTTCGCCGGCTTCGCCGTGGTCGACGCCTCCGACATCCGTCGCTTGCGGACGCTCGGCTCGTACAACTACCACCCACCGGTGCACCCGCCCACCCACACCGTGCTGCCGGTGCTCAAGCCCATCGCGGGCCGCAAGCTGGCCCTGGTGGTGGATGAGGAGCACGATCACCACCCCGGCCAGCTTCATGCCAGCCTGTGGGTGTTCGACATCGGCGACCTGAACCGCATCCGGCCGCTCTCCCAGTTCTACGTCAGCGAGGCCGATTCGCCCTGGAGCCGCCGGGGCAAGCGCTTCGGGGCGCACCAGTTCCAGGAGCACATCGAGGGCACGCTGGTGTTCGTCACCTGGTTCTCCGGCGGGCTGCGCATCGTGGACATCGCCGACCCCATGCTGCCGAAGGAGGTGGGCTGCTTCATCCCCGAGCCGGGCCAGGGCCAGAGCGTGCCCCAGAGCAACGACGTGGAGGTGGACGGGCGCGGGCTGATCTACCTGCTGGACCGGCTGAACGGCCTCGACATCCTCGAGTTCGGCGGCTGAGGATACCGCCCGATCTTGTGCTCGCCCGGTGCCGAACCGGCCTTTCTGGTTTCCTGCTCGGGAAGTGTGGTAAAGCGGGCCTCAGGGCTCGCCCACACGCTTCTGGCGGCCCGGGCCTGGGACATGCCGGCTTAGAGGAGAGACGAGATGCGACTGCAAGGGAAGATCGGGATCGTGACCGGGGCCGCCTCGGGGATGGGGCGCGCCGGGGCCATCCGCTTCGCAAAAGAAGGCGCCGCGGTGGGGGTGGTCGATATCAACGCGCCCGCCGTCGACGAAGTCGTGCGGGAGATCAAGTCCAACGGCGGCCGCGCGAAAGGCATCGTGGCCGACCTGACCAAGGATGCCGACAGCCGGCGCATGGTGCAGGAGACGGCAAAGGAATTCGGCGGGCTGGATTTCATCTGGAACCACATCGGCCATCCGGGGCCGTGGAAGGTCGAGGGCATCAACATGTCCGATTTCGACCTGGCCGTGGCTCTGAACCTGCGTACCCTGGTGGTGGCGACCGACGCCGCGATCCCCCTGCTGCGCGCCCGCGGCGGTGGCAGCCTGGTCTATACGGCCTCCACGTCCGGCATCCGCGGCTCGCTGAAGAGCCCCATCTACTCGATGTGCAAGTTCGGCGTGATCGGCTTCGCCAAGTCGCTGGCCAAGCGCCTGGCGCCCGAGCGCATCCGCGTGAACGTGGTCTGTCCGGGCACGACCGATACGCCCATGCTGCGCACGTTCACGGTGCGCCCGGATCAGCCCGGCGCCAAGGGCAAGGATGTCGAGGCGGCCGTCGGCGTCAGGGGCACCGAGAATCCCCTCGGCCGCAAGGCCCAGCCGGAAGAGATCGCCAATGTGGCCCTGTTCCTGGTCTCCGACGAGGCCTCCTACGTGACCGGCGCCGCCTTCTCCGTGGATGGCGGCACGACCGCGTGATTCGGCAAGAGACCCGTGCAGCGCCGAGTCGCAGTGGCGCGCGTCGCGACCTCACCCACCCCGGCCCTCCCTCTCCCCAGGGAGAGGGAGGGCGATCGCAATTGGCCACCACAGCCCATCGGAGCCTTGCTCCCTCCCCCCCTTGCGGGGGAGGGCCGGGGTGGGAGG